>NZ_JBEEQE010000001.1:0-319314 GCF_040137805.1 Pseudarthrobacter sp. B907 | reverse complement strand
AACTAGCGGGTCTGTCTCAAGGAGGTTGACAAGTTCCGATCCACGCAGCGGCTGTCCGTTTCCGGCGCGAAAAACCCTAGTGCTTGTCCTGGCGCACGATGAAGATTTCCTTTACCAGCAGCATGATCGCCGCCGCCGTCGGGATGGCGATCAGGGCGCCGAGCACGCCGAGCAGGCTACCGCCGGCGATGACCGAGATCACGGCCACCGCGCCGGGCACCGCGACGGCCTTCTGCATAATGCGCGGGGAGATGAAGTAGGCCTCGAACTGGAGGTAGGCGAAGTAGCAGATCGCGAACACCACGGCCGTCTGCCAGCCCGCGGTGAGCGCGATCAGGGTCACCAGGACGCCGGCGATCATGCCGCCCACCAGCGGAATGAAGGCCAGCAGGGCCACCACAAACGCGAGCAGCACCGCGAACGGGACACCCACAATCGACATCACAATGAAGGCGAAAGTGGCGTTCAGCAGCGCCACGCAGACCTGGCCGATGACGTAGTTGCCGACGGAGCCGGTGATCTCCTCGGACAGCGCCTCGACCCGGGCGCGGCGGGAGCGCGGCGCCAGCCGGTAGCCCCACTTCTTCATGGACGGCATGGCTGAGAGGAAGTAAAGGCTCAGGACCAGGACGATGAGGGCGCCGAACAGGCCGTTCGCCACGGTGGAACCGAAGCCCACAACGCCGCCGAAGATGCCGCCCATGGCGTCCGGGTTGTTGACGAACTTCTCGAGTTCCTGGCTGATGCGTTCACGCACGCCGAACTGGTTGTCGAGCGTGCGGAAGAAATCGGAGTCGATGAAATCCTGAACCCAGCGCGGTGCCTCCTGCACGATTTGCGTCACCTGCTGCACGATCGTGGGGATCAGGACGGCGAAGAAGCCCGCGACGGCCAGGGCCAGGACGGCGACCGAGACCAGGATGCCCGCCGGACGCGGCACCTTCCGGCCCTCGAGCCAGCGGACCACCGGATCCAGGCCGAGGGCAATAAAGAGTGCGGTCACGATCCAGAGCAGCAGCTGGGTGGTGTGGGAGCCGATCCAGTACACCAGCAGGGCGGCGCCGACACCGACCGTGCCCAAAAAGCCGACATAGAGCGGGTGCTGCGCTGACATCCGGGGCCCCGGGTCGCCGAAGCGCGCGGTGTTCCCGCTGTCGGCGCCGGATTCGGACTCCTCCTGCTCGGGGGGCATCTCGAACCGCAGCCGCGGCTGGGCTCCGGGGAGCGGCTGGCGCAGGCGCCGTGCCATCGAGATCAGGAAGCCGGCCGCGGCTGCCCGCGGGGCGGAGTGCTGCGGGGCCGGCTCGAGCGGGCCGCGTGGCTGGCTACCGGATTCCTGGGTGGCTGCGTGTCCCGAGGGGGACGGATCCGTGGGTTCAGTCACTGCGTTGAATGCCCTTTTTCTCTGGTATTTCCCTGCAACTCCGCGGTTGCGGGCCGGGTGTGACGATCACCGCAAACACTATCAGCAGCCTTGTCATACGGCGGGTCGGCGGAGCCGGAGGGGTCCCGGGCAGGGACCGGAACGGCGCTCGATCTGACTCGCAGGTAACAAAACGGTTACTGTTAAAGCTACGTGTCCGCTGATGATAGGTAATATTTTGCGTTTCAAGACTGCAGTTGCACTAGTGCTGCTCGGCCTCCTGACACTGCTGGCCGGCGTCGGCCAGAAGACGGTGTGGGCCCCGCCCGCCACCGTCACCGCCGTCGCGCCCGCCGGCGGGACCGCCGCCCCCCTGACCGTCATCGACGAGAAGCTGCGCACCCTGCACGGCGGCACGGTAAAGATCACGGTCAAGGGCGAGGGCAACTTCACCCTCGCGTCCGGCCGCCCGGACGACGTCGACGCGTGGGTCGGGAAGACCGCTCACAACACCGTCACCGGCGTCTCGGACGACGGCAAGGCACTGGAGCTCAAGCACGCCGACGGCGAAGCCACGGCACCCTCCCCGGCAGGCTCGGACCTCTGGGTGACGACCGAGAACGCCAACGGCGAGCTGAACTACTCGTGGACCCCGCCGGCCGACGGCGACTGGTCCCTGCTGCTGGCCTCCGACGGCACCAAGCCGGCGCCGTCCTCGATCTCGATGACGTTCCCGAATGACACGTCCACCCCGTGGGCCATCCCGCTGATGGTGCTCGGCGGGCTGCTCATCCTGGCCGGCGCGGCCCTGCTGCTGCTCAAGCCCAAGCGCGGCGCCACCGACGACGACGACTCCGCCGGAACCGGCGCCCCCCGCCAGGGCAGCCTCTTCGCCCGCCGCGCCCGCGCCCAGGCAATTGCCCGGGCCGAGGCCCGCAACGCCGGCGGTGCGCGGGCCCCGGAGGGCACCGCCGACCGCGGCGTCGCCGAGAACCGGGTTGCCCCCGCCGCCCGCCGCGCTACCGGCGCCGCAGTCGCCCTGCTGACCGCCGCCGCGGTCGCCGGCACCGGCGTCGCGGCGCAGGCCAGCCAGGCTCCCTCGCCGGCACCGAGCGGCTCCTCGGCCGCGGCCAAGGGTGCCGGCACCCCGGTGCTGCTGGATGCCCAGTTCCGCCGCATCCTCGAACAGGTCGGCGGCGCGGTCGACGCCGGCGACGCCGCCAAGGACGCCGCCAAGCTGGCGCCCCGGGTGGCAGGCTCGGAGCTGGACGTGCGCACCCAGAACTACAAGATCCGCGCCCAGGTGGGCAGCTACGAGCCCCGGATGCCGGTGCGCTCCACCAAGCTCCTGACAACCGTGGTGAGCAACAAGCGCGAATGGCCGCGCTCCGTGATGGCCGTGACACAGGGTGACGGCAACGTCGTCCCGCAGTTGCTGACCCTGGTGCAGGCCTCCCCCCGGGAGAACTACAAGCTCGTCGAGGCCACCCCGCTGCAGCCGGGCACCACCTTCCCGGGCATCAACCGCGGCGGCACCGAAACCCTGGCGCCCTCGGACAAGTCCGGGCTGTTGTACAGCGGCGAGGAAGCGCTCGCCGGGCTGGGCGACCGCCTGTCCTCCGCCGACTCGGCCTTCAAGGACAAGCTATCCGAAGGACAGTCCTCGCCGTACATCGCGGACACCCTGGCCTACCAGAACGACGTGGTGAACTCCGGGGCGAACGGCACCTTCGCCTTCAGCCACAAGGTTGCTCCGGAGAACACCGTGGTGTTCCGCACCGCCGACGGCGGCGCGCTGGTCCTGGGCCGGCTGAACTTCGCCTTCGACGGCACGCCCAAGAACTCCGGTGACAAGCTGACGATCGGCGACGACGCGGCGGCCCTGGCCGGGGGCAAGGACACCAGCACCGGCATGGTCCTGAACTTCGCCGAATCTGTGGCCGTCTACGTGCCGCCGGCCGGTTCCAAGGACCCGATGAAGCTGGTCGCCGCCACCCGCGGCCTGGTGGGGGCCAAGTTCAAGTAGCCCCGCCGGAGGCCGCCGCGCCGGCGGCCAACGCAGTAGACACAGCAGGACCAACGACCGGGCCGCCACCGCGGCCCGGTCGTTGCTGCTCGGGTCCTTCCTGGCCCGGTCGTTGCTGCTCGGGGCGTAGTCGATAGAGTGGAGCTATGACTTCGCCCGCTTCCCGCCCGGTCCCGCCAGTTGCCGCCAACCCGCTCAACCTGCGGGGCGCCGTCGACCTTTCCTCGCTGAAACAGCGGCCCGCCCCGCCGGCGGGCCCCGGACAGCAGCCCGCCCCCGGAACCGGTCCCGCTGCCGGGGCCCAGGACGGCGCCGTCGCGCCGCTGCGGGTGGACGTCACAGAGGCCAACTTCCAGGAACTCGTGGACCTCTCAGCCAAGGTCCCCGTGGTAATTGCCCTCTGGGCCGGCTACTCGCCCGGCTCCGCCCAGCTGGTCGATGCGCTGGAGCAGATCGTGGAGGGCTACGAGGGCCGGCTGGTCCTGGGCGCCGCCGACATCGACGCCTTCCCCCAGCTTGCGCAGGCCTTCCAGGTCCAGGCTGTTCCGACCGCCGTCGCCCTCGTCAAGGGCCAGCCGGTGCCGCTGTTCCAGGGCGGGGCGGACGAACAGCAGGTCCGCAGCCTGTTCGATGAACTCCTCAAGGTGGCCGCCGCCAACGGGGTGACCGGCCGGATCGGAGCCGGCTCCGGCGCGGCCGAGCCCGAGGCTCCTCCGCTGCCGCCGCTGCACCAGAAGGCATTCGACGCGATCGAGGCCGGCGACTACGCCGGCGCCGCGGCGGCCTACCGGCAGGCGCTGACCGAGATGCCGGCCGACGCCGAGGCCAAGGCCGGCCTGGCACAGGTGGAGCTGATGGGCCGGCTGCAGGCGCTGTCCGCCGCCGAAACGGACGCGCTCCGCGGCCGCGCGGCCGAAGAACCGGACAACCTCGAGGCCCAGCTGGCCGTCGCCGACCTGGACATCGCCGGCGGCCACGTCGAGGACGGACTGGGCCGGATCGTGGCGTTCATCGGCCGGAACTTCGGACCCGCCCGCGAAACCGCCCGGGTGCGCCTGCTGGAGCTCTTCGACGTCGTGGGGACCTCGGACGGGCGCGTCGCCAAGGCCCGTCAGAACCTCGCCCGGGTGCTGTTCTAGTGGGGTCGGCCCTGTTCAACCCGCTGGAGCTGCGCTCGCTGCGGCTGGAGCACCGCGGCTGGGTTTCGCCGATGTGCCAGTACAGCTGCGAGCCGGAGACCGGCGGGGGAGTGCCCAATGACTGGCACCTGATGCACCTCGGCTCGTTTGCCACCGGGGGAGCGGCCCTGATCCTGACCGAAGCCGCCGCCGTCAACGCCGCGGGCCGGATCAGCCCGCGGGACGCCGGCCTGTACAACGACGCCCAGGCCGAGGCCTGGGAGCGGATCGTGACGTTCGTGCACCGCCATGGCTCGGCCAACGCCAAGATCGGCACCCAACTCGCCCATGCCGGACGCAAAGCCTCTTCCTACTGGCCGTTCTCCGGCAAGAGCGGCACGGTCCCGGCCATCGAGGGCGGCTGGAGCACGGTCGGCCCGGGTACCGGGGCCTTCGACGGCTACGCACCGCCGTCGGCCATGACGGAGGAGGAGATCGACGGCGTGATCGCCGACTTCGCCGCCGCCGCCGTCCGCGCGGTCGGCGCCGGTTTCGACACCATCGAGATCCACGGCGCCCACGGCTACCTGCTGCACCAGTTCCAGAGCCCGCTGGTCAACGACCGCACGGACAGCTGGGGCGGGAATGAGCAGGGCCGCAACCGGTTGACCCTGGCCGTCATTGACGCCGTGCGGACCGTCATCCCCGATTCCATGCCGCTGCTGCTGCGTATCTCCGCCTCCGACTGGGCCGAGGGCGGCATCGATGCCGAGGCCTCGGTGCGGCTGGCCCGGGCGGCGGGCGAGCACGGGGTGGACCTCGTGGACGTCTCCAGCGGCGGGGCCGTGGCCCACCAGTCGATTCCGGTGGGCCCCGGCTACCAGACCGGCTTCAGCGCCCGGATCCGGCGCGAAGCCGGAATCCGCACCGGCACCGTGGGGCTGCTGACCTCCGCGGGCCAGGCCGAGCACGCGGTGGCCACCGGGCAGGCCGACGGCGTCTTCATCGCCCGGGCCGCGCTGCGGGACCCGCACTGGTGGCTGCGGGCGGCCTTCGAGCTGGGCCACGAGCTGGCCTGGCCGCCGCAGTACGAACGGGCCATCCCGCGTCATACTTTCTAGGCGCCGCGGCGGTTAGTCTAACGACATGACTTTCGAGCAACCGCCCGTTCCGGCGCTCGCCCTGCGCGGGCTGGCCAAACGCTTCGGCACCAAGATCGCCGTCGACGGCATCAGCCTCGACGTGCCGGCGGGCTCCTTCTACGGGATCGTCGGGCCCAACGGCGCCGGCAAGACCACCACACTCTCGATGGCGACCGGGCTGCTGCGGCCGGACTTCGGCACCGCCCTGGTCCACGGGGTGGATGTCTGGCAGCACCCGCTGCAGGCCAAGAAACTGATGGGCCTGCTGCCGGACGGGGTCCGGCTCTTCGACCGGCTGACCGGCGAGCAACTGGTCAGCTACGCGGGCCTGCTGCGCGGCATGGAGCGGGACGTGGTGGCGTCGCGGGTCGCCGAGCTGCTCGCCGCCCTGGACCTCAGCCAGGACGCCGGCACACTGGTGGTGGACTACTCCGCCGGCATGACCAAGAAGATCGCCCTGGCCTCGGCCCTGATCCACGCCCCGCGGCTGCTGGTGCTGGACGAGCCGTTCGAATCGGTGGACCCGGTCTCCGCGGCCAACATCCGTGACATCCTGGACCGCTACGTCGCCTCCGGCGGCACCGTGATCGTCTCCAGCCATGTGATGGACCTCGTCCAGCGGATGTGCGACCACGTCGCGGTGGTGGCGGGCGGCCGGGTGCTGGCCGCGGGCCGCGTTGACGAGGTGCGGGCCGGCCAGTCGCTGGAGGACCGGTTCGTCGAGCTGGTCGGCGGCCGCAGCCACGCGGAAGGGCTCGAATGGTTGCGCACCTTCTGAGGCTCAAGCTCACGCTGCTGCGCAACAGCCTCAGGCGCAGCCCCTGGCAGCTGGTGGGCCTGGCCATCGGGGCCCTGTACGCCCTCGGCATCGTCGGCGTCGGCGTCGCGGGGCTGCTGCTCCTGCGCCAGGCCGACGTCGCCACGGCGCAGACGGTGGTGGTGCTAGGCGGGGCCGCCGCGGTGCTGGGCTGGGCGGTCATCCCGATTGTGGCCTCCGCAGCCGACCTGACACTGGACCCCGCCCGCTTTACGACCTTCGCCGTGCCGGTGCCGCAGCTGCTCGCGGGCCTGGCCCTGGCCGGGCTGATCGGCATCCCCGGGGCGTCGACGGCGCTCGTGGCGCTGGCCACCGTGGGCACCTGGTCGCGGGGGTTCCCGGCCGCCGCCGGTGCCCTGGCCGGCGCGGTCCTTGGGGTGCTGACCTGCGTGGTGGTCTCCAAGGTGGTCACGGCCGGCACGGCGGGCCTGGCCACGTCGCGGCGGTTCAGGGACGTCAGCGGGGTAGCGTTCCTGATCCCGCTGGTGCTGATGGGCCCGATCGTGGCCGGCGTCGCCCGCGGGATCGCCGGATCCGCGGGCTTTATGGGAGACCTCGCCCGGTTCCTGGAGTGGACCCCCGCCGGAGCGGCCTGGGCCCTGGGCGGGGAGCTCGCCGCCGGCCACTACGGTCCCGCGGCGCTCAAGCTCCTCATCGCCGTCGCCAGCCTGGCCGGGCTGGCGCTGTGCTGGAAGGTGCTGCTGCAGCGGGCACTCGCCACTCCGCCCTACGCGGGCACCGCCAAAAAGAAAGCGTCCGGCCTGGGGCTGTTCGGGATTGTTCCGGCCACGCCGACCGGCGCGATCGTGGCCCGCTCGCTCAGCTACTGGCTGCGCGATCCACGCTACGCCGGGGCGCTGGTGGTGGTTCCGCTGCTGCCCGTGCTGCTGCTGTTCCAGGCCAGCCAGTCGGGGTTCTACGGCCTCCTGCTGTTCGTCGGCCCGCTGTCCGCCTTCCTGCTCGCCTGGTCCATCTCCTCGGACGTCTCCTACGACAGCACGGCCTTCGCGCTGCACGTCTCCGCCGGTGTGCGCGGCCTGCACGACAGGCTTGGACGGGCCGTCGCATGCCTGGTGTTCGCCCTGCCGGTGGTGCTGGCCTTCAGCGTCCTCCCGTTGTTCTTCACCGGAGCGTGGGCGCTGCTGCCCGGCATCCTGGGCCTGGCGCTGGGGGTGCTGTTCACCGGCCTGGGGCTGTCCTCGGTGGTCTCAGCGCGCTACACCATGCCCGTCCCGCTGCCCGGCGAGAGCCCCTTCAAGAAGCCCCCGGGCAACGTGGCGCAGACCCTGGCCGTCCAGTTCGGCGGCATGGCGGTCCTGCTGTTGCTGGTCAGCCCCGAGGCGGCGCTGGTGGCGGTGCAGCTCGCCGGCGGCGGCGCGGTGCCGGGCTGGATCTGCCTGGGCGTGGGCCCGGTCCTGGGCTTCGCCCTGTTTGTCACCGGAGTGCACCTGGGCGGCAAATGGTTCGACGCGCGCACGCCCGAACTGCTCGCCCAGCTGGCCGTCAACCGCTGACCGGGTCCGAGGGCCCGGGCCCGGACGGCCGGAGTGGGATAGCCTGCCGTTCATGGAAGTAGTAATCCTTCCGGGCGGCCGGCCGATCGCCGCCCTCGCCGCGGACGCGATCGAGGCCCTGCTGCGGACCAAGCCCGACGCCGTCCTGGGCCTGGCCACCGGATCCTCGCCGCTGCCGGTGTACGAGGAGCTCGGGCAGCGGCACCGGCGCGGCCTGGACTTCGGCCGGGTCCGGGCCTTCAGCCTGGACGAGTACGTGGGGCTCCCCGCCGGCCATCCCGGGTCCTACCGCGAAGTCATCCTGCGCGAATTCACCCGGCGGGTGAACATCGACCCGGAGAACGTGCAGGGGCCCGACGGGGAGGCCGCGGACATTCCCGCAGCCTGCCGGGCCTTCGAAGAGGCCCTCCGGGCCGCCGGGGGAGTGGACCTGCAGCTGCTGGGGCTGGGCACCGACGGCCACATCGGCTTCAACGAGCCCGGGTCCTCGCTGGCCTCCCGGACCCGGATCAAGACCCTGGTGGAGCAGACGCGGCGCGACAATGCCCGCTTTTTCACTACCCTGGCGGAGGTGCCGCACCATGTCATCACCCAGGGCCTGGGCACCATCCTCGAAGCCCGGCATGTGATCCTGCTCGCCACCGGGGCGCAGAAGGCGCAGGCCGTCCGGGACATGGTGGAGGGACCTGTAGCCGCCATCTGCCCGGCCTCGGTCCTGCAACTGCATCCGCACGTCACCGTCCTGCTGGACGAGGCGGCGGCGTCCTCGCTGCGACTCGCCGACTACTACCGGCACAGCTACGACAGCAAGCCGCGCTGGCAGGGCCTCTAACGGGGCCCAATGCCCGACGGCGGACGCCGCCGTCGCGATTCTGTCCGATCCAGCGGCTAAGATGGGTGGCATGACCAGCATGACGGATCCACTCCAAAACGACCCGATGCGTGAGCTCTCCGGCGCCGGGACGTCGACGGCGACCATTGAGCGCGAGGAACTGCGGCAGGAAGTTGAACCGGGCGACCGGGAGCGCTTCTCGCACTACGTCCGCAAGGAAAAGATCATGGAATCCGCGCTGTCGGGGGAGCCCGTCATTGCCCTCTGCGGCAAGGTGTGGACGCCCGGCCGCGACCCGAAGAAGTTCCCGGTCTGCCCCGAGTGCAAAGAGGTCTACGAGGGCCTCCGCCCGGGCAACGACGGCGGAGACTCGGGCAAATAAGGCCTGCGCGCTAAGGCCCCCGCGGCGCGGCGTTCATTCGTCGCGGGCAGAAACCGGCTGCCTGGGTCTCTGCAGTCCGGTTCATCCGAAAAAGATTGGTGTTCTTGTGCTTACTAGGGTTTCTCCGGAACCGGCTGACGTGCGCGGAAGGGAGGGGTCCTAGGTGACTGAGACACTCTTTGGCGGGCCCGTCCTGCCGCCGGCCTACCCCGAGCGGGCCGCCTGGGGCACCGCGCCGAAACTCCGTGCCTGGCAGCAGGAAGCCCTGGACAGCTACTTCAGCACCCACCCCCGGGACTTCCTCGCGGTCGCCACGCCGGGGGCCGGCAAGACCACCTTCGCGCTGCGGGTGGCGTCGATGCTGATCGAGGCCGGCGTGGTCAACCGGGTCACCATTGTGGCCCCGACGGACCACCTCAAGCGCCAGTGGGCCGACGCCGCCGCCAAGGTCGGCATCGCCATCGACCCGAACTTCAAGAACGCCGACGGCCAGCACGGCCGGGGCTTCATCGGCGTCGCCGTCACCTACGCGCAGGTGGCCAGCAAGCCGATGCTGCACCGGGCCAAGACCGAGGCGGCGCGCACGCTGGTGATCCTGGACGAAATCCACCACGGCGGCGAGGCGCTGTCCTGGGGCGACGGTCTCCGCGAGGCCTTCGACCCCGCGGCCCGGCGCCTGTCCCTGACGGGTACCCCGTTCCGCTCGGACACCTCGCCGATCCCGTTCGTCGAGTACGCCGAGGACCGCGACGGCATCCGCCGGTCCAAGGCCGACTACACCTACGGCTACGGCAAGGCCCTCCGCGACCACGTGGTCCGGCCGGTGATGTTCATGGCCTACTCGGGCCAGATGCGCTGGCGCACCAGCGCCGGCGACGAGATGGCCGCCTCCCTCGGCGAGGCCGCCGTCACCAAAGACATCACGTCCCAGGCCTGGCGCACGGCACTGAACCCGGCCGGCGAGTGGATCCCGGCCGTGCTAGCCGGGGCGGACAAGCGGCTCAGCGAGGTGCGGCGCACCGTGCCCGACGCCGGCGGCCTGGTCATCGCCACCGACCACGACGACGCCCGCGCCTACGCCGGGCAGTTGAAGCGGATCACCGGCGAGTCACCCACGGTCATCCTCTCCGACGACGCCAAGGCCTCGTCCAAGATCGAGGAGTTCTCCGCCGGCGAGAAGCGCTGGATGGTGGCCGTGCGGATGGTCTCCGAAGGCGTGGACGTCCCGCGCCTGTCCGTCGGCGTCTACGCGACCTCGACGTCCACCCCGCTGTTCTTCGCCCAGGCCGTGGGCCGCTTCGTGCGTGCCCGCAAGCGCGGCGAGACGGCGTCGGTGTTCCTGCCCTCCGTGCCGCAGCTGATGGCGCTGGCGAACTCGATGGAGGCAGAACGCGACCACGCCCTGGACCGTCCGGAGAAGGAAGACGCCGACGGCCTGTTCAATCCCGAGGACTCGCTGATGGACGAGGCGAACCGCGAGGAAAAGGCCTCCGACACCCTGATGAAGGGCAAGTTCGAGGCGCTCGACTCGCAGGCCTCCTTCGACCGCGTGCTCTTCGACGGCGGCGAGTTCGGCACCGGCGGCGAGGTGGGCTCGGAGGACGAGCTCGACTTCCTCGGCATCCCCGGCCTGCTCGACGCCGAACAGGTCGGCACCCTGCTGCGCCAGCGCCAGCACGAACAGCTCAACCGGAAGAACAAGCGCGCGCCGCAGAGTCCGGCGGCCGAGGCGGCGCCGGCCGTGCCGGACCACCGGCTGCTGATGGACCTGCGCACCGAACTGGCCAAAAACGTCGCGGCCTGGTCCGCGCGGACGGGCACCCCGCACGGCGTCATCCACACCAAGCTCCGCACCGTCTGCGGCGGCCCGGCAGTGGCGCAGGCCAACGAGGAGCAGCTGCAGACGCGGCTGCGGAAGCTGCAGGACTGGTTCATCGGCCGGAAGTAGCGGTGCAGGAAAATGGCATGAAAAAGGGACCGGGTGACCGGTCCCTTTTTCGTGCGCTGGTGTGCCCGCCGCTACTGGGCGGCGCCGCAGGCCTGGGAGAAGGTCTGGCCGGCCGAGGTGTACTTGGCCTTCAGCTCCTCGAGCTTGGCCGAGTCCGGGTCCTTCNTGCGCTGGTGTGCCCGCCGCTACTGGGCGGCGCCGCAGGCCTGGGAGAAGGTCTGGCCGGCCGAGGTGTACTTGGCCTTCAGCTCCTCGAGCTTGGCCGAGTCCGGGTCCTTCTTCGCGGACTCGTCGAGGTAGTCGACGATCGACTGCAGCGGGGCCTGCAGTTCCTCGGACGCGGTCGCCTCGATGGGCCGGATCTGGTTCGCCAGCCGGGTCATGCCGAACTTGTCAGAACTGGAGGTGGGCGAGGCGGTGATGGTCTTGATGCGGGCGCAGGTCTCCTCGCTGGTCATCTTCGGGGCCGAGCAGGCGGCTGCGCCGAGCAGGGTCCCGGCAGCGATCAGGACGGTCAGGATCTTCTTCATGGTGTACTCCGGGGCTTTACGGTCAGACGTTTACTGGCAAGGATTCCGAGTCTACTGTGCGGGCGGAGGCGGCGACGAGCTCAGGCGAGGTCGACGCCGCCCAGTTCCATCTCGGCGAAGGCGTCGTCGAGGTCTTCGGCGATGCCCACGGTGAGCCCGCGCGGCACGGTGACGGAGTAGCCGGCCTGGACGGCGTCCAGCGCCGTGGCTTTCACGCAGTGGTCGGTGGCGATCCCCACGACCACCACCTCCTCGACGTCGTGGCTCTGCAGCCAGTCGTCCAGGCCGATGGCGTCCTCGTCCGCGGCGAAAGTCCCGGCGGCGTCGCCGCCGCCCACGGGCAGGGAGCCCGGTGTGCGGTCGCCGGTGGGGACGGCGTCGTCCGGGGCGAGCAGGCCCTCGAAGCCCGAGTAGGCCGCGGTGAACTGTCCCTTGCGGAAATAGGCCTGGACGTACTCGGTGTCCAGGTCCGGGTGCAGCTCGGCGCCGCGGGTGCCGGCGACGCAGTGCGGCGGCCAGCTGTCGATGAAGTCCGGCTGCTCCGAGAAGTGCGCTCCCGGGTCGATGTGCCAGTCCTGGGTGGCCACGACGTGGTCGAACTGGCCGTGGTGGGCGTCGACGTATTCGCTGATCTCGGCGGCCAGGGCCGCCCCGCCCTCAACCGGGAGCGTCCCGCCCTCGCAGAAGTCGTTCTGCACGTCAACGATGATCAGGGCACGGGACATTCAGTCCTCCTCGTAGATGGTGGGGATGGCAGCTTCGCCGCGCTGGAGCCGGTTGACCACGGCCGGGAGCTCCCGCATGGTGTCGGCGTGGCGCTGCCGCGCCCGCACCACACCCTCGGGCCCGGTCCAGCCCGGCAGCAGCTCGCCGTTCTTGATGAACTGCTGCAGCAGCGGCCGGTCGTTGCCGTCGTCCTCCGGGCGGTGCCCGACGCCGACGATCTCCTGGCTGGCGGTGCCCCGCTCGTTGAGCTTGCGCAGCGCGTACTTCCGGCCGCCCTTGCTGGTCTTGTTCTTCGCCGCCTTGGCCACCGCCACGAAGTCCCCGTTGTCGTCGGTGCGGCTGACCAGCTTGTAGACCATGCTGGCGGTCGGCGCGCCGGAGCCGGTGACCAGCGAGGTGCCGACCCCGTAGGAGTCCACCGGGGCGGACTGCAGGGCGGCAATGGCGAATTCGTCCAGGTCCGAGGTGACGATGATCCGGGTGTTTTCGTTGCCGAGTTCGTCCAGGAGCTGCCGGACCCACTGGGCCTGGGCCACCAGGTCGCCGGAGTCCAGGCGCACCGCGCCGAGCTTGTCGCCGGCCAGTTCGACGGCGGTGCGGACGGCCGCCTCGACGTCGTAGGTGTCCACGAGCAGCGCGGTGCCGGCGCCCATGGAGGCGATCTGCGCCTCGAACGCCTCGCGCTCGGTGTCGTGCAGCAGGGTGAAGGAATGGGCGGCCGTGCCCACCGTTTTGATCCCGTAGCGCCGGCCGGCCTCGAGGTTGGAGGTGCTGTCGAAACCGGCGATCACGGCGGCCCTGGCGGCAGCGACGGCGGATTCCTCCTGGGTCCGGCGGGAACCCATCTCGACGCAGGGGCGGGTGCCGGCGGCGGTGATCATCCGGGAGGCGGCCGAGGCGATGGCGCTGTCGTGGTTGAGGATCGAGAGGATGTAGGTCTCGAGGATGCAGGCCTCGGCGAAGGTGGATTCGACAATCAGGATGGGTGAGTTGGGGAAGTACGCCTCGCCCTCGGCGTAGCCCCAGATGTCACCGGAGAAGGAGAAGTCCGCCAGGTACTCCAGGGTTTCCTCGTTGACCACCTTGGTGCGGCGCAGGAAGTCCAGCTCGGCGTCGCCGAAGCGGAAACCGGCGATCCCCTCCAGCAGCCGGCCGGTGCCGGCCACGATGCCGTAGCGGCGCCCGTCCGGCAGCCGCCGGGCGAAGGCCTCGAACACCGATTTGCGGTGCGCGGCGCCCGAATGCAGCGCGGCCTGCAGCATGGTCAGTTCGTAATGGTCGGTGTACAGGGACGTGCGGGGATGGTCCCAGCCGGCAGAGGTACTCACAAATTCACTCTAGTCCCCACCGGCTCCCGCGTCTCGCTTCGCTTCGCCGCGGGGCCCTCGCCGGCGTGGGCCCACCGCCCCATAGAATGGACAGATGACCCTTAGCGTTGCGCTCGGCCCTGACACCCAGGAGAGCACCCAGACCGGAACAGCGGCGTCAACCGACGTGCTGACCGCCCCGGACATCCCCTGGAACCTCGTGATCTGGAATGATCCGGTAAACCTGATGAGCTATGTGAGCTTCGTGTTCCGCAGCTACTTCGGCTACTCCGAGGCGAAGGCCAACAAACTGATGCTCGAGGTGCACAAGAAGGGCCGTTCCATCGTGGCGCACGGCAGCAAGGAGCAGGTGGAACAGCACGCGGTCGCCATGCACGGCTATGGCCTGTGGGCCACCGTGGAGCAGGCCAGCGGCGGCGCCGGCGGCGGCAGCGGATCTGGCAAGGGCAAGGGAAAACGTGGCTAAGGCATTCAAATACGGGCTCAAGGGCATCACGGGCTACCTGGAACCGGCCGAACGGGACCTGCTGCGCAGCCTCTTCGATGACGTCATATCCATGCTGGAACCGGAGGAACGCCCCAACCAGGATCCGCTGGCCGCGCTCGTCGGGCTCGACAGCGACGCCCGCGAACCGTCCGACCGGGCCCTGCGGCGCCTGCTGCCCAACGTGATGAAGGACGACGACGAGGCCTCCCTCGAGTTCCGCCGCTACACCGAGCGCTCGCTGCGCGAGGGCAAGATCGGCGCGCTGAAGGCCGCCGCGCTCGGCCTGGACAAGGACGAGCTGGTGCTGACGCCCGCGGACGCCCGGCACTGGTCCACGGCGCTCAACGACGTCCGGCTGGTCCTCGCCGAACGCCTCGACATCCGGGACGACGCCGACGCCGAGCATGTCCACCGGATGCAGGACTGGTCCCAGGCCGAGGACGTCGAAAGCTACCTGGCGCTGGTCTACAACTTCACCACGTGGCTGCAGGAATCCCTGGTCCAGGCGATGCTGGCCTCGCTCGACGCCTAGGGGCGCTACGCGGGCGCGGTGACCCCAGAAACAGGGACTGACTGTATCCGGGGAAGCTCCTCGAAGGCGGGCTTCGCGAACCAGTAGCCCTGGAACAGCCGGATGCCGGCGTCCTTCAGGACCAGGTACTCGGCCTCGGTCTCGATGCCCTCGGCGAGGACCGTGATGCCGAGCTCCCTGGCGATGCCGATAATGCCGGCGACGACGGCCTGGCGCGACGGGCTGGCATCGATTCCCCGGATCAGCTTCATATCGATCTTGATCAGATCCGGCTGGAAGTCGACCAGGAGCCCCAGCCCTGCATGACCGGCCCCGAAGTCGTCGATGGCCGTCGTGAACCCGTGCTTGCGGTACTCGGTGATGATGTTGGTGAGGTGGGAGGTGTCGGAAACCTCCTCATTCTCCGTGAACTCAAACATGATCGACGACGTCGGAAAATTGCAGCGCCGGGCCGCGAGCAGCGTCGCACGCAGGCAGGCCGCCGGTTCGTAGACCGCGTTCGGCATGAAGTTGATCGACAGAATCAAATCCTCGCCAGCAGGAAACAGCCGCGACGCCAGTTCGATGGCCTTGACGCGGCAGTCCTGGTCGAAGCGGTACTTCTGCTCGGGTGCCACCTGTGACAGGACGTGGAAAGCCCCCTCGCCCGAGACTCCCCTGACCAGCGCCTCGTAGCCCCAGACGCGACCGGCCGCGGCGTCGTAGATCGGCTGGAAAGCCATGCTGAAATCGAAGTCGAGTTTTGACGACGTCGTGCAGCCGTCGCATGCCATGGGCGGTCCTTTCACCGGGTGCGTCCGCCGCGGGCGCGACAAACACCGCCGATTTCCCGACGGAGCCCACAGCATACCGGCGCAGACTACGGCGGACCGGCATCACAGGGCGGGGGGTTGCCGCGCGCCGCGCCGGCCGCCGGGAGCCCGTGTGACCCATCAGACACGAGTTGCGCGACACAATGTGATGGCCGCACCTGTAGGGAAGCCCTATCCTCGAATAATCATGACTTCAGCATCGAGCACGGATCCGGCAGCGTCTGCTGCGGCGGAGACCGCAGCGGGCAGCACCGGAAATGCCGGGCTGGGGGAGCGCCCGATCGGCGTCTTCGACTCCGGCGTCGGCGGCCTCACCGTGGCACGGTCCATCATTGACCAGCTGCCCAACGAATCCATCCTCTACGTCGGCGACACCGCACACGGGCCCTACGGTCCGCTGCCCATCGCCGAGGTCCGCGCCAACGCCCTGGGCGTGATGGACGAGCTGGTGGATTCCGGCGTCAAGCTGCTCACCATCGCCTGCAACTCCGCCTCCGCCGCCGTGCTCCGCGACGCGCGGGAACGCTACACCGCCCGGTACGGCATCCCGGTCATCGAAGTGATCCAGCCTGCCGTGCGCCGCGCGGTGGCGGCCACCCGCAGCGGCCGGGTCGGCGTGATCGGCACCTCGGCCACGGTCGGTTCCCGCGCCTACGACGACACCTTCGCAGCGGCGCCGGACCTGCACATCACCTCGGCGGCCTGCCCGGCGTTTGTGCCCTACGTGGAGGCCGGCATCACCACCGGCCCGGAGCTGCTCGCGGTCGCCCGCGAATACCTTGAACCGCTCAAGGCCGCCGGGGTGGACACCGTGGTGCTTGGCTGCACGCACTACCCGCTGCTCACCGGCGTGATCTCCTATGTCATGGGCGAGGACGTCACCCTTGTCTCCAGCGCCGAGGAGACCGCCAAGGACGTTTACCGGGCGCTCGCCTCCCGCGGCCTGGAACGCACGGGCAGCACCGCGCCCGAGCACCACTTCATCGCCACCGGCGACGCCGCGCAGTTCGAGCACCTCGCCCGCCGCTTCCTCGGCCCCGAGGTGCTCAGCGTGCGCCATGTGGACCATGTCGCGGCGCAGTACCCCACCGGCAGCCTCGCCCGGATCACCCCGGAAATGATTGCCGCCGCCCAGGCCGGCGCGAACCGGCCGCGCATCTCCAACTTCGTCTCCGCCGATGTTGTCTCCCCCGGTTTTGTCTCCGCCGACGGGCCGCCGCGGTCCGGGCTCCGGGGGTCCGGCCTGTGAAGCTGACCATCGTGGGGTGTACCGGGTCCTTTCCCGGTCCCGGCTCGCCGGCGTCGTGCTACCTGCTGACCGCGCACGACGGCGAGCGGAGCTGGAAGATCGTGCTCGACCTCGGCAGCGGGGCCCTCGGCGCGATCCAGCGGTATACGGACCTTGAGGACATCGACGGGATCTTCCTGACCCACCTGCACCCGGACCACTGCATGGACCTGTGCGGGCTGCACGTCGCGGTGCGCTGGAAGCCGGGCGGCTGGGGCCGGGGCCGGATCCCGGTCTGGGGGCCGGCGGCGACCGCGGACCGGATGGCCACCGCCTACGGCCTGGACCTGGACCCGGGCATGCACGAGGAATTCGACTTCAGCAACTGGTCCGAGCGCAAGCCGGTGAGCATGGGCCCGTTCACCGTCACCCCGTTCGCGGTGAACCACCCGGTCGAGGAGGCCTACGCCCTGCGGGTGGAGGTTACCGAGCCGGACAAGGACGGCACCCCGGTCACTCGGGTGCTGAGCTACTCGGGGGACACCGACTCCTGCGGCGGCCTCGAGGACGCCGCCCGCGACGCCGACCTGTTCCTCTGTGAGGCGGCGTTCGAGGAGGGCCGCGACGACGGCATTAAGGACGTCCACCTGACCGGCAAACGTGCCGGCGAGGCCGCCGTGGCTGCCGGGGCGCGGCGCCTGCTGCTGACCCACATCCCGGTGTGGACGTCCCCGACGACGGTGATGGCGGAAGCCAAGGAGGTCTTCGGCCAGCACGTCGCCGTTGCCGTGGCGGGCGTGCACTACACCGTTTGAACGTACAGCGTCTGAACGGCGGTCCGGGGCAGAAGCCCAGCGCCGAGTCGATATGCTGGAAGGCATGACTTCCGAAGCCCTCACTGCCCCCGTCATCCGCGCCGATGGCCGCACCCCCGACCAGCTCCGCCCGATCAGCATCACCCGCGGCTGGTCCAAGCAGGCCGAAGGCTCGGCGCTGATCGAGTTCGGCAACACCCGGGTGCTCTGCACGGCCTCGCTGACCGAGGGTGTGCCCCGCTGGCTCAAGGGCGAGGGCCGGGGCTGGGTCACCGCCGAATACGCGATGCTGCCGCGGGCCACCAACACCCGCTCCGCCCGGGAGTCCGTCAAGGGCAAGATCGGCGGCCGCACACACGAGATTTCCCGGCTGATCGGCCGCTCGCTGCGCTCGATCATCGATACCAAGGCCCTCGGTGAAAACACGATCGTGCTGGACTGCGACGTCCTTCAGGCCGACGGCGGCACCCGCACCGCGGCGATCACCGGCGCCTACGTCGCGCTCGCCGAGGCGATCCGCTTCGCCCGCGAGAACAAGCTGATCGCCCGCAACGCCCAGCCGCTGGTGGACACCATCGCGGCCGTCTCGGTGGGCATCATCGACGGCGTGCCGATGCTGGACCTGCCGTACGTGGAGGACGTCCGGGCCGAGACCGACATGAACGTTGTGGTGACCGGTTCAGGCAAGTTCGTCGAGGTCCAGGGCACCGCCGAGGGCGCCCCGTTCGACCGGGACGAGCTGAACAAGCTGCTGGACCTGGCACTGCTGGGCACCGAGCAGCTCGCCGCGATCCAGCGCGAAACCCTGGCCGAGGCACCGTGAGCGGCGCTCACACAGCGGACCGGCAGCCTCGCCCGGTGCTGGTCCTGGCCACCCACAACCAGGGCAAGCTGCGGGAGTTGCGGGAGCTGCTGCGCGGGCAGCTGCCCGGGCTCGACGTCGACACGCAGGTGGTGGACGCCGGCGCCGTCGGGGCCCCCGACGTCGTCGAAACCGGGGTGACCTTCGCGGAGAACTCGCTGCTCAAGGCCCGGGCGGTGGCGGAGGCCACCGGCCTCGTCGCGATCGCCGACGACTCGGGTCTGGCCGTGGACGTCCTCGGCGGCGCGCCCGGCATCTTCTCGGCCCGCTGGGCCGGACGGCACGGGGACGACGCCGCGAACCTGCGGCTGCTGCTGGACCAGCTCGCCGACGTGCCGGACGGATACCGCGGAGCGGCCTTTGTCTGCGCCGCGGCGCTGGCGGTGCCCGGTGCCGCGCCCGGCGAAGGCCGTGAGGTGGTCGAGTACGGCCAGCTGGAAGGGACGCTGCTACGCGAGCCGCGCGGGGCGGGCGGTTTCGGCTACGACCCGGTGCTCCAGCCGAGCGGCCTGGACCGCAGCTGCGCCGAACTCAGCGCCGAAGAGAAAAACGCCATCAGCCACCGCGGCCACGCCTTCCGGGCGCTGCTGCCGGCCATTGTCGAGGCGCTGGCAGGCAGATAGCGGGAGGGCGTGGCCGGCGGGGGAGCTGCAAGAGTTACGGGGTCTTGCGCTCTTCCTCGGGCTCGTGCTCCTCGATGAACTCCTCGACGACGTCGGTGCCGTACTGCTCGGCCTGGCGCCGGGCGATGAAACCGCGGACCACTTCAATGCCGATCGGGACCACGGAGAGCAGGACGATCGCAATGAAGATGATGTCGAGGTTGTTGCGCACCCACGGCACGCTGTCGCCCAGCAGGTAACCGAGCAGGGTGACGCCGCCGCCCCAGAGCACGGCGCCGACCACGTTGTAGAGGAAGAACTTGCGCTTGCTCATCTGGGCCACGCCGACGATCACCGGCACAAAGGTCCGGATGATCGGGACGAAGCGGGCCAGGATGAGCGCCTTGCCGCCGTGCTTCTCGAAGAACGCGTGGGCGCTCTCCACGTTCTCACGCTTGAACAGCTTGGAGTCCGGCTTGTTGAAGAGGGCGGGACCGGCCTTGGAACCGATCAGGTAGCCGGCCTGGTTGCCGATGATCGCCGAAACGACAATCAGCGCGGCGAACGCCCAGATGTTGAACTTGATCGTGTCCGTCGCCACGAGCAGTCCGGCCGTGAACAGCATCGAATCGCCGGGCAGGAAAAAGCCGATCAGCAGGCCGGTTTCGGCGAAAATGATGCCGCAAACCAGCAGCACAACCCACGGCGCCAGGGCCGGGTCGGCCAGGAAGACCTGGGGGTTGAGCCAGTCGGGCAGGAGCGAGGACAGATGCGGCTGGACCGGTCCGGCGCCCGCGAGCGTAGTCACGGCGGCGTCGTGCAGCGTATAAAGGTTCACCTATCTAGGGTACTTGACGGGTCGGTGCCCGTTCCGGCGCTAAAGTTGGAGCGTGGGTTTGGACTTTACGGCGATCGACTTCGAGACCGCGAACGGCTTCCGAGGCTCGCCGTGCGCCGTGGGCCTGAGCAAGGTGCGCGGCGGCGTCGTCGTCGAGGAAGCCTCCTGGCTGATGCGCCCGCCCGCCAACCACGACGCCTTCGACCACCACAACGTCCGCATCCACGGGATCCGGCCCGAGCAGGTGGCCGGCCTTCCCCGCTTCGGTGAGCTGTTCCCGGAGATCGGCGCGTTTATCGGCGACGACGTCCTGGCCGCCCACAACGCCGCCTTCGACCTGGGCGTGATCCGGTCCGGCCTGGAGGTATCCGGCCTGGCCGGCCCAGCCTATGACTACGTCTGCACCGTGATGCTGTCCCGGCGCTGTTACTCGCTGGTGTCCAACTCGCTGCCCTACGCCGCCGCGGAGGCCGGGGTCCCGCTGCTGAACCACCACGACGCCGCCGAGGATGCGCGCGCCTGCGCCGGCATCCTGATCGACATCGCCGCCCGCAACGGCGCCGCCAGCATCGCGGAGCTCTACCTCTCGCTGGGCCTCGCCGTGTCCCGCCAGCCGGCCTTCGACTCGCGCCGCGACCCGCTTTCGAAGGCCACCCGGTCGGCGCTCGAGGCGCTGGCCGCCGGCCAGGGCCCGCTAGCACCAGCCCGCCCGTTCCGGCCGGGCTGGCCGGAGGAGGGGGAGAACCCGGAGCCCAACGCCGGGGCCGAACCGGACCATCCGCTGTTCGGGCAGACCGTGGTGTTCACCGGGGAGCTGGCGATTCCGAGACCCGAGGCAAAGCTGCGTTCGGCCGAACTCGGCGCCCGGCCCGAGAGCCGCGTCACCGGCCGCACCACGGTCCTGGTGGTGGGGGACGGCTTCGTCGCGGCAGACCTGCGCTCGGGCCGGCTGACCGGCAAGGCGCGCCGGGTGCTGGAACTGCATGAACGCGGCCAGCGGATCGAGGTGGTCTCCGAGGGGGAGTTCCTGCAGATGGTGGGCGGCCACGTGGCCGCGGCCAGCTGAGTCGGGGTCACACGGCGCAACAATCATTTCGTCCCGGCCGGGGCCGCTTCTAGCCTTGAGTGATGAGCAAACTGATCTCGGCACAGGCCCGCACCGCGGAGAACGGCACCGCACAGACTCCCGCCGCCGCCGGTCCGCGGGGCGGAGTGGACTGGGGCAAGGTGTTTGCCTTCCCGAATCCGGTGAACGAATACTCCGCGCGGATCACCGCGGCCCTCGTGGTGCTGCTCTCGCTCGCGACGCTCCTGACCGGCTTCGGCTGGGGGCTGGCGGTCATCGCCGCAGGCTTCTGGCTGCGGGTGCTGTTCGGCCCGCGGATCTCGCCCTTCGGCATCCTCTCGGTCAAGGTCCTGACGCCGTGGCTGGGCAAGAAGCGGCTGGTCCCCGGTCCGCCGAAGCGCTTCGCCCAGGGCATCGGCGCGGCGCTGTCCACCGCCGCCGCGATCCTCCTCGCCGCCGGCCTGGCCCCCGCCGCCTGGATTCTGCTCGCGGCCCTGATCGTGGCCGCGTCCCTTGAGGCGTTTGCCGGTTTCTGTCTTGGCTGCGCGATCTTCGGGATGCTGCAGCGCCGCGGCCTCATCCCCGAGGATGTCTGCGAAGCCTGCAACAACCTTTCGCTCAGACGCCCGTAACCGCCGCCAGCCGCGCGGCCATGCCGCGGATCACCTCGGGCGCCTCAAGCGCCGCCAGCCAGCCCGCCGGCAGGCACTCCTCGCCGTAGTAGGCGCCCAGGATGTTACCCGCGATCGAGGCGGTGGAATCGCTGTCGCCGCTGTGGTTGACGGCCACGGCGATCGCCGCCCGAAAATGCTCCTCCGGCCCGGCGGCAGCTGCCTTCGCCTCCGCTGCCTTCGCTGCCGGGGCGGTGGCCAGCACCGCGTAAAGCCCGACGGCGAGGGCCTCCTCGGCCACCCAGCCCTCACCCAGTTCCCGGACCAGGTCCTCGGCGCCCAGCAGGCCGCCGTCGCCGGTTGTGCCGGCGGCGAGGCGAAGGGACGCCGCCAGCCGCTCCAGCAGCGCCGGATCGGGCTCCTCGCCCCGGGGCAGCCGGCCGGCCTGCAGCCGGGAAAGCGCGACGCCGGCCGCCTCGTTCAGGCCGGCGCCATTGGCCAGCGAGTGGATCAGCAGGCTGAACGCGCCGGCGCTCTGCCGGGCGGAGGGGTGCCCGTGGGTCAAGGACGCGGCGTCCGCGCTAAGCTTGTAGACGGCGTCGGCGTCGATGTGCGGGATCAGCCCGAACGGCGCCGAGCGCATCACCGTCCCGCAGCCCTTGGACTCCGGGTTGACCGGCCGGTGCACGGTGCCCATCTCGCCGGTGGCGAGGCCGCTGAGGCAGGCATTGCCCGGCGCGCGGCGATGCCGGAGCACCGCGTGGCCGTCGATCCAGCGCGGCGGCTGGAACGGCGCGGAGTCGGGAATCGGCACACCCTGGCTGCCGAGCCAGCGCAGGTAGGCGAGCCAGAGACAGGCATTGGTGTCCGCCGCCACGCCCGAGTTGGCCCACTCGAGCGCCTCCAGCAGGCCGTCCACCGTGTACAGCGTCATCTGCGTGTCGTCGGAGAAGTGGCTGCCGCCGTCCAGCGCCGCGAAGTCGCGCAGCCCGTCCGGCCCGAAAGCGGCGCGGATCGCGTCGATCGTGTCGAATTCCACCGCGTAGCCCAGCGAATCGCCCAGCGCGCCGCCCAGCAGGCAGCCGTGGATGCGGGATTCGTGGGAGGGGGCGGGGGCCGCCGCGGGGGTCTCGGCGGCGGGACTGCCGGGCTCAGTACTCATGACCTCAAATTTACCCCGGGGGACCGTCCGGTCCTCAATGCCCCGTCCCGTCCCGGTAGGGTGCTGTTGGTGTGGTGGACCAAGACGCCGCAGCCCGCAGGGACCGCGGACTCAACGAGGGGAGAGGGATGCGCGAACCAGCGTGGCGGAAGACCGGCAGCACGCCTGACTACAGGTTTTCGCTGGCCAACGAGCGGACCTTCCTGGCCTGGATCAGGACCTCGCTGGCGCTGATTGCCGGGGCGCTCGCCATTGACCAGCTCGCCCCGAACATCGCGCCGGGTCCCGTGCGGATCACCATCTGCGTAGTGCTGGCGCTGATCGGGGCGGGGCTGGCGGCCCTTTCCTACCGGCGCTGGGGGCAGATGGAGGCGGCCATGCGCCACAACCGCGAGCTGCCGTTCTCCGGTGTCCTGTTGGTGATGACGGTGGGGGTGGCTGCCGCGGCGTTCATCCTGGCCGGCCTGATCCTGCTGGCCCGGTGAACGTCCCGGCGCAGGTCCCGGCGCACCGCGATCCGGGGCTCCAGCCCGAGCGCACGTCGCTGGCCTGGCGGCGCACCCTGCTGGCCCTCGTCGTTGTGGACCTCCTGGTGTGGCGGAGCTGGGTGCGCGCCGGAACAGCCGCGCCGTCGTCCGGCGTCGACCTTCCCGGCCTGAGTGCCCTCACGGCCATGGCCGCCACCGCCGTGCTGGCCGCCGTTGTGTTCGTCCGGGGCCGGGAGCTGCGCCGGGGCCCTGCGGCACCTCCGGCGGTCCTGATGCGGTGTGCCGCCGGCGCCGTGATCGCGCTGGCCGGGAGCACGGTCGCCGCGTTGGCGCTGGGCCGCTAAGCTCGGACCCAGCCAACGTCCAGACTCCGCTGGCAGACTGCTGGCGGCCCCAGACCCCAAGCGAAAGATTCCGAGAACATGACCTTGCCAGTGCCAGCCTCCGGGCCCGACGGCGGGCAGCCGTCCACCGTCCTCGACGACTGGAAGCCCGGCCTCCCCGCCCGGCTCGGCGCCGAGGCGCTCGGGACCCTGTTCGTTGTGGCCGTGGGCCTGGGCGTGCCGCTCTTCGCTGTCCCGCAGTACAACCCGATGTCCGCGTCGCTGGCAGCCGGGCTGGCCCTCACCGCGGCCATGCTCGCCTTCGGCTACCTCTCCGGCGGCCACTTCAACCCCGCCGTGACGCTGGGGAACCTGGTCGCCGGGCGGATCCGTCCGGTCGAGGCCGCCGCCTACCTCGGCGCTCAGCTGGCAGGGGCCCTGCTGGGCGCGCTGACGTTGTTCGGTATTCTGCGCACCGTCCCAAAGCTCAACGGCACCCGCGCGGCCTTCGACACCGTGGCGGCCGGCTTTGATGCCCGCTCGGTCATCCAGGCCCCGATGCCCGGCGTCCTGCTGGTCGAGGTACTCGGCGCGGCACTGCTCGTGGCGGTCTACCTCGGCACGACGGCGGGGCGCAACCCGGCGCGGGCCGCGGCGCCGTTCGCCGTCGGCCTGGCCATGGCCGTGTTGCTGCAGCTGGGCCAGAGCATCGGGAACGCCCCGTTCAACCCGGCCCGCGCGACGGCGTCGGCGCTGTTCAGCAGCCCCGATGCCCTGGGCCAGCTGTGGCTCTTCTGGGTGGCGCCGCTGGCCGGCGCCGCGGTCGCAGGCCTCGTGTTCCGTGGCTTTGCCCACACGTCTGCGCCGGCTGCTGCCGGGGCTGCGGCACCGGAGGAGCGCGGCGCTTTCGCCGGCGGCGACGACGACGGCGACCTCGGCGACCCGGCTGACCTTGGGAATCGCGGCGGCACGGCGACTGCCGCTCCGGCCCGAACGCCCGCTCCGGCCCCGGCCGACGAGGCCCGCGACTTCTTCGACAGGCCCACCCCGTAACGCGCGCCACTTCCGGCGCCGGGCCGCTGCGCTTTGGTGTCGGTGGCAGCCGCTAGCGTAGTGGCATGCGGTTATTGCACACCTCGGACTGGCATTTGGGCCGGTCGTTCCACGGCGTCGGGATGCTGGACGCCCAGCGCGCCTTCGTCGACCAGCTCGTCGGCGTCGTCCGCGAACAGTCGGTCGACGTCGTCCTCATCGCGGGCGACGTCTACGACCGTGCGCTGCCCGGCGTCGACGTCGTCGGCCTGCTCGACGACGCGCTGGTGCGGCTGAGCGGAGCCGGGGCGAAGGTGGTGCTGACCAGCGGGAACCACGATTCGGCCATCCGGCTCGGCTTTGCGTCCCGGCTGCTCGAACGCGGGGGAGTGCACCTGCGCACCCGGCTCGCCGAACTGGACACGCCGCTGCTCCTGCCGCTGGCGGATGGCGCCGGGTCCAATGACGCCGACGCGGGGCCCGTCCTCGCCATCTACGGCATTCCCTGGCTGGAGCCGCGGCTGGTCGCCGCGCAGCTGGGCGTCGAGACTGCCAGCCATTTTGAGGTCACCCGCTCAGCCACCGGGCTGATCCGCGCCGATCTTGCAGCCCGGGCCCAGACCCGGACCGTGCACTCGGTGGTGCTGGCCCATACCTTCGCCAGCGGCGGCATCAGCTCCGAGAGCGAGCGGGACCTCAGCATCGGCGGGGTCGGCGCCGTACCGCTGGATCTCTTCGACGGCTTCAGCTACACCGCCCTGGGCCACCTGCACGGCCGGCAGACGCTCTCGCCCACGGTCCGCTACTCCGGCTCGCCGCTGGCGTACTCGTTCTCCGAGGCAAAACACCAGAAGGGCGGCTGGCTGATCGACGTCGATGCCACCGGCGTCACCGCTGTCACCGAGGTGCTCTGGGAAGCCCCGCGCCAGCTCGCCGTGCTGCGCGGCACCCTGGACCAGCTGCTCGACGCCGAGGAGTTCGGCTGGGCCGAGGGCGCCTACTGCCAGGTCACACTGACCGACGCGCAGCGCCCGGCCCAGGCCATGGAACGGCTGCGCGCGCGTTTCCCCGACACCCTCGTGCTGGGCTTCGACCCCCAAGGCGCCGAGGCCGCCGCCAAGACCAGCTACAGCAGCAGGCTGGCCCAGGCCGGGGACGACCTCGCGATCTGCTGTGGCTTCCTGGAACACGTCCGGGGCCGGAGCGCCGATGACGCCGAATCCGGTGTCCTGGCCGAAGCGCTCGAAGCCGTCCGACTGGAAGGGGTGTCCCGGTGAGGATCCACCGCCTGGAAATTTCCGCGTTTGGCCCCTTCGCCGGCACCGAGGTCATCGACTTTGACCGGCTCTCCGCGCACGGGCTGTTCCTGCTCAACGGCGCCACCGGGGCCGGCAAAACCAGCGTCCTGGATGCCATCTGCTTTGCCCTCTACGGCTCGGTCCCCGGCGCGCGGCAGGAGGGCAAGCGGCTGCGCAGCGACCATGCCGACGTCGCCGCCGAGCCGCGCGTCACCTGCGAGTTCTCCGCCAAGGGCCGGCACTTCGAAGTCTCCAGGACGCCGGCCTGGAACAAGCCCAGTGCCCGGGGAAAGAACGGTTTCACCGAGCAGAAAGCCAACACCCTGCTGCGCGAGCGGGTGGATGGCGCATGGCTGGAAAAGTCCGGCCGCAACGACGAGGCGGGAGCGGAGATCACCGCCCTGCTGGGCATGGACCGGGACCAGTTCACCAGGGTGGTGATGCTGCCGCAGGGCGACTTCGCGGCCTTCCTGCGCTCCAAGGCCTCCGACCGGCTGGACCTGCTCCAGAGCCTCTTCGGCACCGAGCGCTTCGAGTCGGTGGAACAGGAACTCGGGCGTCGGGCGGCGGCAGCCCGCGCCGAAGTGGAAAGCCTCAACAACCAGCTCATGCTCCTGCTGGCACAGGCGGAGACCGAAACCGCCGGCCTCGGCCTTGCCCTGGACGGGGCCCCCGGCAGGGACGACGCCGACGGCCTGCTGGCCTGGCTCGGAGACGCAACTGCGGCGGCGGCCGGCGCCCGGCAGGCCGCGGCGGCCGACGCCGAACGGCTCGGCGTCGAGCTTGCCGCCCGGCTCGAGGGCATGGCATCGCGCGCCGAGCGGCAGGCCAAACTCGCTGCGGCCGAAAAGCGCCGGGCCGACGCCGACGCGGCAGCCCCCGGGCTGCGCGAGGCGGCCGAACGGCTGCAACGGCACCGGAAGGCCGAGGTCCTCGGAGGCCAGCTGGAGGCGGTGGACAGCGCCGAGGCGGCAGAGGATCGTGCCGAGCTGGCCGCCGCCGGTGCGGCCTCGGAGCTGCGGGCCGCGGCCCTCAGCGACCCGGAACTGGCCGCGCTGGCGGCCGCCGTGCCGGATGTGCCTCCGGGCGACGGCGGCCCTGCCGCCGCGCCGCTCTTCGAGGGCGCCGTGCTGCGGGGCGAGCTGGGCCGCCTGCATTCGCTCCGGGCAATCCTGGATGAACGGCTGCCGGACGAGGACCGGCTGGCCGCACTGACCACCCGCGGCGCCGAACTGCAGCTCAGCCTGGACGGTCTGCACACGGCGCACCGCTCCGGCGCAGCGGCCCTGACCGGGCTGCGCGCCGAGTCCGCGGCCCTCGTGGCCGCCCTCGCGCCGCTGGAGGAATTGGCCGCTGAAGTCCAGCTGCGGACCAAGGAAGCCGCGGCCGCGGACGAGCTGGTCTCCATCGTGGGCCGCCACGCCAAGGCCGCGGAAAACTGCGCCGGAATCACCGAGCGGCACCGGCTGGCCCGTGACACGTACCAGGACCGCCGGCAGCACTGGCTGGACCTCCGGGAGGAGCGGCTCGCCAATGCCGCCGCGGAACTCGCGGCCCAGCTGCACCCGGACGAACCCTGTCCGGTTTGCGGCAGCGCCGAGCACCCGGCACCGGCGCCGGCCGCGGCCTCCGCCCTGGCCATCGCGGAAGCCGAGCAGACCGCGCAGTCGGACGCCGACGCGGCCGAGGCGGTGCTGACGGCGCTGGAACACGAACTCGGCGAGGCCCAGCAGACCCTGGCCGTGCTGGCCGCGCAGGGCGGTGATACCGAGGCCGGTGTTGCCCGCAGCGACGCCGCCCTGGCCAGGGACCGCGCGGCCGAAGCCACCCGCGCCGCGGCGGACCTCGCCGCCAACCGGGCGCGGCGCGACGAGCTGGACGACGAGATCATGGCCGCGGAGCAAGGCCAGACGGCGGCCGCCGCCGGGATCGCCCAGACCGAAGCCACCCTCAGCGGCGTCCGCGGTGAGGCCGACGCGCTCGAGGCCGCCCTGGCGGGCCTGCGCTCCGGACACCCGAATCTCGGGACGCGCCTGGCTGCAGTCCGCGGCACCACAACCCTGCTTGAGCGCGCCGATGCCGCCGCGGGCAGCCTCGAACAGGCCCGGGTGCGGACCGCGGAGGCCCGCGCGCAGCTGGAGAGCGCCCTCCCGGCCGCCGGCTTCGAGTCGGCCGCCGCTGCCCGTTCGGTGCTGCTCCCGGCCCCCGACGCCGCCGGCCTGGAATCCGCCATCCGTGCCGGGCAGGACGAGGCCGCCCGGCTCGGGGAACTCTTCGCCGGTGAGGAACTCTCCCTGGCCGCCCGCGAGCAGGCGGCGGACGGCCCCGTGGACCCGGCCGTCCTCGCCGCGCTCCGCCAGGATGCCGCCGCCGCAGAGCGCACCACGCGGGAAACCGTACTGGCCGCCGGGCTGGCCGGGAACTCGGTGCGGGCGCTCGGCCGGATCGCCGCGGACTACGTGGAACAGGCCGCTGCCGGCCGGGAGCCACGGGAACGCGCCGCGCTGTGGACCGCCGTCGCCGAAGCCGCCCGCGGCGGCGGTGACAACACCTACCGCATGAGCCTGAACAGCTACGTCCTCGCCGCCCGGCTGGAACAGGTGGCGGCCGCGGCCTCGGACCGGCTGATCGGCATGAGCGACGGCCGGTATACCCTGCAGCACACCGACGCGCGGGCCGCCCGGAACCAGAAATCCGGACTCGGCCTGGAAGTCGTGGACCAGTGGACCGGCCAGCGCCGGGACACCGCCACACTCTCCGGCGGGGAGTCCTTTATGGCCTCGCTCGCGCTGGCCCTGGGCCTCGCGGACGTGGTGCAGATGGAATCCGGCGGGGTGGACATCGAGACGCTCTTCGTGGACGAGGGCTTCGGCAGCCTGGACGAGCAGTCGCTCGAGCAGGTTATGGACGCCCTGGAGGGGCTCCGCGACGGCGGCCGGGTGGTGGGCCTGGTGAGCCACGTGGCGGAGATGAAACAGCGGATCACCACCCAGCTGCAGGTGGTCAAGGGCCGGAACGGGTCCACGCTGCATATCTCGGACGATGCCCCGGCCTGAGGGACCCTGCCTCGGGTATAATTTGAGGGTTACCGGGTCGCGCGCATCGGGAGGAGGGACGATGCGCACCATCGAACGAACCCGGAAACATGACCCTCTCCCCGTCTTCCCAGGCGCCGGCCTCTGCGGCGCCCGCCACCAAGGCACAATCCACCGGAGCCAAAACGGCTGAAGCAGCATCCGCCGAGCCGACCTCCGCGGGCGCCACACCGGCACCACGCGGCGGCCGCTTTGCCCGGCTTCCTCTGCTGGCCGGCCGGAGTTTCATCCCGCTGGGCCTCTTCGCCCGACTGCCCCTGGCCATGCTGACCGTCGGCGCCCTGACCCTGGTCACCGCTGTCACCGGTTCCTATGCCGTGGGCGGCGCCGCCGCCGGCGCCGTCGGCATCGGCTCGGCACTCGGCGCCCCCGTGTTGGGGGCCCTGGCGGACCGGCTGGGCCAGCGCCCCGTCCTGCTCTTTTCGGCCGTCTTCAACACCCTGGCCGTGACCGTCCTCATCCTCGCCGCGTACCTCGTTCCGGGCGGCCGGGAGCTTGCCGGCGCGGCCCCCGTGCTCGCCGCTGCCTTCGTCTCCGGGGCCAGCTGCCCGCAGGTCGGCCCGCTGGCCCGGGTCCGCTGGATGGCCCTGAGCTCCCGCCGCGGCGGGGCCGGACACACGGACGACCTGGACACCGCACTGTCCTACGAGAGCACCGCCGACGAGCTGACCTTCGTGCTGGGCCCGGCCCTCGTGGGTATCCTGGCCAGCCTCATCAACCCCTGGCTGCCGCTCGCCCTCGCCGCCGCGCTGACCCTCACCTTGGTCCCCGCCTTCGCCGTGCACCCCACCCATAGCGCCGTCCCGCGCACCCCTGCACGGAGCCGGAGCGTCTCGGCCGCTGCGCGGCAGCGGCGGGCGGAGCTGACCGCCGGGCAGCGTGCGGCCGGATTCGCTGCCGTCGGGCTCCCGGTGCTGGCCATGGTCTGCATGGGAACGTTCTTCGGCGCGACGCAGACGTCCCTGAGTTCCTTCGCGGCCAGCTTCGCGACCTCGGAACTTGCCGGACTGCTGTACGCGGTGATGGGCCTGAGCTCGGCCGCCGCGGCCCTGTCCGTGGCCTACTGGCCCCGGCGGTTCGGCGTCAACGCCCGCTGGCTGGCCTGCGCCGCCCTGATGGCAGGCCTTGCCGCCCTGCTGCTCCTGCCTTCGACGGCGCTGCCGATGATCCTGGTGCTTCTGGTCCTGGGCCTGCCGGTGGGCCCGCTGATGGTCACCGTGTTCGCCATCGGCGGCCTGGTGGCCCCGGCAGGCAAACTCGGCACGGTGATGACGGCGCTGGCCAGCGGCATCGTCGCCGGCACCGCGGTGGGGTCGTCAGTGGCCGGCCGGCTCGCGCAGGACTTAGGCTATTCGGCCGCGTTCCTGGTCCCGGTCTGCGCTGCGGCGGCGCTGTTCCTGCTGGGCGCGGGCGCCGCCGTCGTCCTCCGGCGAGGAACAACGGCGGCGGCCCCGAGCTGACGTGGAGGCCCGGCAGGTCCACATAGGCGCAGCGGACAATGTCCGGCGCCGGGACCGAGGGGTTTCAGGTCGCGGCGCCGAATTTGGGGGTGTGGACGGTGCCCAGGGTGATGTGGACGGCCTGCTGGTCGGTGTAGAAGTCGATCGAGCGGTAGCCGCCCTCGTGGCCGAGGCCGGAGGCCTTGACCCCGCCGAAAGGGGTGCGCAGGTCCCGGACGTTGTGGCTGTTGAGCCAGACCATCCCCGCCTCGAGGTTCTGCGAGAAGTTGTGCGCCCGGGTCAGGTTGTTGGTCCAGACGTAACCGGCCAGGCCGTAGCGGGTGTTGTTCGCCAGCGCCAGCGCCTCGGCGTCGTCGTCGAACGGAGTGATCGCCACCACGGGGCCGAAGATCTCCTCCTGGAAGATCCGGGCATCCGGCGGGACGTCGGCGAAGACCGTGGGGGCGATGTAGTTGCCGGTGGGCAGCGACTCCGGGCGGCCGCCGCCGGCCAGCAGCCGGCCCTCGGACTTGCCGATCTCCACGTAGCGGGAGACCTTTTCGTAGTGCTCGGGGTGCACCAGGGCACCGACCTCGGTCTTCGGGTCATGCGGGTCGCCGACCACGATGTTCTTCGCCCGGGCGGCGTACTTCTCGCAGAACTCCTCGTAAATGCCGCGCTGGACCAGGATCCGGGACCCGGCCGTACAGCGCTCGCCGTTGAGCGAAAAGACGCCGAACAGGGTCGAGTCGATCGCGGCGTCGAGGTCGGCGTCGTCGAAGACAATCGCGGGGCTCTTTCCACCAAGCTCCATCGAGAGGCCCTTGAGGTTCTCCGCGGCGTTGCGGAAGATCGTCTTGCCCGTGGTGGTCTCGCCGGTAAAGGAGATCAGCGGCACGTCCGGGTGCTTGACCAGGGCATCCCCGGCCTCCTCGCCCAGGCCGTTGACCAGGTTGAAGACACCGTCCGGCAGGCCGGCGTCCTTGAAGATCTTCGCCCAGAGCGAGGCGGAGAGCGGGGTGAATTCGGCCGGCTTCAGCACCACACAGTTGCCGGTGGCCAGCGCCGGGGCGAGCTTCCAGGACTCCAGCATAAACGGCGTGTTCCACGGCGTGATCAGGCCGGCGACGCCGATCGGCTTGCGGTTGACGTAGTTGATCTGGGCGCCGGGGACCTTCATGGCGTCGTCGAACTGCGCCACGATCAGGTCCGCGAAGAAGCGGAAGTTCTCCGCCGCGCGCAGCGCCTGGCCCTTCGCCTGGGTGATCGGCAGCCCGGTGTCGAAGGTCTCCAGCTGCGCGAGGCGGGTCTCCTGGGCTTCGACGGCGTCGGCGATCCTGTTCAGCACGCGGGCACGTTCGCGCGGTTTCATCCGCGGCCACGGGCCGTCGGTGAAGGCCTTGCGGGCGGCGGCGACGGCGAGGTCGATGTCCTCCTTCTGCCCGGCGGCGGCGGTGGCATAGGTCTCGTTGGACACAGGGTCCAGGACGTCGAAGGTCTTGCCGCTGACGGAGTCGACGAACTCGCCGTTGATGTAGTGCCGGATCCGGGTGGGGAGGTCGTCCGGGATGTAGTGCTCGGCCATGGGGATCAATCCTTTGCTTCGGCGGTGAAGTGCTCGGGCGGGGGTTACTTGGCTTGTCAAGGTCCGGGTCCGGCCAGGCCCGGGTAGGCGCGGCGTCAGCCCAACTGGGCCTCGATGCGCGCGGCGCTCGCGGCCAGGGCGGCCGCAACCTCCGCGGGATCCTGCGCGTCGCGGACGTAGACCACTGCCAGGGCAGCCGGCCGGCCGCCCGGTACGGTGACCGGCACGGCCAGCGAGGATACCCCCGGAATCACTTCGTCGTGGCTGGCCGCATAGCCGCGGCGGCGGGCCTCGGCGGCCTCCGGGCGGTAGGGAATGCTTGGGGCGAGGCTGTGCCATTCCCGCTCCGAGAGCGCCGACTGGATCGCGATGCCCGGGGCGCCCGCGCTGACCGGGTGCCGCGAGCCGGGATGCTGGACCACGGCCGCACCCGTGCGGCGGGGATCGACAGTGACGAGCGTGACGCAGTCCTCGCGGTCCCAGACGGCCACGAAGGCGCTCATGTCCAGGGCGTTGGCCAGCTGGGTGAGCTCGGGGAGGGCCGCGGTCTGCAGGTTGCGGGCCACGCCGCGGGCGAGGACGGCCAGGCCGGGGCCGGGCTGGACCCGGCCGCCGTCGTCGCGGATCAGAAGCGAGTGGTCCTCAAGGGTGCGCAGGATGCGGTAGGCGACCGAGCGGTGGACGCCCATGGCGTCGGCGAGCTCGGCGATGGTGAGCGGCTCCGGCGCATCGGCAAGAATCTCCAGCGCCCGGATGCCACGGGAGAGCGTCTGGGACGGGGAGGCCTGGGTGCTGCCGGCGGTCGGGGTCATGGGTCCATCCTAGGGCGGGGTGCGGGAACGCCGGGCGGGGTGTGCCGCAGCGGTGCCGCGGGGTCTCTTGTGCGCGGGCTCATAGTCCAGTTGCGTTCCATATTGGAATTGAGTGTTCGATTATAGAACACTGAATTCGCTCCGCACAAGCCCCTGCGGCGAATCGCGCGGCGGTCTGAGCGTCACGTTTTGGGTACGAGTCAGCCTTTTTCGCCGGAATGTGTGCCTGATCACATGTTTCATAGTAAGATCACAGATACTAACTGACCGTTCGATCAGTAATTCAAGAGGCATTCAGTTATTCTCTTCGCACCCACCCGGGCAGTACCTCTGCCCCCAGCAACGGAGTTCCAATGACCGCAACTTCAACCGTCGATTCAGAGGCGGGCCCCAGCAGCAAGCATGAGGAACGCAAGGTCCTCGCCGGGACGCTGGTCGGTACCACCATCGAGTGGTACGACTTCTTCATCTTCGCGCAGCTGACCGCAACGCTGCTCTCCCCGCTCTTCCTGGCGCCGCTGAACGCCTCCAACCCGGGCCTGGCGCAGATCCTGTCCTTCGCGCTGATCGGCATCAGCTTCCTGTTCCGCCCGCTCGGCGCCATCATCGCCGGCCACCTCGGCGACCGCCTGGGCCGCAAGGCGATGCTGGTCTTCACCCTCGTCATGATGGGGGCCGCGACCGCCCTGATCGGCATGCTGCCGACCTACGCCCAGATCGGCGTCTGGGCCCCGGTCCTGCTGATCCTGCTCCGCATCATCCAGGGCTTCTCCGCCGGCGGTGAATGGGGCGGCGCTGCCCTGATGGCCGTGGAGCACGCTCCGATGAGCAAGCGCGGACTGTTCGGCGCCTACCCGCAGATCGGCGTTCCGGTGGGCATGATCCTCGCCACCGGCCTGCTGTACTTCCTCAACACGTCCATGTCCAAAGAGGACTTCGCGTCCTGGGGCTGGCGGGTGCCGTTCCTGCTTTCCATCGTGCTGATCGTGGTCGGTTACCTGATCCGCCGCGCCGTGGCCGAGAGCCCGGTCTTCAAGGAAATGCAGGAGCGCAAGGAAGAAAGCAAGGCGCCCCTGGGCGAGCTGATCCGCAAGCACAAGAAGGCCGTCCTCTACTCGACGATGATCTTCATCGGCAACAACGCCGCCGGCTACCTGCTGATCGCCTTCTTCATCTCCTACGCCACCAAGTCGCTGAAGATGCCCACCCCGCAGATCCTGCTGGCGACCACCCTGGCGTCCTTCGGCTGGCTCATCTTCACCCTGGTGGGCGGCTGGCTCTCCGACAAGATCGGGCGGGTCAAGACCTTCCTGATCGGCTACGGCATCGTCTTCGGCTGGATGATCCCGATGTTCGCCCTGATCGACACCAAGGACATCGTGCTCTACGGCGTCGCGCTGTTCGTCCTGACCGTCGGCCTTGGCCTGTCCTACGGCCCGATGTCCGCCATGTACGCCGAGATGTTCCCGGCGAACGTGCGCTACTCGGGCATCTCGATCGGCTACGCGTTCGGCGCCATCCTCGGCGGCGCCTTCGCGGCCACCATCGCGGAGGCCCTGCTGCAGGGCACCAAGTGGACCGGCTCGATCGGCATCTACATCATGATCCTCTGCGTGATCTCCGCCGTCGGCGTCGTGCTGGCCAAGGAAACCAAGGGACGCCCGCTCGGCGTCAGCTCCCACCACTAGGCACCCCAAAACAACAACGCGGGGTCACTTACTGCCCATCCGGAACCCCCGGACCGGCGATAAGTGACCCCGCGTTGCTGTTTAAGCGAGGGCTCAGGCGCCGAGGAACTCGATGGCGCCCTGCTTGAAGGCGCGGCTGGTAATGGCGTTGGTGTGGTTCCGGGCCGGCAGGATGAGCTGTTCCACCAGCGCCCCGGCCTTGGCCCCCAGCGCCGCGAGCTCGGGCATGGACTCGGCCCGCTCGTCCTTCTCGCCGGCCACCAGCAGCATCGGCATCGGCGGCACGGCCTCGGCGGGGTCAAACGGCTCGTCCTTGATCGCCTCGACCAGGGACAGCAGGGCAAAAATGTTGTTGCTCGGTAGCAGCTGCGCCATCTTGAGCAGCCCGGCGGTGGACGCGTCAGCGATCGGGGTGCCATCGGCCAGGTACCGCTGCGCGGCGACGAGGTCGAAGTCCGCCAGCGGATCGGCCACGTTGGGTCCGCCCAGCACCAGTCGGTGCACCAGCTCGTGCTGGGTGGCGCCGAATTCCCAGGCCAGCCGGGAGCCCAGCGAGTAGCCGATCACGTCCAGCCCGCTGGCCGGGTCTCCGTCGCGCAGCGGGCGGGCGCCGGCGTCGAACGCGATCTGCAGCAGGTCCGCGCGGATCCGGCTGGGGGAGTAGGAGTCGCGGTCCTCGGGGGCGCCGCTGCGGCCGTGGCCTGGCAGGTCCACCGTAATGACGCGGCGTCCGGCCTCGGTCAGGGATGTGATCCAGCCGGTGTCCTCCCAGTTGAGCTTGGCGGAGGAGGAGAAGCCGTGCAGCAGCAGCACCGGACGCAGGCCGGCGTCGTCCTTGGGATCATGCACCCCGACGTACAACTGGGGGTCGGTGCCCTCGACGGTGTGGGAATGCTGTTCGCCGGTGTGCCTGCCGCTCATGGTGTCAGTCCTCATCAAGTACGGCGCTCAGGCGGACCCGGCGCATCGGTGCCTCTTCCTTCGGGACCGTGCCCACGATGCCGGCGGTGTTGTCCGGCACCTCGAACACGATCAGGGGCTCGCCGACGTTGATCTTGTCGCCGGGCCCGCCGTGGATACGCACTACCTTACCCGCCTGCGGGCTGGGCAATTCAACGGCCGACTTGGTGGTTTCCACCTCCACGAGCGGCTGGTTGCGCTCCACCTGGTCGCCAGGGGAGACCAGCCATTCCAGCACGGTCGCCTCGATCAGGCCCTCGCCGAGATCCGGCAGCGGGAAGGAAATTTCAGCCACGTTTGTACTCCAATACTCGCTGGATGCCAAAGAGGATCCGGTCAATGTTCGGGATGTATTCGTCCTCGAGATCGCCCGAGGGGTACGGGACGTCGAAGCCGGTCACGCGCTCCACGGGGGCGCGAAGCGTGTCGAAGCAACTCTGCGTGATCAGCTGTGCCACCTCCGCGCCGAGGCCCGAGGTCAGCGGCGCCTCATGGACGACGACGGCGCGGCGCGTCTTGCGCACGGACGCGGCCAGGGCGTCGGCGTCGATCGGCTTGAGCCAGCGCAGGTCCAGGACCTCGATGTCGATCCCGTCCTCGGCCGCGAGCTCGGCCACCTGCAGGCAGCGCGCCACCATAGCGCCCCACGCCACCAGGGTCAGGTGCCGGCCCTCCCGCATGACCTTGGCGCGGGTGGGGGAGCCGCCGTCGGCGTCGTGCGTGGCGGGGTCCACCTCGCCCTTCTGCCAGTAGCGGGACTTCGGCTCCATAAAGATGACCGGGTCCGGCCGCGTGGCGGCGTACTTGAGCAGGTGGTAGGCCTCGTGCGGGTTCGACGGCGAGACCACCTTCAGGCCAGGCACGTGGGCGAAGAGCGCCTCGAGGCTTTCGCCGTGGTGTTCGGGGGCGCGGATGCCGCCGAAGCTGGGCACACGCAGGGTGATCGGCATCGGCAGGGTGCCGCGGCTGCGGTAGTTCATCCGGGCGATCTGGCAGACGATCTGGTTGACGGCCGGGTACGCGAAGCCGTCGAACTGGACCTCGGGGATGGGGTGGAAGCCGGCCATGGCCAGGCCCACGGACATGCCGAGGATGCCGGATTCCGCCAGCGGGGTATCGAACACCCGCTGCTCGCCGTGCTTGGCCTGCAGCCCGTCGGTGATCCGGAAGACGCCGCCGAGCTGGCCGCAGTCCTCGCCGAAGATGACGGCCTTGGGGTCTTCCGCGAGTACCTCGTCGAGGGCCCGGTTGAGCGCCTGCTGCATGGACATCACGGTGGTGGTCGCGGGGGCAGGCGCCGCCGCCAAGGTTCCGCTTTCAAGGGTCGGGTTAGACATGTTCGGACTCCTCGCGCCAGTTGGCGGCCTGGGCCTGCAGGGCAGGGGTGGTTTCCTGGAAGACCAGGTCAAACATTTCGGTGCCGGGGCGGGAGCCGAGGGCCTGGATGCCGGTGCGGATCTGCTCCTCTTCGGCCTTGGCGGCGGCGAGGGCTTCGGCGAAGAAGGCCTCGTCGGCGATCCCGTCGGCGAGCAGCCGCTTGCGCAGGCGCTCCAGCGGATCCTCGCCGGCGCCGTCGCGCTCCTCGTCGAGGGAGCGGTAGCGGCCGGGGTCATCGGAGGTGGAGTGCGGGCCGCGGCGGTAGGTCATGGCCTCGATCAGCACGGGGCCGTTGCCGGCCCGGGCGTGCGCGAAGGCGCGGCGGGTGGCTTCGACGACGGCGACGACGTCGTCGCCGTCGATCTGCAGCGCCGGCATGCCGTACCCGGCGGCGCGGGCGGCGACCGAGCCGCCGGCGACCTGGCGCTCAGTGGGCACCGAGATGGCCCAGCCGTTGTTCTGGACAAAGAACACCACGGGCGCCTTCATCACGGCCGCGAAGTTCATGGCCTCGTGGACGTCGCCCTGCGAGGAGGCGCCGTCGCCGAAATAGGTCAGCGCGACGCCGAGCTTTCCGTCGGCGGGACGGGCCAGGGTCTGGCCGTGGGCCCAGCCGACGGCGTGCAGCACGGACCCGGCCACCACGGCCTGGATCGGGGCGAGCCGGGAATCCAGCGGGTTGTAGAGGCCGCCGTGCCAGGTGGCCTTGTGGGTGGACATGTAGCCCACCATGTCCACGCCCATGGTCCGGGCGACGCCCATCTCGCGGTAGGTGGGGAAGACGAAGTCGCGGGTGGTGTCGACGGCATAGCCGCTGCCTACCTGGGCCGCCTCCTGGCCGAGTTCCGGGGCGTAGCCGGGGATGATGCCCTGCCGCTGCCAGGCGATGGCCGAGGTGTCGAGGTGCCGGACGGCGACCATCAGGGTGTACAGCTCGCGGAGCTCGGCGGGGGTGAGCGGGCCGGCGTCGTCGCCGGAAACCGCGAGGGGGAGTGTGTCCATGCCTGTGACCCTAGTCACGGTCCGGAAGTTAGGCAATCAGCTCAGGAAACGTTGACCACTCTGCGCAAGAGTGCCAGCAGCACCGCCGCCGCACGTGACAATTTGTGCAGCCGCGGACCATACCCAACTGACTGGCAGCAGGGGCCGTTATGGGCGTCCCAAACGGCCCCTTCTGCGAGCTACTTGGGCTCGGTTGCCCGGGATTCCTCGGGCCGGCGGGTGCGGTTGGCCGCGAGCCGGGCGCCGATCCAGCAGGCGGCGGCGATGCCGGCGATCAGCGCCATGGTGCTGAAGAGCTGCTTGCTGCTCTCCGGGCTGCTGAATCCGACGGCGAAGATCAGGGCCAGGAGCACCAGGCCAAAAATGGTCAGTCCGGGGAAACCCTTCATCCGCAGCGGCAGTTCGGTGCCGGCGCGGTCGGCCCGGCGCCGGAGGATCAGCTGGGAGACCAGCGCCGAGCCCCACACCACGAGGCAGGTCGAGCCCACCAGCTGGAACAGGGCCGGCAGGATCTGTTCCGGGAACAGCAGCTCCAGCACTGCGGCCAGGAAGCCGAACGCCACCGAAATGCCGACGGCGATCACCGGAACGCGGGCCGCATTCAGGCGCGACAGGAAGCGCGGGGCTTCGCCGCGTTCGGACAGGGAATAGGCCATCCGCGAGGCGCCGTACAGGTTCGCGTTCAGGGCGGAGAGCAGGGCGACGACGGCGACCAGGGTGATTGCCGCCCCGGCGCCCGGGATGCGGGCCAGGTCCAGGACGCCCGCGAACGGGGACTTGAGCGCCGCCGACGTCGAGGGCAGCACGGCGGCGATGACGAAGACGGAGCCGATGTAAAACACCAGGATGCGCCAGATCACGGTGCGGATCGCGTGGCCGACGCTGTGTTCGGGGTTCTCCGTCTCGGCCGCGGCGACGCTGACGATTTCGGTGCCGCCGAAGGCGAAGATCACCACAAACAGCGCAGTGGCGATGCCGCCCAGGCCCGCCGGGGCGAAGTCGGAGGTGATGTTGCGCAGTCCCGGGCTGGGAACGTCAGGCAGCCAGCCGAGTAGCAGGGCCGCGCCGATGGCCAGGAACAGCACGATGGCGGCGACCTTGAGGATGGCGAACCAGAACTCAAACTCGCCGAAGTTCTTCACGCCGGCGAGGTTGATGGCGGTGAACAGCGCCATAAAGACCAGCGCGAGCCCCCACACGGGAATCACCGGCCAGACGGTAAAGAGGAGCCCGGCCGCGCCGAGGGCCTCGGCCGCAATGACAACAACGAGCTGCAGCCACCAGAGCCAGCCGACCGTGGCACCGGCGGTCCTGCCCAGGGCCTTTTCGGCGTAGACGGAGAACGCGCCGCTGTTCGGGTTGGCGGCGGCCATCTCGCCGAGCGCCCACATCACCAGGATGATCAGGGTGCCCGCGACGAGGTAGGAGATCAGGACGGCCGGGCCGGCGGCCTGGATCCCGGCCCCCGATCCGAGGAACAGGCCGGCGCCGATGGCGCTGCCGAGGCCCATCATGGTCAGCTGGCGGGGCAACATGGTGTGGCCGAGTTTCGGGGCCGGGCGCTCCGCGGGGGACTTCGTTGTCATGCTGGCGAACCTTCTTACGGTGGTGTTGGCGTCCTTTTGGGACCATACGAATTTACCGCCCCCGGCGGGCCCCTTGGTGCGGCCGGCGTGAGAGCATGGTTGCAGTTTGTTGATCAACCGGCCCGGATCGCGACGATGTGTGCCCTTGAAACTCTGCAGGCAAGGAATCTGAAGTGAACGTCGACGCGCTCGATGCCAAAATTGTCCGATTCTTCACGGACTCCCCGCGCTCCTCTGTCCTGGAGGCGTCCAGGGTGCTCAAGGTCGCCCGCGCCACCGTGCAGTCCCGGCTGGACCGGATGCAGGACAGCGGCGTCATCGGGTCGTGGGTGCCGCAGCCGGACCCGGCCCGTTTCGGCTACCCGGTGGTGGCCTTCTGCTCCCTGACCATCAACCAGGACCTTGGCCACGACGCCGTCGTGGAGGCGCTCGCGCGGATTCCGGAGCTGATCGAGATCCATACCGTGTCCGGCGGATCGGACCTGATGGCCCGCATCGCCGCACGCTCCAACTCCGACCTGCAGCGGGTATTGGACGCCATGATCGCGACCCGGACGGTGCTGCGCTCCTCCTCGGTGATCGTGCTCAATACGCATTTCCAGGGCCGCACCCTGCCGCTGCTTGAGGCCGCCGCCGCTCAGCAATAGCTCCCGCGGCACCGCGCCCGCCACCCCGCCGCCCCCTTGCATCGGCGGCGCAGCGAAACATTTTGCGCCCGGCCGCCGGCGTCGTAGAATTAGTTCTAGTCAATTTGACTATAACTATTCCGGCGGTCCGGCCGGAACTGTCCGGCAGGTCCGCAGGGACCGGGCCGGATCCCGGAACCCGGGGGTCGATCACCGTCTACACCTCTCCAGCCAACGTCTCCGAGCGCCAGCTCGCGCCGCCGTCGCTGGCCATTTCCACGGTGATCTTCGCCCTGCGGCCGAGTGAACGCTCCGGCCGCCCCACGCTCTGGATCCCGCTGGTGCGCCGGATCCGCGAGCCCTTCAAAGGCCAGTGGGCCCTCCCCGGCGGGCCGCTGACCCATTCCGAATCGCTGCAGGACGCCGCCTCCCGCAACCTCCGCGAGACCACCGGGCTGGCGCCGAACTACCTGGAACAGCTCTACGCCTTCGGCGGGCTGCACCGCTCGCCCACCCAGCGGGTGGTCTCGATCGTCTACTGGGCGCTCGTCCAGCCCACCGAGGCCGCGCTCGCCGATGAATCCGAAAACGTCCGCTGGTTCCGGGCGGACCGGCTCGGCGACCTGGCCTTCGACCACAACGCGATCATCGACTACGCACTCTGGCGGCTGCGGAACAAGATGGCCTACGGCTCGATCGCCTACCACCTCCTCGGCGAGTACTTCACCCTCGCGCAGGTCCGGGAGGTCTACGAGGCCGTCCTGGACCGGGAGCTGGATCCGGCCAACTTCCGCCGCCAGATCAAGGCCACCCCGGAGATCGAAGAAACCGACGAATACCTCCAGGGCGGCAAACACCGCCCGCCCCGCCTCTACCGCTTTACCGGCCGGCCCGGCCTCGATCCAGACAACAGGAGCACACCATGAGCAGCGTCAACACGGCGATCCAGCTGATCACACGCGAGGCGGCCGCGGGCCAGGCGACAGCCGCCGCGGCAGCTTCCACTTGCAGCCCGGCCCTGGCCCGGGGCCCCTGGGACTTCGACCTCGCCGAGGCCGTCGCCGGTGTTCCCGCGTACGGCCCGGGCGCCTCCGCGGCCGACGTCGCCCCGCCGTCGACCCCCCGGCAGGGGCAGCTGCCGGAGGAATACCGCCTGGCCGGGGACGCCGAGCTGGACGCCCGGATCCGGGCCGCCAAGGCGGCGCTGGGGGACCGGGCCGTTATCCTCGGCCACTTCTACCAGCGCGACGAGGTGGTTGAATACGCCGACTTCGTGGGCGACTCGTTCCAGCTGGCCAACGCGGCCCTGACCAGGCCGGACGCCGAGGCGATCATCTTCTGCGGCGTGCACTTTATGGCCGAAACCGCGGACATCCTCTCCGCCCCGGAGCAGGCCGTGATCCTGCCCAACCTCGCCGCGGGCTGCTCGATGGCGGACATGGCGGACATCGATTCGGTGACCGAGTGCTGGGAGCAGTTGGAGGAGTTGTTCGGCACCGAGCCCGACGCCGACGGCCGGGTCCCGGTCATCCCGGTCACCTACATGAACTCCTCGGCGGCACTGAAGGGCTTCTGCGGCGAACACGGCGGCATCGTCTGCACCTCCTCCAACGCCGCCACGGTGCTGGAATGGGCGTTCGAGCGCGGCCAGCGCGTCCTGTTCTTCCCGGACCAGCACCTGGGCCGCAACACGGCCAAGGCCATGGGTGTGCCGCTGGCGCAGATGCCGATGTGGAATCCGCGCAAGGAACTCGGCGGCAACGACGAGCAGACGCTGCAGGACTCCCGCGTGATCCTATGGCACGGTTTCTGCTCGGTCCACAAGCGCTTCAACATCGCCCAGATCGAAAAGGCCCGTGCGGACTTCCCGGGCGTGCAGGTGATCGTTCACCCGGAGTGCCCCATGGAGGTGGTGGACGCCGCCGATTCGGCCGGCTCCACGGACTTCATCCGCAAGGCCATCGCCGCCGCCACCGAGCCCACGGTCTTCGCCGTCGGCACCGAGATCAACCTGGTCAACCGGCTGGCCGCCGAGCACCCACAGCACACCATCTTCTGCCTGGACCCGGTGATCTGCCCCTGCTCGACGATGTACCGCATCCACCCCGGCTACCTGGCCTGGGTGCTGGAGGCCCTGGTCCGCGGCGAGGTGGTCAACCGCATCACCGTGGCGGACGACGTCGCGGCCCCCGCCCGGGTCGCCCTGGAACGCATGCTGGCGGCGCGGCCGTGACTAGGCGGCTCGTCGTCGTCGGCAGCGGGATCGCCGGGCTGTACGCGGCGCTGCTCGCCTCCGAAGCGCCCGGCGTCGAGGTGGTGCTGCTGACCAAGGGCACGCTCGAGGAGAGCAACACCTTCTACGCCCAGGGCGGGATTTCCGCGGTGCTGGCACCGGGGGAGGCCTCGCCGGGCGACTCCGTTGCGGCGCACATTGCCGACACCCTGGCCGCCGGGGCCGGGCTGAACGACCCCGACGCCGTGCGCATCCTCTGCACCGAAGCCGTGGGCGACATCGCCGGGCTGCGGCGCTTCGGCGTGCACTTCGACGCCGGGGCCCACGGCGGACCGGCGCTGGGCCTGGAAGCGGCGCATTCGGCTGCCCGCATCCTGCACGCCGGCGGCGACGCGACCGGCGCCTGCATCGCCCGGGGCCTCGTGGCCGCCGTGCTGGACCGCGCCGTCCAGGGGCGGCTCCGGGCGGAGACCGGCGCTTTTGTAACCGAACTGCTGACCGGGGGCGGTGACCCGGACGGCGGTCCAACGGGCTCCGTCACCGGGGTCGCCTACCTGGCCGGCGGACAGCCCAGGGAACTGGACGCCGACGCCGTGTTGCTCGCCACCGGCGGCGCCGGGCGGCTGTTCGCCCGCACCAGCAACCCGTCCGTGGCCACCGCCGACGGCCTCGCGCTGGCCTTGCGCGCCGGCGCCGCCGTCCGCGACCTGGAGTTCTTCCAGTTCCACCCCACCACGCTCGCAGCGGCCGAAGTGCCCGGCGGCCCGCCCGCGCTGCTGATCTCCGAGGCGGTGCGCGGCGAGGGCGCCGTGCTGCTGGACGCCGCCGGACACCGCTTTATGCCCGACTACCACCCCGACGCCGAGCTGGCCCCGCGCGACGTCGTCTCACGCAGCATCGCCCTGCACTTGGCGGCGACCGGGCGCCCGGCCGACAGCCCGGTGTACCTGGACGCCCGGGGCATTGATGCCGGCCGCGGGGCAGGCTTCCTGGCCCGGCGCTTCCCGACCATCACCGCCAGGACGCGGGCCGCCGGCTACGACTGGACCACCGAGCTGCTGCCGGTGTCCCCGGCCGCGCACTACTGGATGGGCGGGGTGGCCACCGACCTGCGCGGCCGCACCTCGGTGCCGGGACTCTACGCCGCGGGCGAAGTGGCGTGCACCGGCGCCCAGGGCGCCAACCGGCTGGCCAGTAACTCGCTGCTCGAAGGGCTGGTCTTCGGGCGGCGGGCCGTCGAGGACTTTCTTGGCGGCGAAACGGTCTGGGTGTCAGTTCCGGCGTCGTCCGACGCCGTTCCTCCGCGTGCTGTCTCGGCCGCAAGCGGCCTCCCCTTGACGCACGCTTCCGGAACGCCATCGAACGACGGTGGACAGTCTTCCTTGGGTGCCGCCCGGGAAAATCACCCGGCCGGGCCGCCCGATGGTGTTACAAGGACGCTGCCTGGTTCCGGGGCTTTTTCTCGGGACGCCCTGGGGCGGTTGATGACCAAGGCTGCCGGGGTGGTGCGTTGTGGGGTCGAGCTTGATGCTGCCGCGGAGCAGCTCGGTGCCTGGGCCGCCGTCGTTCGTCCGGGGGCCGTGGCGGACAGCCTGGACCCGCGGGCGCACGAGGACCGCAACCTGCTGCTGGCTGCCGGCCTGCTTGTGGAGGCCGCCCGGAACCGGACCGCCTCCGTGGGCGCCCACTACCGGGCCGACACGGACCCGGCCTCCGCCCCCGCCCACTCGATGCAAAGGATTTCCTCATGACCACCACCAGCCAGGGCACCCCAGCCTCTCCGGCCGATGCCCGCGTCGAGCTCGCCGGGTCCCTGCCCGCGGCCGCCGTCGACGCCGTGCTCCGCGCCGCCCTGCTGGAGGACGCCCCTTACGGCGACATCACCTCGCAGACCCTCATTCCGGCCGATGCCCGCGCCACCGCGGTGCTCGCAGCCCGGGTGCCCGGCGTGTTCAGCGGCGGGCAGGTCTTTGCCGCCGCGATGAAGCTGGCGGACCCGGACGCCGCGGTCGAACTGCTCGTCGCGGACGGGGCGGCGTTCGATGCCGGCACGGTGCTGGCACGGGTGAGCGGCAACGCCCGCGGCGTGCTGCTGGCCGAACGGGTGGCGCTGAACCTGGTCCAGCGGATGAGCGCGATCGCCACGCGGACCGCGGAATTCACCGCCCTGGTCACCGGCACCCGCGCCCGGATCACCGACACCCGGAAAACGACACCGGGGCTGCGGGTGTTGGAGCGCTACGCGGTCCGGTGCGGCGGCGGGGCAAACCACCGCTTCAGCCTCTCGGACGCGGTGCTGGCCAAGGACAACCACCTGGCGGTACTGACCGGGGGAGACCCCGGGAAGCTCACCGCCGTGTTGCGCGGCGCCCGCGCCCGGCTGGGGCACACCACCCACTTCGAGGTGGAGGTGGACAGCATGGAACAGATCGAGCCAGTGCTGGCCGCCGGCGTGGACACCATCATGCTGGACAACTTCTCGCTGCAGGACCTCGCCGCCGGCGTCGCACTGGTCGCGGGGCGGGCCCGGGTCGAAGCCAGCGGCAACGTCAGCCTCGCCACCGTGGCCGGGATCGCCGCCACCGGCGTGGACGTCATCTCGGTCGGGGCCCTCACCCACAGCGTCACCGCCCTGGACCTCGGGCTGGATGTCGAGCTCGACGTCGAGCTGGAAACGGCCGGCTGAGGCGCGCCGTGATCTTCCTCGATGCCGCCGCCACCACGCCGGTCCGCCGCGAAGTCCTCGAGGCCATGTGGCCCTATCTCAGCGGTGACTTCGGCAACCCGTCGAGCCACCATTCGCTCGGCGACGCCGCCGCCAGGGCGCTCGCGGGAGCCCGGGAAGCGACGGCGAAGGCCCTGGGCTGCCGGCCGGGAGAGATCGTCTTCACCTCCGGCGGCACGGAGGCGGACAACCTCGCCGTCAAGGGCATCGCCCTGGCCCGGCGCGCGGCCGATCCGCGCCTGGACCGGGTGGCGATCAGCGCCGTCGAACACCCCGCGGTGGAGGAATCCGCCCGCTACCTCGAACGCGTCCATGGCTTCGCCGTCGACGTGGTCCCGGTGGACGGCTATGGGCAGGTGAGAGAGGAAGCGCTCGCTGCCGTGCTCCGGCCGGAAACCGCGCTGGCCAGCGTGATGTACGCCAACAACGAGGTGGGCACGGTCCAGCCCGTGGCCCGGCTGGCCGCGCTGGCCCGGGGACTCGGCATCCCGTTCCACAGCGACGCCGTGCAGGCCGCCGGCTGGCTGCCCCTGGATGTGCGCGAACTCGGCGTCGACGCGCTGAGCATCTCCGGCCACAAGCTGGGCGCCCCGAAAGGCTGCGGGGCGCTGTATGTGCGCGGCCGGACCCGACTGGAACCGCTGATCCACGGCGGCGGGCAGGAGCGGGGCCGCCGCTCCGGCACCGAGAACGTGGCCGGGGCCGTGGCCCTGGCGACGGCGCTGGGCCTGGCCGGGGCGTCCGGGCCGGAAGCGTCCGCCCGGGTGGCCGCCCTGCGCGACGACTTCATTGCCGCCGTCCTGGCGGGCGTGCCCGGCGCCGTCCTCACCGGGCATCCGGCGGACCGTCTGCCCTCCGTGGCGTCTTTCTGCTTCCCCGGCACCAGCGGCGAATCCGTGCTCCTGGAGCTGGAACGGCAGGGGGTGATCTGCTCCAGCGGCTCGGCCTGCGCCGCGGGGTCCGACGAGCCCTCCCCGGTGCTGCGGGCGATGGGGATCGGCGCCGAGGTGGCCCAGACGGCCGTGCGCTTCAGCTTCGATTCGTCCGTCACGGCCGCAGAGCTGCACGAAGCGGCGGCCGCGGTGCGCACCGCCGTCGGCAGCATCCGTACCCTCGGCGGCTGAACCCGGGCACCGGAACCCCTGGCTAGCGGTGCCGGGCGCGGCGGAAAATCCAGTGCCGGAGCATGGTGAACCGCACGGCCGTCGCCAGGAAGCCGGAGAGGGTGGTGGTCCAGAGCTCGTCGGCCACGGTCGCGTCGGGGTTGATCCAGTGCAGGATGCCGAGGCTGCCGCCGGTGATCAGGAGCGCGACGACGATCACGATCAGCCCGTTGAGGTGGTCGCGCTTCATCCGGTGCCGCTCGGTGATCTTGAACGTCAGCCGACGGTTCAGGGCCGTGTTCATCAGCGAAGTGATGATCAGCGCCGCCGCGTTGGCCGGCTGGGACCCGATCCACGGCCGCAGGAACGCATACAACGCCAGGGAGGTCACGGTGCAGACAATGCCGACGCCGGTAAAACGCAGGAGCTGCCGGACCGCCGGATAGCGGAGCAAGCCCCGGTGGCGGCGCCGTGGGGCAGCGGATGGGCCGGGTGAACCGGAGGAAACGGTCTGCGGGGTTGGCTGCGCCTGTTGTAGCTGCGACTCCATCCGGCTAGTACAGCTCGCCGACCGGGATGTCCACGGCCAGGCGGTTCGAGGGCCCGGCCAGCGGGCAGGCCCACGCCTCGTTGTACGCGCAGGAGGGGTTGTACGCGAAGTTGAAGTCCAGCACGAACTCGGCGTCGTCCCCGGAGCCGGTGACGCCGTGGAAGGCGCCCTTGATGGTGTCCAGCAGGTACCGCCCGGCGCCGTAGCTGCCGCCGGGCTGCCCGGCGGTGGCGTCCCGGAACGGCACGAAGATGCCGCCGCCGTAGCCGTTGAGCTTCCAGACCGCGAGCTGGCCCATCTCGGGGAGGTCGAAGGTGCCGAGCCGGACAAAGCGGACCACGCCGTCGGTACCGGTCTCGACGTTCATCTCCCGCCCGGCGCCCTCCTTGGTGATGGGGACGTGGAAGCGGTAGATCGGGTCGTAGTCGGCGGTCTTGAGGCCCCCGAAGCTGCCCTTGGCCGCGTCGGTCAGCGGCGACGCCGGGTGCGTGCCGAACATGCGGTCCCGCTCGTGCCGCCAGTAGGAGTGCGCCTCGGCCGGGCTGTCCGCCGCGATCTTCCGCACGGTGGCGTAAAGCGCAAAGGTCCGGAGCCGCCAGTCCGCGATGTCGACGGCGGACATCCGCGCGACGCCGTCCGGCTCGCCAAAGTCCGCTCCATCAAAGTGCTGTTCAGCCATCCCCCCAGCCTAGCCGGGTTTCGTTGCCCGAAATGCGGCGGGCCCTCCGGCCCGGCGGGGCGGCCGGGCCGTAGGCTGTCGCGCATGCACACCACCGACCCCGCCGGGTCCGCCCGCCGCGCCGCCGCCTCGCTGGCGGAACTCGTCCGGTTCCGCACCGTGTCCTCCCGGGTTCCCGCCGAGTTGGAGACCGCAGAGTTCGAGGCCTTCCTGGCCGCCCTGCCCCGGCTCTACCCCGCGGTCTACGCCGCGCTGGCGGTGGAACGGGTCAACGGCCTGGCCCTGCTGTTCCGCTGGCCCGGTACCGCACACGCCGACGCCGGCGGGCCCGCCGGGGTCGAGGCCGGCGCCGGGAGCCGCCCCGCGGTGCTGATGGCGCACTACGACGTCGTCCCGGCCGGGGACGGGCAGGCCTGGACGCATCCGCCGTTCTCCGGCCATAACGACGGCACCCACCTGTGGGGCCGCGGCACCCTCGACGACAAAGGTGCGCTGGTCGCCATTCTGGAGGCCGCGGAGGCCCTGCTCGCTGAGGGCTTCACCCCGGCCCGCGACGTCTACTTCTCCTTTGGCAACAACGAGGAGACCGCCGGTGACAGCGCTTCAGCCGCCGCCGCGCTTCTTGCCGCCAGGGGAGTGCGGCCCTGGATCGTGCTGGACGAGGGCGGCGCCGTCGCGGGAGGCGCGTTCCCGGGCGTGAGCCGGCCGGCCGCCGTCGTCGGCGTGGCGGAAAAGGGGATCCTGGACGTGGAGCTGCTCACCCGCGACCCCGGCGGACACGCCTCGACGCCGCCGCGGATGGGGGCCACGGCGCGGCTGGCCCGGGCCATCACCCGGATTGAGCGCAGCCCGTTCCCGCAGAGCCTGCCGGAGGTGACCGCGGAGATGCTCCGGCGCTTTGGCCCGCACGCGCCGGCCCCGCTGCGGCTCGCCTTCGCGAACCTGTCGCTGCTCAGGGTCCCCATGACGTGGCTTTTCGGCCGGCTGGGGAACGAGACCAACGCCATGACTCGCACCACGGTGGCCGTGACCACCCTGGAGGGCAGTGCCGGCGCCAATGTCCTCGCCGCGACGGCCAAGGGGAACGCCAACATCCGGATCGCGGTGGGGGACACCGTGGCCGGAACCGTGGAGCGGCTGCGGAAGGTCATCCGCGACCCGACGGTGGAGCTGCGGGTGGTGGAGGGCAACGATCCCACGCCGGTGTCCGACTTCGCCGGAGCCCAGTGGCAGCTGCTGGAGGACTGCATCGCCGCGACCTTCCCGGAGGCGCTCATCACGCCGTACATCATGATGGGCGGGACGGATTCGCGCCGCTTCACCGGGATCTGCGACGCGGTCTACCGGTTCGCGCCCTTCGCCATGGACGCCGCGGACCGCGGCTCGATCCACGCCGTGGACGAAAAGATCTCGCTCGAGACCCTGGGCCGTGGCGTCCGGTTCTACGAAACGCTGCTCCGGAAACTCTGATCGGCCGTAGGCCCCGGCTACGCTGGCTCCATGACTGGGACGGCTATTTCCCGAGGACTCCGGATCGCCGCTGCGCTGGCGCTCGCCGCGACGGCGCTCGCCGGCTGCAGCAGCGACGGCAAGGGCACGCCGGCCTGGACGGCTGGCAGCCCGGGCGGGAGCTCGACGGCGGATCCCTCTGCCGGGACCGCGTCGCCGGGAGCGCCGGGCGCCTCGGCGTCGGGCACCGCCTCCGGCACGGCCTCCGCAGGGGCCTCCGCGGGGGCCTCCGCGGGAGCGACGGCGGCGGCGTGGAAGACCTTTACGGACCCGGGCAAGACCGTGAGTTTCGACCTCCCCCAGGAATGGATCGCGCAGTCGGTCGCCCCGGCGCCGGGCACCCTGCCGGCGGCGCTCAAGATCGAGGTCAAGGACGCGGAGGGCCGGTACCTGGCCACGCTGCAGACCGGACTCCCGGCCCAGGCGGCCGGCGCCTGCGCGGCCGAGGCCGCGAAACCGTACGTGGTGGTCAGTAGCGTTCCGGTGGAACTGCCGCACCGCGGCGGGGAGGGCACCATCGACCCGCACGTGGTCTTCCGCGTGATCCAGGGCTACAAGTATTTCGGGTCCTACGGCATCACCAACGTGGTCGGGGGAGCGGAAGGCAAGGCCTGTTCCCTGCAGAACCTCGTGCGCGGGCCCGACGGCAAAGGCGACTACTCCTTCGGGGACCTGGCCGAGCTGAAGGCATTCGCCCCGGACCAGAAAGTGGCGCCGGCCAAGTCCTTTGACACGCTGGCCCAGGCGGACGCCTATGTCAACGCGGGGTCGGAATTCGCCAATGTCCAGCGGATGCTAATGTCGCTGAAGATTAAAAACTAGTCCCGCCGCCGGCTTCATTGCGGCCCGGGGCGACTGCCCGCCCGCTGAGAGTTCAGCGGCTTCGCTCGCACCCCTCCGGAGATCCATGGAACGCATCGTGACCGCACGCCTGGCCTTCAAGACCGTGGCCGACACCAAGGTCGCAATGGCGGTGGCCGTGGCCCGCAACCCCGGCTACAGCGGCTTCGAGGAATCGCTTTCCGTCACCGCCGGCGGCGAGGACGTGCCCCTGGCCGAGCTCTCCGACCACCACGGCGGGCGCTTCCACTACATGGAGTTCGCCGAGCCCACCGAGGTCCTGGTGGAGTACGGCGCCACCGTCACCGGGGCCGCGGAGCCGGAGGAGCCGGGGCTGATGGAGCTCATCCGCTACGTGCGGCCGAGCCGCTACGCCGAATCCGACCGGCTGCTCCCGACGGCGTACGCGGAATTCGGCGGCCTGCAGGGCGCCGAGCTGCTGCACGCCGTGCGGGACTGGGTCTTCAGCGAACTGCGCTACGTCAGCGGGTCATCGCGCGGGACCGACGGCGCCGTCGAGACGCTGCTGCACCGCCGCGGCGTCTGCCGGGACTTCGCCCACCTGGCGATCTCGCTGCTGCGGTCCAAGAACGTCCCGGCGCGGCTGGCCGCGGTCTACGCGCCCGGGCTGAGCCCGATGGACTTCCACGCCGTCGCCGAAGCCCACGTCGGCGGCGCCTGGCACGTGATCGACCCGACCGGACTGGCGCCCCGGGAGAGCATGCTCCGGATCACCGCCGGCCGGGACTCCTCGGACACGGCCTTCCTGTCCACCGTCGGCGGCAGCCTCTCGCTGAAGGAGCTCAAGGTCACCGCCACCGTCACCGGCGAACTGCCGGTCGAGGACCCGGCCGCGCTGGTCACCCTCCGCTAGCGGCCCTGGACCGCGGTCCGCAGCTTGTCCGTCAGGCGCAGCAGCTCGCGCTGTTCCTCGGCGGTGAGCGCCGGTGCCACCAGGGAGGCGATGTCGCGGACGTGCTCCCGGCCGATCTGCTTCTGCAGTTCCCGGCCGGCGTCGGTGAGCCGGACCAGCACGCCGCGGCCGTCGTCGGGGGCTGGCCTGCGCTCCACGAGCCCGCGCTTTTCCAGCCGCTCCACCAGCCGGCTCAGGCTCGACTGGCTCAAGAGCACATGGTCGTTCAGTTCGTTCTGGCGGAGCCAGCCGGAGGGGCAGCCGGAGAGCGTGAACAGCACGTCGTACTCGTTCACGGCCAGGGCCTTGAACGCGGGCCCGGACTGCAGCCGGCGCATCACCGCGACCTGGGCGCGGAACAGGGACTCCCAGGTTTCCGCGGCCAGGCGCACGGGCGATTCGGTTTTGGAGGACATCACGCGTCCAGACGCGTGTTTTCGACCGTGCCGGCGTCGACGGTTCCGGCAGCCACGGCCGCCGCCACCCGCCCGGCGTGGGTGGGCGGTTCCGGGACGTGCGCCGGGGTCTTCTCGGCATATTCCTTGCGGAGCACGGGCAGGACTTCCTCGCCGAACAGGTCGAGCTGCTCCAGCACGGTCTTCAGCGGCAGGCCGGCGTGGTCGATCAGGAACAGCTGGCGCTGGTAGTCGCCGAAGTACTCGCGGAAGGTCAGGGTCTTCTCGATGACTTCCTGCGGGCTGCCGACGGTCAGCGGGGTCTGCGAGGTGAAGTCCTCCAGGGACGGTCCGTGGCCGTAGACCGGGGCGTTGTCGAAGTACGGGCGGAACTCCTTGACGGCGTCCTGCGAGCTCTTCCGCATAAAGAATTGCCCGCCGAGGCCCACAATCGCCTGGTCCGCCTTGCCGTGGCCGTAGTGTTCGTAGCGTTCGCGGTACAGGCCGATCAGCTGCTGGTAGTGCTCCTTGGGCCAGAAGATGTTGTTGGCGAAGAACCCGTCGCCGTAGTACGCGGCGACCTCGGCGATCTGCGGCGTGCGGATCGAGCCGTGCCAGACAAAGGGGGCGACGCCGTCGAGCGGGCGCGGGGTGGAGGTGAAGTTCTGCAGCGGGGTGCGGTGCTTGCCGGACCAGTTAACCGTGTCCTCGTCCCACAGCCGGCGCAGCAGGGAGTAGTTCTCGATTGCGAGTTCGATCCCGTCCTGGATGTTCTTGCCGAACCAGGGGTAGACGGGGGCGGTGTTGCCGCGGCCCAGGACCAGGTCCACGCGGCCGCCGGCGAGGTGCTGGAGCATCGCGAAGTCCTCGGCGATCTTCACCGGGTCGTTGGTGGTGATCAGCGTGGTGGCGGTGGAAAGGATGATCCGTTCCGTCTGCGCCGCGATGTAGGCCAGCGTGGTGGTGGGGGAGGAGGAGAAGAACGGCCGGTTGTGGTGCTCGCCGATGGCGTAGACATCCATGCCGATCTCTTCGACCTTTTTGGCGATCGCCACCGAGGCCTTGATGCGCTCGTGTTCGGTCGGGGTGCGGCCCGTGGTGGGGTCCGTGGTGATGTCGCTGACGCTAAAGACGCCGATCTGCATGGTATTCCTTTCCCTGGCCGGAAACTTCCGGTTGCTGCTTCTACTATACCCGATTTAGATGCATTTGCATCTATCGCCCGGTACAACGCCCGCCACGCCGGGATATTCCCGGCTCCTCCGATGGGCCGGCGGCACCCGGCCCTAGGATGCAATCAATCGGCTGGCCGCCAGGTGTCCAGCCCGCCCGGAAGGTTCCCATGCGCCGCGTCGTTGCTTTTCTGTGTCTGGTGGAACTCACCAGCGGCATCCTGCAGGGCTACTACACCCCCATCCTCACCGACATCGCCCGGCACCTGGGGATCCACGACGGCGACGTGAACTGGTTCGAGGCGGCCCAGCTGACGGTCAGCGCCCTGGCGGTGCCGGTGCTGGCGAAGCTGGGCGACCTGTACGGCCACCGCCGGATCCTGCTGGTCTCCACCGTGCTGACCGCTGCCGCCTCCTGGGGGGTGGCGCTCGCGCCGGGCTTCTGGACATTCCTCGCCGCCTGGTCGCTGCAGGGCTTCTATGTGGTCTGGCTGCCGCTGGAGATCGCCCTGGTCTTCAGCCGGGTGCACGGGCTGGCCGACGGCGCCGCCCGCACCCGCCGCGCCGCGGGCATCCTCGTCGGGGCGCTGGAATTCGGTGTCATCGCCGGGGCGCTGGCTTCCGGGGCGCTCGTGGAGGCCTTCGCCGGGCAACTGCAGCTGGTGCTGATGATCCCCGCCGTCGTCGTGACCGCCTGCTGGTTCGCCATCCGCTTCGGCGTGCCGGAGTCGGCCGGGCGCGCCGGCGGCCGGGTGGACACCGGCGGCTTCGCGCTGCTCGCCGTCGGGCTGCTGCTGATCACCTCCGGGCTGACCTTCATGCGGCTGGGCGGCCCCGGCGCCTGGTGGGCCGGGTCGCTGGTCGCGGCCGGTGTGCTGGTCTTCATTCCCTTTGTCCGCGTCCAGCTGGGCCGCGAGGACCCGCTGGTGGACATCCGGATGCTGCGGTCCAAATCGATGTGGCCGGTGCAGCTGACGGCCGGGCTGTTCGGCGTCTCCGTGCTGGGCGCCCAGGCCCCGCTCTCCACCTTCGCCCGGACCGATCCCGCGCTGCACGGCTACGGGCTGGGGCTGCGCGCGGGGCAGGTCTCGATCATCATCGGCGTTTACGTGCTGGCCCTGCTGGTGGGCGCGCTGCTGTACCCCGTGGTGACCCGCCGGCTGACCCCGCGCTGGACCCTCGTGGGGGCCGCGGCGCTGGTCGGCACGGGCTACCTGCTGTTCCTGCCCCTGCACGGCAGCCTGGCCGAGGCGCTGGTCAACATGGCGGTGGCCGGCGTCGGCTCCGGGGCGCTGGTGGCGGCACTGCCCTCCGCCGCGGCCGCCGCGGCCCCGCTGGACCGGACAGCGATGGCCACGGGGCTGACCAACACCACCAAGACCATCGGGGGCGCCTTCGCCTCCGCGGTGTTCGGCATCGCGCTGCTCAGCCACGTCCTCGGCGACGCCGGTGCTGCCGCGGGCGCAGGCCAGACCGCGGCGCCGCTCTCCGGCTACCTCACCGTCTGGGCCATCTGCGGGGTCACCGGCCTGGCCGCAGCCGCCGCCCTGGTGCTGGTGCCCCGGCTGGCGTTCTCCGACCCAAGCCCCGCCACCACCGAAACCCCCGCGGCCGCTGAAAGCCCTGCCCCTTCCCCAACTAGATCGCAATAGTTGTCGTTTTGAGGCCCCAAACCGACAACTATTGCGAGTCAGTTGGGGGAAATCAGCGCCCTGACCAGCCGCGAGTCAGAAGCGCGGAGCGGATCTTCGACACCGCAGAACGGGCGTCGTTGGCCATGTGGCGTCTGGACAGCCTGACAAGTGTCCAGCCCGCCCGGGCGAAGTCTTCCTCCCGGGCGATGTCGCGGACCACCTGCCCGGCCTCGGAGTGCCCGTCGCCTTCGTATTCCACCGCCACCTGAAATTCCGGATACGCCAGATCGGGTTGACGCACGACGCCGTCGAGCAGCTCCGTGCGCGGGTTTACCTCGGGTTCCGGCAGACCCGCCCGCGTCAGGGCGAGTCGCAGCCGGGTCTCCGGTGCCGAATCAGAGCCGACCCGGGCCTGTTCCAAGGCCAGCCGGGCCTTCCGGATTCCTGGCGTTCCCTTGTGCCGGTCCAGCATCTCGGCCAGGTCGGCGATGCTGGCATGGGGATCACTTCGGCCCTCCAGGTTAGGACGTGGAACACGGATCAGATGGTCTGCCACCACCGTGAGTTCGTCCACCGTCATCAGCCGGGACACATCGAGCCAAGTCCGTGTCCGCGTCGTCACGAGGAGGCCCCCGATGCTTGTGAGCTCATCGGGGAAGAATTGGCCGACGTGGCCGATGACACCCGTCCGCCGGGGGATGGACATGGAGTCGGGTCGCGACAGGTGGATGCCCGGCGCGTCCGAACCGGGCAAAAATCCGGGCATCTCCCAGAGCCGGAATGCCGTTGCGTGGGATGCGGAGGTGAATTCCGTAATGCGGGTGAAGGGCCGCACCAGCGAGGCAAAGCCGGGAGCCGGTTCCGCGCCGCACGGAATGCGGATGCCCCGGCCCGGCGAGACGAGGCCGCGGTGCCGGAGCCGCCGGTAGCTGACCCCGGCGTCGAGCGCTTCCTGGAAGGTGAACGGCGCACGGGCAACCGGGTCCGGCAAGGGCTGCGGAGTCTTCATGGCCCCATGCTGGCAAATTCTGGCGGCGCTCAGGAGGTTATCCACAGGTCAGTCCCGCAGCAACCCAAGTAGCTCGCAATAGTTGTCGTATTGAGGGCACAAAACGACAACTATTGCGAGCTAGTGGAGGGCAGGCGGACCCTAGTTGCGGAGCGCCGGGGCCTCGTCCGGTTCGTCGGCCTCGTCAAGCTGGCCGAGTTCGGGTGCGGTGCCCTCGGCGTCCGCGGGTGCGGGCTGGGCGCGGCGGCCGTGGGCGGACTTGCCGCCGTTGGCCTTCTGCAGCGCCTTGCGTTCGCGCCGGCCCTCCACCAGCCGGTAGAGCACCGGGACCAGGACCAGGGTCAGGGCGGTGGAGGAGATGAGTCCGCCGATCACCACAATGGCCAGCGGCTGGGAGATGAAACCGCCGCCGCCGGTCAGGCCCAGCGCCATCGGGGTCAACGCGAACACGGTGGCCAGCGCGGTCATCAGGATCGGCCTCAGGCGCTGCCGGGCGCCGTGGGTGATCGCGTCCGCCACGCTCATGCCCGGCTCGCCGTTGCGCGGCTGGCGGTACTGGTTGATCAGGTCGATCAGCACGATCGCGTTGGTCACCACAATGCCCACCAGCATCAGCATGCCGATCAGTGACGGCAGCCCCAGCGGGACGCGGGTCACGAGCAGCAGCGCGATGGCGCCGGTGGCCGCGAACGGGACCGAGACCAGCAGGATCAGCGGTTGCACGAGCGACTTGAAGGCGGCCACCATGATCACGTAGACGATCGCGATGGCGGCCAGCAGCGCCAGCCCCAGCTGCCCGAAGGACTCGGCCTGCTGCGTGGTGGCGCCGCCGATCTCCGCGGTGACGCCCGGCGGCAGCTGGACGGTCTTGAGCCGGGCCTGCACCTCGGTGCTGACCGCGCCGAGGTTGCCGCCCGACGGCGTGACGGACACGCGCGCGGTCCGCTGGCCGTTGCTGGCGGTAATGGAGACCGGGACGTCCACCTGTTCCACCGAGGCGATCGAGGACAGCGGAACCGGCCCGCGCGCCGTCGGCAGCGGGAGGTCGCGGACGGCGCCGATGCTGGTGAAGCGGGTTCCCTCGCCGATCCGGACCGGGAAATCGTTGGTGCCAATCCGGACGGTGCCGGCCGGGATCGGGCTGATGGTGGAGGCCAGCACCCCGGCGACCTGCTGCTCGTTCAGGCCGGCCGCGACGGCCTTGGCGCGGTCCACCTTCACCTGGACCACCGGCTGGCTCGCGGCCAGGTTGGTGCTGACCTCAGAGGAGCCGGGGACGCCGTCCATGGCCGTGACCATGGCGTCGCTGGCGGTGCGGAGGTCCGCGGACGTGGCGGCTTTGAGCGTGATGTCGACCGTCGACGTCGTGCCGAAGCCGCCCTGCTGGGATCCGACGGTGATCTTGCCGGCCCCGGAGATCTTAGCGAGTTCGCTGCGGACGGTGTCCTGCAGCTTGGTCTGGTTGGACTTCTCTTCGGTGACGACGGTGAAGCTGGAATTGGCTGCCCCGGTGGACTGCAGCGCGGAGAACCCGGACTGCGCGTTGCCGGTGGTGACCTGGACGTCCTTGACCCCGTCGATGCCCCGCAGCACGGACTCGACCTTGATGGCCGCGGCGCTGCCCTCGGCCAGGCTGGTGCCGGCGGGGAGGGCCTGCTTCACCGTCATGCTGTTTTCGCCGGAGCGGCCCAGCAGGTCGGTGGCCAGCAGCGGGGACATGGCGGCGGTCCCGCCGAGGACCAGGACGGCCGCCACCAGGGTGATCACGGGATGCCGCTGCGTCTTCGTGAGGATCGGGAGGTAGCCGCGCTGCAGGAAGCTGCGCTGCTCGGCCTCGTGAGCCTTTGCCGCGGTCTCCCGGGCGGTGGCCTCGGACACGGCGTTCCCGGCCTTGTCCGCCGGCGTCCGCAGGAACCAGTACGCCAGCACCGGCACGATGGTCAGCGAGACCAGCAGCGAGGACACCAGGGCGATGGTAACGGTGAGCGCAAAGGGCCGGAACAGCTCGCCGGCGAGTCCGGCCACGAAGGCGATCGGCAGGAAGACCGCCACCGTGGTGAGCGTGGAGGCGGTGATGGCGCCGGCAACCTCCCGGATGGAGGTCAGGATGGCGGTGATTTTCTGCTCGCCGTAGCTCAGGTGCCGTTTGATGTTCTCGATCACCACGATCGAGTCGTCCACCACCCGGCCGATGGCGATGGTCAGCGCCCCGAGGGTCAGGATGTTCAGCGAGTACCCGGTGGCGGAGAGACCAATGAACGTGATCAGCAGGGACAGCGGGATGGACACGGCCGTGACCAGGGTGGAGCGCACCGAGAGCAGGAACAGCAGGATGACGGCGACGGCGAAGCCCAGGCCCAGCAGCCCCTCGGTGGTGAGGTCCTTGATGGACTTCTCAATGAACGGCGCCTGGTCGAAGACCGGGGTGAACTTGGCGTTCGAGCCCAGTTCGGCCTCAAGCTGCGGGATGGAATCCTTCACCGCATGCGAGATGCCCACCGTGTCGCCCTCGGGCTTTTTTGTCACCGAAAGGGCCAGGGTTTCCTTGCCGTTGGTCCGGGTGATTGAGGTGCGGGCGTCCTCGGTGATGCTGACATCGGCGACGGCGCCGATCGTGGCGGCGTCGCGGGCGCCGCCCAGCGGCAGGGCCTTGACAGCGTCGAGGGAGTCCACCGGGCTGCCGATCTGCAGCGACAGCGTCTTGCCCTGTTCCTCGATGCTGCCGGCCGGCACCAGCGACCCGTTGTTCTTCAACGCGTCCGTAATGGACGCGATGGTGGCGCCGGAGGCCGCCATGGCCTCGGGCCGCGGCAGGATCTTGATGTGCTGGGTGGCCCCGCTGGTCACCTCGGCGCCGCGCACGCCGTCGAGCTTCTGCAGCCGCGGCACGCTCAGGCGGGCCAGGTCCGCGTTCAGCTCGCTCAGCGGCTTGTCCGAGGACACCGCGAGGTAGACGATCGGGAAGTCGCTGATGCTGCCGGCGATTGCCTGCGGCTGGACGTCCTTCGGCAGCGCCTGCTTGGCGTTGGAGATGGCCCGGTCGATCTGGTTCCGGGCCCGGTCAAGGTTGGACCCGTAGGTAAACACCAGGGTGATCTGCGAGACGCCGTTGCGCGAGGTCGACGACGTCGACTCCAGCCCCTCGACGCCGTTGAGCGCCGTCTCGAGCGGGCCGCTGATCTGCTTGTCCACGACTTCCGGCGAGGCGCCGGGCATCGCGGTGATCACGGTGATCTGCGGGAACTCGATGGACGGGATGAGCTCCTGCTTGAGCGAGGACATCGTAATCACGCCGAAGACAGACGCGAAGACGGTGATCAGCGCGATCAGCGCCCGGTTCCCTAGCGAGAGCTTGGCCAGCCGGAACATCTCATGGTCTCCTGGGGATTAGCGGACGCTCGCCACGACGGAACGCCTCAATGGGACTAAACGTGCCGCAACCCGGCAGAGTTTCAGCGGGCGGCCGGAACCGGTTCGAGCTGGAGTGCGGCGGCCGTTTCGGCCTCGAGCCGTGCGGCGAGGTCCGGGTTCTCGTTGAGTTTGACGCCGTAGCCGGGCATCATCTCCTTGAGCTTGGACTGCCAGCCCTTGAAGTTCTTGGGGAAGGACTTCTGCAGCAGCTCGATCATGATCGGCACCGCGGTGGACGCGCCCGGGGACGCGCCCAGGAGCGCGCCGATCGTGCCGTCGCGGCCGGCGATGACCTCGGTGCCGAACTGCAGCACGCCGCCCTTCTTGGGGTCCTTCTTGATGATCTGGACCCGCTGGCCTGCGGTGATGAGTTCCCAGTCGCCGTCCTTGGCCTCCGGGTAGTACTCCCGCAGGGCCTCCACCTTGGCGCCGTGCCTTTTTGCGACTTCCTTGACCAGGTAGGCGGTGAGGTCCATGTTGTCCTTGGCCACGGCCAGCATCGGGATGATGTTGGAGGGCCGGATGGACAGCGGCAGGTCCAGGTAGGAGCCGTTCTTGAGGAAGTTGGTGGAGAACCCGGCGTAGGGTCCGAAGAGCAGCGACCGCTTGCCGTTGACGAACCGGGTGTCCAGGTGCGGCACCGACATGGGCGGGGCGCCCACCGAGGCCTGGCCGTAGACCTTGGCGCTGTGCTGGGCGGCGAGGGTCTCGTCGGTGCAGCGGAAGAACTGACCGGAGACCGGGAAGCCGCCGAAGCCCTTGCTTTCCGGGATGCCCGAGGCCTGGAGCAGGTGCAGGGCGCCGCCGCCGGCGCCGACGAAGACGAACTTCGCGTGGATCGAGCCGTGTTCGCCGGAGCGGGGGTGCTTGAGCGCGAGGTCCCAGCCGCCGTCGGAGGCCCGCTTGATGCCGGTGACGTCGTGTCCGTAGTTGATTTCGACGCCGTTGTTGCCGAGGTAGCCGGTCAGTTCCCGGGTCAAGGCGCCGAAGTCGACGTCGGTGCCTTCCGCGGCGCGGGTGGCGGCGATGTGCTGCTTCGGGTCCCGGCCCTTGACGATCAGCGGCGCCCACTTGGCGATCTGGTCGTGGTCCTCGGAGAACTCCATGGAACGGAACAGCGGGTTCGGTTTGAGGGCCTCGTAGCGGGTCCGCAGGAACTTGGCGTTGGCGTCGCCGACCACAAAACTCATGTGCGGGACCGTGTTGATGAAGCCCTTGGGGGAGCCGATCAGCGAGTTGGTGACCAGGTGGGACCAAAACTGGCGGGAGAGCTGGAACTGCTCGTTGATGTGCAGCGCCTTGGCCGGGTCCACCGAGCCGTCCTTGGCTGCGGGGGAGTAGTTAAGCTCACACAGGGCGGCGTGCCCGGTGCCGGCGTTGTTCCACGGATCGGAGCTTTCCAGGCCCGGCTGGTCCAGGCGCTCGAACAGCGAAATGGTCCAGTTCGGCTCCAGCTGCTTGAGGAAGGCGCCAAGCGTGGCGCTCATGATGCCGCCGCCAATCAGGACGACGTCGGCATGGTGGGTCTTGGAAATGAAAGTCACATCAGTCTCCGGTAGCAGCGGCTCTGGCTGTCACAGAATATCCCTGCACCGCCCACTAACTGAAATTGGGTGCCTCCGTCAAGGCTTTAGCGCGACCTTCGTGAAAACTTCGTTCAGGACCGGCGACGCCGGGTACTTCAGGACCCGGTCCGAGAGCGCCAGCGCCGAGATCGGGAACGCGATCGGCACCGCCGGGACCGTCGCCGCAATCTGGGCGTTGATGGTCTGGTACTGCTCTGTGCGTTCCTTGCCCTCGGGCAGGCCCCGGGCCCGGGAGATCTTCGAAAACACCTGGGGGTCCTGGTACCCGAACTCGCCGGTGTTCTCGCCGAACAGCGGGCCCACGAAGTTGTCCGGATCGGCGTAGGACCCGTTCCAGCCCAGCAGGTGCAGGGCGTGGTCCCCGGGGGAGGTGACTTTCTGGAGGTAGCCGTCGGACCAGTCCACCGGGACCGGTTTGATGTTGAGCCCGACGGCGGTGAGCTGGCGGCTGATCTCGGCGTAGACCTTTTCCGGCGTCGGCAGGTACGGCCGGGCAACGTTGAGCGGGTAGTAGAACTTCAGTTCCTCGCCCTTGTACCCGCCCTCGGCAAGGAGCTCCTTGGCCTTGGCCGCGTCGTGTCCCAGCGATGGGGCGTTGTTGTTGAAGCCGCTCAGCTTCGGCGGTACAAACTGGGAGGCCGCCGCCGTGTTGTCGATGAAGAACTTGCGGATCAGGGTGTCCTTGTCCAGGGCCATCTCGATCGCCTGGCGGACCTTGAGGTTCTGCAGCACGGGCACTTCCTGGTTCATGCCCAGGTACATGACCGAGAACGGATCACGCTGGATGATCTGTTTGCCGCGCTTGACCAGCTGGTCGAAATTTCCCACGGTGACCGAATCATAGGCATCGATCTTGCCGTCCAGCAGCGCTTGCAGCCGGGTCTGGGGATGGTCGTAGCTGATGAAGTTGATGGTCCCGATCTGCCCCTTGTCGCCCCAGTAGTCCTTGTTGCTGGTCAGGGTGACGGTGTTGTTGTCCCACGAGCCGAAGACGTAGGGGCCGGTGCCCACCGGGTGCAGGGCATAGGCGGACACGGCCTGCCCTTCGCGGCTCTGGGTAAGGGAGTCGGCGGACTGCGCGGCGAGGGCCTTCGGCGAGGACATGGCGAAAGCAGGCAGCGTCAGGGCCTGGAGGAAGCCCGTGAACGGCTGGGTGAGGTCGATCCGGACACTGTCCGCCGCCAGTGCCGTGCAGCTCTTGTAGATGGACAGCGAGGTTTGGTCGGCGTGGGCCTTGAAAACGCCCTTGAAGGTGCTGCCCGTTGCCTGCTTCCGGAGGGCGGCGGGGAAGTTGAACCATCGGTTGAAGTTGGTGCACACGGCTGCCGCGTTGAAGGCCGTCCCGTCGTGGAATTTCACGTTCTCGCGGAGCTTGAAAGTGTAGGCGCGGCCCTCGTTGCTGTCGCTCCACTCCGTGGCGAGCAGGGGGGTGGGCTTGCCGCTGGTCTGGTCGACGCCGATCAGCCCTTCGAGCACCTGGCGGGTGATCCGGTAGGAGTCAACGTCGGACACGAGGGCAGGGTCCAGGCCCAGCGGCCGCGATGCGGTGCCAAAGCTGAACGTGGCGGTGGGGGCCGCGTCGGACGCGCTGGCGGTGGACGACGACGTCGGCGCCGGCGCCGGTGTTCCGGTGCACGCTGCGAGCGGGGCCAGCAACAGGAGAGTGCTGAGGCCGGCTGCGATGCGGCGCAACTTCCTGCTGGGGCCTGCCGTGGTCGGCGCGGGACTGCTGGGCACTGAAGGAATCACCTCTGGGAACTGTACGGCCGCCGGCTGGGGAACAGCCCCAGTCTAGTAGACCGGGCTGCGGATTCCGGCGGGCGGCCGGTGCAGCTGGCCGATGCCGCTGCGGGCAGGCGCTGTCCGTGGGCCGCCCCGCGCAACGGGCGAAGGCCCGCACCAACAGGTGCGGGCCTTCGTTTCTCCAAGTGGATCCAGGGAGTCAGGCTGGAACCGGTACAGGAGGGTTTGGGGTGGCCTACTTCGGCATCAGGACGGAGTCGACCATGTAGACCGTGGCGTTGGCGGTCTTGACGCCGCCGCAGACAACGTTGGCGCCGTCGACCTTGAGCGCGTCCTTGGTGCCGGAGACAGTGACCGAGCCGCCCTGGACCGTCTTGTGCGTGCCGACGATCTGGTCCGGGCTGATCTTGCCGGGGACCACGTGGTAGGTCAGGATCTTGCTCAGCAGGGCGTCGTCGGTCTTGAGCGTTTCGATGGTGGCGGCGTCGATCTTCTTGAACGCGTCATCGGTCGGGGCGAAGACGGTGAATTCACTGCCGTTCAGGGTGTCCACCAGGTTGACCTTGGGGTTGAGCTTGCCGGACACGGCGGCGGTCAGCGTGGTCAGGATGGGGTTGTTCGATGCGGCGACTGCCACCGGATCGAGCGCCATGCCGGACACCGAACCCTTGCCGTCCGGAACCTTGGCGGCGTAGCCGGCGCAGCCGGCACCCACCAGGTTGGCGGCCGGGTCCATCGCTGCGGCCGAGGAGCTCATGGACGGCGACGGCGCCATGCTCGACGCGGACGGCGCGGCGGCCGGAGCCGAGGAAGAGCTGGAACCCGTGCTGGATCCGCCGCAGGCAGTGAGGCTGAGCATGGCTGCGGCAGCGATACCTGCAGCGGCGAAAGTCGTGCGCTTGATGGTCTGCATTTCGAATCTCCTTTGTTGTGCCGATTTCATTGCCGGCAGCGAACGTCTTTGCCGCTGTGGCCCTTATCCGACTGGTGGGCACCGACCCTTGGTTGGTGTCTCAATGGGTATTCGGGAGCTCGGCACAAAGGGATGGGTGGGATTCGAAATTGTTTTCCGGCAGGTTTAGATCCTGCCGGAGTTTAGTCTCAGCGACGTCAGGACTGCTGCTCTTCGCCCCGGGTTTCCTTCACTCGGAAGACAGCGGCAAGCAGGACCGCCGCGAGGGCCGTCGCCGCCATGGCGTGGCTCATGCCCGTGTAGGTCCCGAGCCAGCCCGCCAGGAGGGGCCCGGCGGCCGGGGCGAGGGCTGTCACCGCCGTCAGCGGGGCCGCGAAGTGTCCCTGCAGGGTGCCCAAGCTCCCTGTGCCCCAGCGATCTGCGACGAGGGTGGCCTGGAGCAGGGTCTGGCATCCGCGAACCGCGCCGGCGAGCATTCCTGCCGCGATCAACACCGGAACCGGTCCGGGCAGGACCGCCAGGAGGAGGACGGCCCCGGCGGCCGTGCCGGTGATCACCGGAAGCCGGGCGCCTGGCGGGATGCCGGCGAACAGCAGCCGGCCCCCGACCTGCCCGACGCCCACGAGACCAAGTCCGAAGGCCGCAGTGGCGTGACCGGCCCCCTTTTCCATCAGAAGGGGCACAATGTTCAGCGTTACGGTGTAAAGCCCGAGGCAGAGCAAAACCATGAGCAGCTGAAGTCCCAGGAAATCGGGGCTGCGCCGGATGTTCCGCAGCGCGGCCCGGTGGGCAGGCCCGTTGGAGCCCACGGCGGTGGGGGACCAGCGCCGGTTGAGGTAGCGGGCGTGAAGCGGAACGGTGACAAGTCCCAGCACCCCGGCGAGGAAGATAAAGGCGCTTCTCCAGCCGAACGCCGAGGTGAGGGCGGCCGTGACGGGGGCGAAGATCGTGGACGCGAATCCGGCCACGAGGGTCAGTATGGTCAGGGGCCGGATGCGGGCCGGCCCGTACCAGCGGCTGATCACGGTGAAGGCCGGTTGGTAGAACACTGCTGCCTGCGCGGTCCCGGCCAGCAGCCAGGCGCCGAAGAACACCGGCAGGTTAGGTGCCGTCGCCACGAGGACCAGGGCCAGCACTCCGAGGAGGGATCCGCCGATCATCAGGTCGCGCGGCCCGGTCCTGTCGAGGATCCTGCCGACGCCGATGCCGGCCGCCGCGGAGACCAGCAGGCCGACGGAGAAGGCTCCCGTCACCACGGCTGGGTCCCAGCCGGTGTCTTCGCTGATGGGCAGGACCGCCGCGATCAGGGCGTAGTAGAGCACGCCCCACCCGGTGGTCTGGGTGATGCACAGCGCGGCAAGGCCGCCGCGCGGGGCACCTTCTGCGACCAGGGTCCGGGCGGGGGCGGGCGCGGGCATGGTCAGTTCCCGGTGAGCTCCGCATACAGCTTCTGGACCCGGGCCTTGATGTCATCCCGGACCAGGCGCATGCGTTCCATGCCTTCGATGCCGCGCTCGGAGGGCTCGTCCGTGTCCCAGACCTCATACCGTTTGCCCTCGGGGGCTTCGACTTTTGCCTCGTTGCCCAGGACGATGACGACGTCGACCGCGGCCAGTACGTCGTCCGTGACGGGTTTGGGCTGCTCGCCGGTGATGTCGATCCCGAGTTCTGCCAGCGCGTCCACGGACTGCGGATTCAGCGACTTGCCGGGTTTGGTTCCGGCCGAGTGCACCGTAACGGTCCCGTCGGCGAGCTCGTTCAACAGCCCGGCGGCGAGCTGGGATTTTCCGCCGTTCTTGCTGCAGACGAACAGGACACTGGGCGTTTTCGTGGTCTCGGTCATGAGTTTGATTCTTCCTTGAGTGTGTCGGTGGTGAGCAGTGGTCAGTTTCCGCCGGAGCGGCCGTGGGCGAGCCCGGTGGGGAATCCGACGAGGACCGGTTCCGGCGCGCCGCAGCACCCGCCCGAGGTTTCCGCCGCAAAGTCCGCGGTGGCGGCGGCCGGGACGTCGCAACTGGTGCCGATGTCCGAGGAGCAAACGCCGGTCTCCGGCAGCTCGAGCTGGACGGTGTCGGCGGCCTCCCGGTCCCCGGCGAGGGCGGCGGCAACCGAGCGGACCTGCTCGTAGCCGGTGGCCAGCAGGAAGGTGGGGGCCCGGCCGTAGGACTTCATGCCGACGATGTAGAAGTCCTGCTCCGGGTGGGCCAGCATCTTGGCGCCGTGCGGCTCGACCGTGCCGCAGGAGTGGAATTCGGGATCGATCAGCGGGCCGAGCTCGCGCGGGGCCTCGACGCCGGGGTCCAGTTCCAGCCGGAGTTCCCGGAGCATGTCCAGGTTCGGTCGGAACCCGGTGGCCGGTACCACGACGTCGGCCTCGAGGGTGCGGCCGTCGGTGGCGGTGAGCGTGACGGCGCCGCCGTTGGTGGTAAGGCCGGCGATACCGAAGCCGGTCCGGAGTTCCACGGTGCCGTCCTCCACCAGTCCGCGGAGGCGGCTGCCGAGCTGGCCGCGGGCGGCGAGGCCGTCGGCGTCGCCGCCGCCGTAGACCTTGGCCGCCGAAGCGCCGCGGATCGCCCACACGATCTTTGTCCCGGGCACCTGGGCTGCCAGTTCGGAGAGGTTGATCAGGGAGTTGGCGGCGGAGTGGCCCGCACCGACCACGACGGCGGTGCGACCCGCAAACGTTTCGCGGTCGCGGCCCAGGACATCCGGCAGCGGCGAGGAGATTCGGGAAGCCGCGGCGGTTTCGCCGACGGCGGGAAGCCCCGAGGTTCCGAGCGGGTTGCGTGTGGACCAGGTCCCGGACGCGTCGATGACGGCGGCGGCCTGGTAGTCACGGACCTCGCCGTCTGCGTGTTCGACCCGGACCACAAAAGGGGTGGTGTCGCGGTTCCGGCTGTGGGTCTTGTCCATGCCGAGGCGGGTGACCGCGACGACGCGCGCCCCGGTGTGCAGGCGGGATGCGATTGTGGGGAGCGCGGCGAGCGGCGTCAGGTACCGGTCGATGAGTTCGCCGCCGGTGGGCAGGGCCGTCGGTTCCGGCGCTTCCCAGCCGTTCGTGGCGAGCAGGCGGACAGCGGCGGCGTCGGTGTTGTACTGCCACGGGGAGAACAGGCGGATGTGGCGCCACTGCTCGATGGCCGCGGCCGCCGTCGGGCCGGCCTCCAGGATGAGCGGCTCCAGGCCGCGTTCGAGCAGGTGCGCTGCCGCGGCGAGGCCGACGGGCCCGGCTCCGATGACAGCTACGGGAAGGGTAGTGGCTACAGCCATGGTGTCCTCTGTTTCATCCGGTGGTGCTCTAGGAGTGGGTGGGTTCCTCGACCAGGGCGGTGGCGATGCTGTCGGCGTCGTCCAGCGCGGCGAGGTAGCGTTCGGCGTCCAGGGCTGCGGCGCAGCCGGTGCCGGCGGCGGTGATGGCCTGGCGGTAGCGGTGGTCCACGGCGTCGCCGCAGGCGAAGACGCCGGAGAGGTTGGTGACGGTGGTGGGGGAGTCGACTTTGATGTAGCCCTCGGCGTCGAGCTCCACCTGGCCGTGCAGCAGTTCGGTGCGCGGCACGTGCCCGATCGCCACGAAGATGCCGGTGGCGGCCTGCTCCCGGGTTTCGCCGGTGACGGTGTCCGTCAGGGTGACGCCGGTGACCTTGCCGTCGCCGTGGATGGCGGTGACGGCCGAGTTCCAGGCGAAACGGATCTTGGGGTTGTCCTTGGCCCGCTGGGCCATGATCCGGGACGCGCGCAGCTCGTTCTTGCGCACGACGACGGTCACGGTCTTGCCGAAGCGGGTCAGGAAGGTGGCTTCCTCCATCGCGGAGTCCCCGCCGCCGACCACGATGATGTCCTGGTCCCGGAAGAAGAAGCCGTCGCAGGTGGCGCACCAGGAGACGCCGTGGCCGCTGAACTTTTTCTCCTCCCGCAGGCCGAGTTCCTTGTAGGCGGAGCCGGTGGCGAGGATGACGGCGGGCGCCTCGTGCGTCTCGCCGGCTCCGGTGACGACGCGCTTGAGGTGGCCGGTGAGCGTCACTTCGGTGACGTCGTCGAACACCACTCGGGCGCCGAATTTCTCGGCCTGCTGCTGGAGCCCGTCCATCAGCTCGGGGCCCTGGACGCCGGCGGGGAAGCCGGGGAAGTTCTCCACCTCAGTGGTGTTCATCAGGGCGCCGCCCGCCGTGACGGCCCCGGCGATGACCAGGGGCGCGAGCCCTGCGCGCGCGGCGTAGATCGCCGCTGTGTAGCCGGCGGGGCCGGACCCGATGATGATCAGCTGTTCAGTCATGGTTGTGTTCCTACTTGGCGGCCGGGGTGAGGGACGCGATGAGGTCCTCGATCCGGGCCTTGATGTCGTCGCGGATGGGGCGGACGGCGGCGACGCCCTGGCCGGCAGGGTCTTCGAGTTCCCAGTCCTCGTAGCGCTTGCCAGGGAAGATCGGGCAGGTGTCGCCGCAGCCCATCGTGATGACGACATCGGATTCCTTGACGGCCTCGGTGGTGAGGACCTTGGGGATTTCTGCGGACATGTCGATGCCGAGTTCGGCCATGGCCTCGACCGCGGCCGGGTTGACCTTCTCGGCCGGCTGCGAGCCGGCGGAGCGGACCTCGATCCGGCCCTCCCCGAGGGTGGTGAGGAAGGCGGCGGCCATCTGCGAGCGGCCGGCGTTGTGCACGCAGACAAACAGGACGGACGGCTTCTTGGCGGGTTCGGTGCTCACAGTGTTTCTCCTGGGAATCAGTTAGGTGTGGATCGGTGGTGATGAGGTCGTGGTCCCGCACCCTTACTGACAAGACATTGATGTTTGTCGATGCACTCAGTATCAAGTAGTAAATCGATACTTGTCAATATTTGCGGGTTTCGGATTTTAGGCGGCGTGCAGGCGGGGGGCGAGGTCGCTGATACGGCGGGCTATGTCAGTGAAGGCGCCTTCGAAGGCGGCGTCGGTGTTCAGCCGGAGCGGATCCGGGACGGACCAGTGGATGCCGCCCGGATTGGGGATTTCCTCGTGGGCGTTGTCGCACACGGTCACGACGAAGTCCTCGGCGTGCGCCACCTCGTCCAGCCGGCGCGGGGGCTTATCTGCCAGATCCACGCCGTGCCGCCGGGCGACGTCGATGGCCCCGCGCGCGATGTGGTCCGCGGGATGCGTTCCCGCCGACGCCGCGGGGACTGTGCTGACCTGCTGCCAGAGGGCGGAGGCCAGTTGGGAGCGTGCACTGTTGCGTGTGCAGACGAACAATACGCGCCGGGCTCCGTGTTCAGGCCGTGGCGCCAGGCCTTCCAGGGCGCCGGGGGCGAGTCTGATGTAACTGCGGCGTTTATCCGCCTCCGAGCGGTGCCGGGTCGCCATGCCGGCCGCTTCGAGCGAGCGCAGGTGGTGCGAGAGGAGGTTCGACGGCATCCCGAGCTCGGCCTGCAGCTCCGTCGGGGAGAAGTCGCCCAGCGTGAGCAGGTCGACAATGCGCAGCCGCGCAGGATCGGCAAGGGCTGCATGCTTGGCTACCCGCGCCCGGAAACCTTGCGCTGTCTCAATGTTCATTGATTCAATTTTGACTGAGTTAATTCTTTGGGTCAAGCTGTTGCCATGACTTCCAACCAACCGCCGTTGTGGCGCCGCGCCGTCGCTGAACTGCTCGGGACCAGCCTGCTCGTGACCGTCGTCGTCGGTTCCGGGATTGCCGCCCAGCAACTTTCCCCCAATGACCTAGGCCTGCAGTTGCTCCAGAACAGCACCGCCACCGTATTGGGACTGACGGTCCTGATTCTCGTGCTCGGTCCCGTCAGCGGCGCACACTTCAATCCTGCGGTCTCCGCAGTGGACTGGCTCCTGGGCCGGCGCAGCGGGACCGGAATGACCCTGCCCGAACTGGGAACTTATGTCCTGGCCCAGGCCGTTGGGGCAGTCGGCGGCAGCGTGGTCGCGAACGCCATGTTTGAGGTGGGCACCTCCATCTCCGCCAAGGAACGTACAACGTCGGGTCATCTGCTGGCCGAGGTCATCGCCACTGCCGGTCTGATCCTGCTGATCTTCGCCCTCGCCGCCACCAAGCGGGGTGCCCTCGCCGCTCCGGCCGTGGGGGCCTACATCGGGGCGGCGTACTGGTTTACGTCGTCGACGTCGTTCGCGAACCCGGCGGTGACCGTCGGACGGGTCTTCAGCGATACCTTCGCCGGCATTGCGCCGGTCTCCGTTCCGGCCTTCATCCTCGCGCAGCTCCTGGGCGCGGCCGTAGGACTTGGCTTGCTCCTCGTCCTGTTCCCCTCCGCCGCCCGCGCCGCGGACGAAGCAGTTCTCCCGCACGGTTCAGAACCCGCCAAGGCATAACGTTCGAAACCCACTGAGTGCCTATATTGATGATTGTCAATGTCGAGGCATAATAGTTACATGAACTCGCTGCCTGTCCTCGACGCCGCTTCAGATGAATCCTGCTGCGCCCCGGCAGGATCGCCTGCCCTGGGCGCCGAGGAGGCGAGGCGGAAGGCCCTGATCTTCAAGGCGCTGGCCGATCCGAACCGGCTGCGGCTGCTCTCCATCGTCAAGGCCGAAGCGTCCGGGGAATCCTGTGTCTGCGACCTCACCGAGCCGCTGGACCTGGGCCAGCCCACCGTCTCACATCACCTGAAAATCCTGGTGGACGCCGGCCTGCTGCACCGCGAGAAGCGCGGCACCTGGGCCTACTACTCCCTGGTCCCCGGCGCCCTGGAGCAAACCGCCGGCCTGCTCGCGTCCCTGTGAGCCCGAGCTCGGTGTCCGACGTCGTCGTCCGGCCGATGCGGGAATCCGATTGGCCCGGGGTCTGTCGGATCTATGCGGAGGGCATCGCTACGGGCCAGGCCACGTTCGAGGTCGAGCCGCCTGATTGGCGCCGTTTCGACGCTTCGCGGCTTGCCAACCACCGGTTGGTGGCGCAGGCGCCCGACGTCGGGATTCTCGGCTGGGCGGCGGCCTCCGCGGTTTCCGGCCGCCCGGCCTACGCCGGCGTCGTGGAACACTCCATCTACGTTTCCGAGGCGGCCCGCGGACAGCGGATCGGGTCGCTCCTCCTCCGGTCCCTGATCGCCTCGACCGAGGAAGATGGCATTTGGACCATTCAGGCCAGCGTTTTTCCGGAAAACGAGCACAGCCTGAGACTGCACCTCGCCCACGGGTTCAGGGTTGTGGGGCGGCGGGAAAGAATCGCTCGGATGGCCCACGGTCCTGCGGCAGGCCGTTGGAGGGACACCGTGCTGATCGAGCGGCGCTCGCAGGTCCTTTAGTTCTTGCGGTGCGAGCACGGCGGCGTCCAAGGTGGTCCTGTCAGCTGTCGACGCGACTGCAACTAAGGAGGGCGCCATGAATGCCGAGACCCCCATCACCGAGGCCCGGCTGCTCGCAATGCTGGAGAACATCAGGACGGCGGCGGCCAACACGCGCCGGACGATGGATTCACCGGGCGACGAGAACTGGGTTCAGGACGGCGAGTCGGATGCCGAGTACCTGCGGTCGATCCAACGGGACACGATCGGCAGGCTGGATGCCACTGCCCGGGACGTCGAAGCGCTGCTGGCCGAGCGCCCGGATTTCTGAACGGATCACACGGCCCGGGGCCGCACGCGGGGCCGGGGCCGGGGTGCACGTCACGCGGGCTGGGAACTCAGTGCTGTCATGGCCGATAACTTCCCTTCACCGGTGGGTTCTTCGGGCAGCAGCGGAATGAGCGCGACCCGGTCCGTCAGGGTGTGGACCTTGGTGATCTGTTCGATTTCGCTCGCGGCGCGGGCCTGCAGGAACGGCGACTGCGGGTGTGCGGCGGCGATGGAGTTGTTGATCACCCACGCCCAGGGGTGGATTCCGGCCCTCTCCAGGTCACCCTGGAGTTCTTCGGCTTCGAGCACGGGCGTCGTTTCGGCCAGGGTGACGAGAACCACCTTGGTCTGTGCCGGATCCTGCAGCCGCATGAGGGGCGTCTCGAATCCCATGGTGTCGCCGACCTGGCGGGCGATCTCGCGGTGGTAGGAGCCGGTGGCGTCCAGGAGCAGCAGCGTGTGCCCGGTCGGTGCCGTGTCGATCACGACAAAGTGCCGGCGGGATTCCTGGACCACCTTGGAGAACTGCCGGAACACGGCCACCTCGTCGGTGCAGGGGGACAGCAGGTCCTCAGCGAGGGCCGCGCGACCGTCCTCGTCGAGGTTCCGGCCCTTGGTCTCCAGCACATGGCTTCTGTACTCCTGAATGGCCGCTGCCGGATCGATGCGTGAGACCGTCAGACCGGGGATGGAACCATGCAGTGTTTCGCTGAGGTGTGCGGCGGGATCGGTCGTGGTCAGGTGCACCGCATGTCCGCGTTTGGCCAGGGCGACCGCAATGGAGGCCGCCACGGTGGTCTTCCCGACACCGCCCTTCCCCATGCACATCACGAGCCCGTGGCCGTCGCGTTCCATTTCGTTCACCAGGGCAGCCAGCGGGGCGTCCTCAATCTCGGCGCCCGGCGCGGCGTCATCAGGGGCATCGCCGCCGGACGTGGTGGTGAACAGGGACTCGAGTGCCGGAATTCCGACCATATTGCCCGGCTTCAGCTCCAGCACATCGCGGGGCAGGCTGGCGACCGCTTCGGGAAAGGCCGCGAGGGCAGCCGTTTCCCGGGCGCCCAGTGCCTCCGCCAGGTCCTCGTCCCCTGCGGCGTCCGGCAGGACGCCGTTGACGACGACGTACCCGCCCCCGATCCCGATCTGGTTGAGCTCGAGATAGGTCCGCTCAATTTCGCCCAGTGACGATGTCTGTGCGCGGCTGACCAGTACGAGCCGGGTCCTCGCCGGGTCCGTGAGTGCCTGGACCGCTTTGGCGTAAACCTGTTTGTGCTTCTCGAGCCCGGACAGGGGGCCGAGGCAGGAGGGGTCGCCCTTGCCGGCGGCCAGGAAATCGGTCCACGAACCGGGCAGTTGCAGGAGCCGGATGGTGTGGCCTGTCGGCGCCGTGTCGAAGACGATGTGATCATACTCACCATAGGAACTGTCATCGGCGAGCAGGTTGGTGAACTCGTCGAACGACGCGATTTCGGTGGTGCAGGAGCCGGAAAGACTCTCGACGATGCCGAGCAGCTCCGACTCCGGCAGGAGACCCCGTACGGGCGCGACGATCCGCTCCCGGTAAGCCTCAACTGCCTGCTCCGGGTCAATCTCCAGGGCCGATAAGCCCGGCACGGCCCGGAGCGGGGTGACGGAGTTCCCAATTCTCACACCGAAGACCTGCCCTACGTTGGACGCCGGGTCGGTGCTCACCAGCAAGACCTTCTTGCCGGACTTAGCAAGGGTGAGCGCGGTTGCGCACGCCACGGAGGTCTTGCCGACCCCGCCCTTGCCGGTAAAGAACAGGAACCGGGGTGCACTCTCGAGGAACTTCACGCCTCCCAGCATATCGACAAGAATCGATGCCCAGAAGTGGGCTACCGCAACGAAAGAACCCCGGTCCGAAGACCGGGGTTCCAGTGTGCGCAAGGGGGGACTTGAACCCCCACGCCCGAAGGCACAGGAACCTAAATCCTGCGTGTCTGCCAATTTCACCACTCGCGCGCGGCGCCGTCGTCCGCAGGTCCCGCAGGACCCCGACGGCGGATGCCAGACATCATTCTACATTCGGCGCAGCGGTGTGGCGCCCGCGGAAAACGCGGCCGCCGCGGCCACCGGCTAGGCGTCGAGTTTCAGGTCGCGGCGCAGCTTGGCGACGTGGCCGGTGGCGCGCACGTTGTACTGGGCCAGCGTGACCTTGCCGTCGGGGCCGACCACCACGGTGGAGCGGATGAGCCCTTCATAGGTGCGGCCGTAGTTCTTTTTCTCGCCCCACGCCGCATACGCCTCGGCTACCGCATGGTCCGGATCGGAGAGCAACGGGAAGCTGAGTCCTTCGGCCGCCGCGAAATCGGCAAGCTTCCCGACGGGGTCGGGGGAGATGCCCACAACCTCGTAGCCTGCCCCCTGGAGGGCGGCGAGGGAATCGCGGAAGTCGCAGGCCTGCTTCGTGCACCCGGGCGTGGCCGCGGCCGGGTAGAAATAGACCACCGTGTGCCGGCCGCGGAAGTCCCGCAGGCCGACGTCGTGACCGGCCGCGTCCTGCAGTCGGAAGTCGGGCGCGTCGTCCCCGGGGACAAGTCGTTCAGGCATGTTCTTCTCCTTGACAAAATTGCGGATTTCCAGCCTAGTGAGCGCGGGGGCGGGCGGCGAATCGTACAGTCGTTATACTCTTTGGTATGCCTGATATGGATCGCTGGCCCACTGGCCGCCTACTGTCCACGGCAGCACGCCTTGTAGAACACGCCTGGAACGAGAAGCTCGGAGCCATCGGCCTTACCCACGCCGGGGTGATCGCGATGGAAGTGCTCTCCGCCCAAGGACCCATGACCCAAGCGCAACTGGCGCAGCTCGTCCGCGTCCAGGCCCAGACCATGGGCAAAACGTTGAGTCGGCTCGAAGCGCACGGCCACATCTCGCGGGAGCGTAGCGCCTCCGACCGCCGCAGCCATGTGGTCACGCTGACCGACCGCGGACGCGAAGCCGTTGCCGCCGCCGCGGACATGGAGCGCTCAGTGCTGGCCGCCGCGTCGATCGACCCGGATTCCCTCCGGCACGAACTTCAGTCCGTGGTCCGTGAGCTGGCGAACCGGATCACCACGACGGAGGCAACAGCCCTCGTAATCGCGGATCCGTCGGTCCCCGCCGAGGCGAACCACGTCAATTAGGCCCCCGGCCTCCGGGGGAGCCGTACGCCGTCGAATAGTCACCCTTGCGGTGGTCGCCGCGCCGCCCGGCCGGTGTTGGCACGGCGGCGCGGAGCGCGTCCTGCCCTGCAGGACTGACCGTGTCATGACCCGCTCGCGAAGGCCGCCTCGCATAAGGTTTTCCTATGGAATCGGCGCCGCCACCCGAACTGGACGGGCAGACCTCGATCAACGAGCTGCTTGATGAGCCCGTCGGGGCGGCGCCGCTCCAGCTCGCGCTTCCCATTCACATCCAGCTGGCCGCGGCCGGCCACCGCTAGCCGCGGCTCCCGGGGCGGCCGGAGCTGCCGGGTTGCCAGCTGCCGGGCGAAAGTCCGCTGAAATCCCGCGGCCCCCTCGGCGCGGAACGTAGGATAGCTAGGATGAGAATGCGTAGGAGTGCCATAGCCGGCACAGCCCTGACCGCCCTCGCCCTGACCGCCGCCCTTAGTGTCGCGGCTCCTGCCGCCGCTGAGCCCTGCGGGCCGGTGGTGGTGGATCCCCTGGGACTGTGCCAGGAGCCGTCCACCCCGAGCGCGAAGCCCTCCAATACTCCTAAGCCGTCACGGACCGCCCCGCCTGGGCCCTCGGCACCTCCGGCGGCGCCCGCTCCCGCGGTTCCCCCGGCCCCCGGCCCGAGTGGGTCGGAGACGCCCCCGGCCACCGCAGTCCAGGAGTCGCCGGCAGGCACCGCCACCGCTCCGGCGGCGCCGCCCGCCCCGTCCTCCACCGGCACGACGACGGCGACGCCGGCTCCCTCGACGCTTCCGGCTGTACAGACGGCCGACGCCGCCGCCGGCCCCCGGGCCGCCGGGGCTGAAACCAGCGCCGGAGCCGTCCTGCTCGCCCTGGGCGGGCTGCTGATGACAACCTCCGCGGCCCTGGGACTCAGCCGGCGCCGCGACCGCCTGCCCTGAGCCAGCGGCGTCTTCGGGCGCCCCGCCGAAATGCCCCACCCGGCCGGGATAGAGGGTACTATCCGGCACATGGACGGCATCACTGAGCTGACCCAACGCATGGCCGGCACGTACCTGAAGTTGCGGGACGCTCGTCGGTGAACGCCCGCACGAAGCACCGGTGGCGTACGGCTTGTTGGGCTGCGCTGGTCGTGGCGTCCGTGGCGCTGACCTTAGCCGGGCTGGCGGGCACCTTCACCTTGCTCAGCTACCCGGAGTTCGAGGAGCGCACCGGTCCGGGGCACGGGATGATCTTCGCCGGCGCCCTGCTGTCTGCCGCTGCCGCCGTCTGGACCCGGCGGCGCGGCCACGGCTGGCCGGTCGTGTTCTGCGTCGCCGCCCCGGTGCTCGTGGGCTGGGCCGATTTCGCCGTCGACCGCGGCCTGCTGCCCCATCTGGCCGGCCTGTTTGCCGTCCCTGCGGCCGTGGGCGGGCTGCTGTCCGGCCTGCCGGCCGCCACGCCGCCGGCCGCGCAGGAAGGGCAGCGGAGCCGGAGATGATGAAACAGTCCCCGGAGGCATGGGAAAAACTGGACGCTACCGACAAACAGTCGACCAACAGGGAAAGTAGGAAACACCATGACGCTGAAAGAGCGCCTGAAAGAAGACGTTGTCGCTCACATGAAGGCCGGCAACAAGACCGCGCTGACGACCGTCCGGAACGTCCTGGGTGAGATCAGCACCCGCGAAAAGTCCGGCAAGACCCCGGTCGAACTCGACGACACCCAGGTGACGTCGCTGCTGCAGAAGGAAGCCGCCAAGCGCCGCGATACCGCCCGGATCTACACCGAGGCCGGCGAAGCCGGCCGCGCCGCAGCCGAGGTCGCCGAAGCCGAGATCATCGAGGAGTACCTGCCGAAGGCGCTCACCCGGGACGAGGTCGAAGCCATCGTCGACGAGGCCATCACCGCGCTCAAGGCTGACGGCCAGGAACTGTCCATGCGCTCCATCGGCGCAGTGATGAAGCCGGTCACCGCCAAGGTCGCCGGTCGCTTCGATGGCAAGCAGGTCAGCGAGATTGTCCGCGGCCGCCTCGGCTAGCTACGCGTCGTTGCCCGCCAGGCAAAGAGCCCATAAATATCCGCAAAGAATCACAACAGAAAACCCCGCCCTGCATGCTTTTCAGCGAATCAGGACGGGGTTTCTCTCTGTGGTGCACCCCCCGGGACTCGAACCCGGAACCCATTGATTAAGAGTCAATTGCTCTGCCAGTTGAGCTAGAGGTGCAGCTGTTGTTTTCGTTCCCCTCGGGCTTTTTATTTCCCGCGGTGTTCTCCGCAACGACATGAAACTCTACACGAGTTTTGATGCAGTGTGAAATCGGGATGGGCACCCCGGGGTGAGGTTAGCCACCGAGGCTTAAAACCAGCGCAAAATCGGGGTTTTGGCCGTTGCTGAGGACCCAGAGGCGGCCGTCCGGGGCCAGGGAAACGTCGCGGATCCGGCCGTACTCGCCTGTGAAATAGGCCACAGGATCCCCGGCAAATTCGCCCCGCAACGGAACGGCCCAGAGCCGCTGGCCCCGGAGTGCCCCGAGGTAGGCCGTGTCGCCGACGATTTCGAGGCCGCTCGGGGAGGACGACGCCGTCGAGGGCCACACCACCTTGGCATCCAGGAACCCCTCGCGGTGCGGAGCGCCGGTCACCTCGGGCCAGCCGTAGTTGCCTCCGGGGACGATCAGGTTCAGCTCGTCGTCCACGTCCGGGCCGAACTCGCTCGCCCAGAGCCGCCCCGCGCTGTCCCAGGCGAGGCCCTGGACGTTGCGGTGCCCCAGGCTGTAGACGGGGTTACTGCCGAAAGGGTTTCCCGGGGCGGGTTTTCCCTCGGGCGTGAGGCGGAGGATCTTGCCGCCGAGTGCGTTCCGGTCCTGTGGCTGACCTCGGCGTTGGGAGTCGCCGGTGCCGACGTAGAGCTGGCCGTCCGGGCCGAAGCGGATCCGGCCGCCGTTGTGCGTGGACGCCTTGGGAATCCCGGTAAAGATGACCTCGGCGGCCCCGAGTCCCAGCCGCGCCCCGCTTCCCTCAAGCCGGAAGCGCGCGATCCGGTTGTCTCCCTGGGCCGTGAAATAGGCATACAGGTACCGGTGTTCCGCGAAGGCCGGGGACGGTGCCAACCCCAGCAGGCCGCCTTCGCCGCCGGGGACGACGTCGGGCACCCTGCCCAGGGTGGCGGCGGGACCGCCGTCGCCCGGTGGTATGAACTTCAGCAGCGCGCTGTCCCGTTCCGAGATGACGGCGGTGCCGTCCGGCAGGAAAACCGTCGACCAGGGCAGCGTCAGCCCCGCGTCGACGCGGCGGTCAAGCTGCGGGGTCGCCGTCCCGGCCGGGCTGGTGGCGGCTGGGCTGCCGGGAGGCGGGGGAGCGGTGGTGCTGCTGGTGCTGCTGGTGCAGCCGGCCGTCGCGAGCACCAAAGCAGCCGCCGCCAGGGCGGCACGCAGTGACGGCGGCCGGTGCACGGCTAGGGCCGCGAGCGGCGCGGCGGCCGGAAGCCTGCCGCTTCGGCGTGGGCCGCGGACAGGAACCAGACCTCCGCCCGGGTTTCTTCATAGGAGGGGCTGGTCTCGTCGTGGTAAATCATCGAAGAGGCATTCCCCTTGACGGTGAAGCCGTCGGGCCCGCTGCCGTCCGCGGCCGGCATCGCCGAGCCCTCGCCGTAGGGCTGTTCCGCCGCGAGGTGCCCCGCCGGCGCCGCGGTGTGGCTAGCGAAGCCCTCGGCGGCGGCTGCGGAGGAGGCAGCCTGCATCGTCTCTGCCTCGGCGACGTCGGCGGCCTCGGCGGCCGCCGATTCCGCTCCGGGAAGGGTGGGGGCATGCTGTTCGGTGTACTCGGGATGGTGCACGGGGGTGTGCCCGGCCGGCTGCTCCGGCCCCGCAGTGGCGGCTGGCGCCACCACGTCCTCGGAGCGGCTCCCGGTGGTGGCATGGTCGTGGTGGGCGTGGTCGTGGTGGGCGGCGGCGTGCGTCTCAGCCGGCGGCGTTTCCGACCACTGGGTCTCCCAGTCCGTATTGTCTTCGCCGGCCTCCCGCGCGGGCGCAGCGGCCCCTGGCGCAGTAGCCGCCGGCGCATCCGCCGAAGACGCATCAGTCGAGGGAGCACTTGCTGCCAGGTCGTCGTCGGCGGTGGTGGGCGGCTCCGGCTCGGCGTTGCTGAAACCTGCCGCGGACGGAATCCCGGTGGTGGCGGCCGCGGCCGCCGATGCGGCGGCGGACCCGCCGGACAGGGCTCCGTCGTGGCCTACCCTGCCCGGGGTGGCCTGCGGTGCGGCGGCGGATCCGGCCCCCGTGGAAGTCGAGGTTCCGGCTCCGCTGCGGGAACTGTTGCGGTTTAACAGCCACCACACGACGCCGACAATCACCACGATGACGATGAGCCAGATAATCCAATCCATGGCCGAATCCTTCTGTCCAGGCGGCAGGGTTGCCGTTGCTTGACGTTACGTCCGGGCCAACGCGGCTGTCCAGCATTCCGGACCCGCCGCGTGTAGCCTCGCTGCATGGACTTCAAGCGACTGCGGATCCTTCGCGAACTGGCGGACCGCGGCACGGTGGGGGCCACCGCCGATGCCTTGCGGGTGACGCCCTCGGCCGTCTCGCAGCAGCTCAAGACCCTGCAGGAGGAGCTCGGCGTCGTCCTCGTGGAAAAGTCAGGCAGGGGAGTGCGGCTGACCGAGGCGGGCCTGGCCATGGCCGGGGCGGCGGCGGAGGTGGCCACGGCCATGGCCCGCGCCGAGGCCACCATCGACACCTACCGGCTCGGCTGGCAGACCCGGATCAAGGCGGCGTTCTTTCCCAGCGCCGCGGAGATGTTCCTGCCCGGCCTCCTGCACCGGGTAAAGGAGATTGAAGGGCTCCGCTTCGAGGCGCACTTCGAGGACCCCGGCGTGGCCGGCTTTGCCGCCCTGGCCGCCGACTATGACATCGTCCTGGCGCACAGCGTCGACGGGCCCGAGGTGTTCGCCCGCCAGGGTCTCCAGGTGATCCCCCTGCTGGACGAGCCGCTCGATGTGGCGGTTCCGGCGGGTCACGCCCTGGCCGGCAAGGCGACGCTCAGCGCTGAGGACGTGGTCGGGTTTCCCTGGATGGGGGTGCCCGACGGTTTCCCCTTTGACACCGTGCTGCGCCAGATCGAAACCCAGGCCGATTCCCCGGCACTGCGGGCGCAGCTCTTCCCGGACCTCCGCGTCCTGGAGGCGCTGGTCAGCGCCGGGCACGGGCTCAGCCTGCTGCCGCGCTATACCGCGCTGAAGAACCAGGGCAGAGGGTTCGTGCTCCGCCCGCTCCGCGGCGTCAAGGCCAGCCGCAGCATCGTGGCCCTGGCCCGCCCCGAAGCCGCCGCCCGGACCACCATCCGGGAGGTACTGGCGATGCTCAAGGCCGAGGCCCAGGCCGTCGCCGAGGCGCCGGAATTGCGTGATGCGGCCCACAGCGGCTGAACCGTGCCGAGGCCCGAGCGGCCGTAGAGTCCACTGAATGAGACGAGCGTCCACTATTCGGGCGAAATATTCCCGGTTTTGCGCTTAATGAGCCATTCCGGCTCGTTGCCGTCGATGCCGGAGCCCTAGACTTTCACCCATGAGTGAGGACACCCAAACAGCGACAGCCACCACACCGGACATCAAACCCCGCAGCCGGGTCGTCACCGATGGAATCCACGCCGCGCCCGCGCGCGGAATGTTCCGGGCGGTCGGCATGGGCGACGACGACTTCGCCAAGCCCCAGATCGGCGTGGCAAGTTCCTGGAACGAAATCACTCCCTGCAACCTCTCCCTGAACCGGCTCGCCCAGGGCGCCAAGGAAGGCGTCCACGCCGGCGGCGGGTTCCCGATGCAGTTCGGCACCATCTCCGTCTCCGACGGCATCTCCATGGGCCACGAAGGCATGCACTTCTCCCTGGTCTCCCGCGAAGTCATCGCCGACTCCGTTGAAACGGTCATGCAGGCCGAGCGGATCGACGGCTCCGTGCTGCTGGCCGGCTGTGACAAGTCCCTGCCCGGCATGCTGATGGCGGCCGCCCGCCTGGACCTTGCGAGCGTGTTCCTCTACGCCGGGTCGATCATGCCCGGCTGGGTCAAGCTCGAGGACGGCTCGGAAAAGGAGGTCACCCTCATCGATGCCTTCGAGGCCGTCGGCGCCTGCGCCGCGGGCAAGATGAGCATGGAGGACCTGACCCGGATCGAAAAGGCCATCTGCCCGGGCGAAGGCGCCTGCGGCGGTATGTACACGGCCAACACCATGGCCTGCATCGGCGAGGCACTGGGTATGTCCCTGCCCGGCTCTGCCGCGCCGCCCTCGGCGGACCGCCGCCGCGACGACTTCGCCCGCAAATCCGGCGAAGCGGTTGTTAACCTGCTGCGCAAGGGCATCACCGCCCGCGACATCATGACCAAAAAGGCCTTCGAAAACGCGATCGCCGTGACCATGGCCTTCGGCGGCTCCACCAACGCCGTGCTGCACCTGCTGGCCATCGCCCGAGAGGCCGAGGTCGAGCTGACGCTGGACGACTTCAACCGCATCGGCGACAAGATCCCGCACCTGGGCGACCTCAAGCCGTTCGGCCGTTACGTCATGACCGACGTCGACAAGATCGGCGGCGTGCCGGTCATCATGCGCGCGCTGCTCGACGCCGGACTGCTGCACGGCGACTGCCTCACCGTCACGGGCAAGACCGTCGCCGAAAACCTCGCGGCGATCAACCCGCCGGACCTGGACGGCAAGATCCTCCGCGCCATGGACAACCCGATCCACAAGACCGGCGGCATCACCATCCTGCACGGCACGATGGCCCCCGAGGGCGCCGTCGTGAAGAGCGCCGGCTTCGACGCCGACGTCTTCGAGGGCACCGCCCGCGTCTTCGAACGCGAACAGGGCGCCCTGGACGCGCTCGACAAGGGCCAGATCAAGGCCGGCGACGTCGTTGTCATCCGCTACGAGGGCCCCAAGGGTGGCCCGGGCATGCGCGAGATGCTCGCCATCACCGGCGCCATCAAGGGCGCCGGCCTCGGCAAGGACGTGCTGCTGCTCACCGACGGCCGCTTCTCCGGCGGGACGACGGGCCTCTGCATCGGCCACGTCGCCCCGGAAGCCGTCGACGGCGGTCCCATCGCGTTCGTCAAGGACGGCGACCGGATCCGGGTCGACATCGCAGCCCGCAGCTTCGACCTCCTGGTCGACGAAGCCGAGCTCGACGCCCGCAAGGTCGGTTGGGAACCGCTCCCCGCCAAGTTCACCAAGGGCGTCCTCGCCAAGTACGCCAAGCTCGTCCACAGCGCCTCCACCGGCGCTTATTGCGGGTGATTCCCTAAGCGTGGGCGACCACGCTTAATAAGGGAGGCTCCGAGGGGCCCCAAGCGAACGGCGTCCGCGCCGTCCGCTTGGGGTAGGAGACTCCCGCCTGCCGCCGAAGGCGGTCAGGTCACCAGGGTAATGGGGGAATTGGGGGAACAGTTCAAAAAGTGGACGCCGTTGTCCACATCGTGAGACAGGGCCTTGGCTCGTTGACAGCTGTCTCACGCAGAGGGAAAACTGAACGCATGACCGTAATCGTTACCACCGGCCGCGTTGCAGGCGAGAGTGCTGCAGATGTATCCGTCGTCCTTACCAAGCGCGTGGCTCCATAGCCTCCACTGGTAACGAACCGTCACGCGCAAACCCCTCGAAGAGCCGCCAAGGCTGAGGGGTCTTTTTTTGTTACCCACAGTTCAACGATCACAGAAGATCCACCAAAGGAAGAGTCCGATGAGCAAAGGATCGCCGATCAGCCCCTCGCTGATGGCCACAAAGTCCGCTGGAGCCCCCAAGGCTCCGGAACGCATCGAACGCCCGGCCGACGCCGGCGTCGAGCATGCTGCTGCCTCTCCCGTCCTTGGGCCGAACAACGTCGTACCCCCGACGGTGATGACCGGCTCGCAAGCAATCGTCCGCGCGCTCGAAGAACTCGGCGTCGAGGATATTTTTGGTTTGCCCGGTGGCGCGATCCTGCCCACCTATGACCCCTTGATGGCCTCCAAAATGAACCACATTCTGGTCCGTCACGAACAGGGAGCCGGCCACGCAGCGCAAGGCTATGCCATGGTCACCGGACGGGTCGGCGTCTGTATCGCCACCTCGGGCCCCGGTGCCACCAACCTCGTTACCGCCATCATGGACGCCCACATGGACTCCGTGCCGATGGTGGCCATCACCGGCCAGGTCTCCAGCGGTGTCATCGGCACCGACGCTTTCCAGGAAGCGGACATCGTCGGCATCACCATGCCGATCACCAAGCACTCCTTCCTGGTCACCGACCCCAATGACATCCCGCACGTCATGGCCGAGGCGTTCCACCTGGCCTCGACCGGCCGTCCCGGCCCCGTCCTCGTGGACGTGGCCAAGGATGCCCAGCAGGGCCAGATGACGTTCTCCTGGCCGCCCAAGATCGACCTCCCCGGCTACCGGCCGGTGCTCCGCGGCCACAGCAAGCAGGTCCGTGAGGCCGCCCGGCTGATCGCGGCCGCCAGCAAGCCCGTTCTCTATGTCGGCGGCGGTGTGGTCAAGGCCCACGCTTCAGCCGAACTGCGGGAACTGGCCGAGCTTTCCGGGGCCCCGGTGGTCACCACGCTGATGGCGCGGGGTGTCTTCCCGGACTCGCACCCGCAACACGTGGGCATGCCCGGCATGCACGGCACGGTCTCTGCCGTGACCGCGCTGCAGCAGTCGGACCTGCTGATCACCCTGGGCGCGCGCTTCGATGACCGGGTCACCGGCATCCTGAAGTCCTTCGCCCCGAACGCTAAGGTCATCCACGCGGACATCGACCCGGCGGAAATCTCCAAGAACCGCACCGCGGACGTGCCGATCGTCGGTTCGGTCAAGGAGATCATCCCGGAGCTCAGCGAGGCCCTGCGCCAGCAGTTCGAAACCTCCGGCACCCCGGACCTGGCCAACTGGTGGGCTTTCCTGAACAACCTCAAGGAAACCTACCCGCTCGGCTGGACCGAACCCGAAGACGGCCTCAGCGCCCCGCAGCGCGTGATCGAGCGGATCGGCGCCCTCACCGGGCCCGAGGGCGTCTACGTCGCCGGCGTCGGCCAGCACCAGATGTGGGCCTCGCAGTTCATCAAATACGAACGCCCGCACGCCTGGCTGAACTCCGGCGGCGCCGGCACCATGGGCTACGCCGTTCCAGCCGCCATGGGCGCCAAGGTGGGGGAGCCGGACCGCGTGGTCTGGGCCATCGACGGGGACGGCTGCTTCCAGATGACCAACCAGGAACTGGCCACCTGCGCGATCAACAAGATCCCGATCAAGGTCGCGGTGATCAACAACTCCTCCCTGGGCATGGTGCGCCAGTGGCAGACCCTCTTCTACGAGGGCCGCTACTCCAACACCGACCTCAACACCGGCCACGACACCGTCCGCATCCCGGACTTCGTCAAGCTGGCAGACGCCTACGGCTGCGCCGCTTTCCGTTGCGAACGCGACGAGGATATCGACGCCACCATCCAGAAGGCCCTGGAGATCAAGGACCGCCCGGTGGTCATCGACTTTGTCGTGAGCCCGAACTCCATGGTGTGGCCGATGGTCCCCGCCGGGGTCAGCAACGACCAGATCCAGGTTGCCCGCAACATGACCCCGGACTGGGAAGAAGAGGACTGAACATGACCCGCCACACACTCTCCGTTCTGGTCGAAGACAAGCCCGGTGTGCTGACCCGCGTCGCCAGCCTCTTCGCCCGCCGCGCCTTCAACATCAACTCCCTGGCCGTCGGACCCACCGAGGTTCCGGGCATCTCCCGCATGACGGTCGTCGTCGACGCCGACGGCGAACTGATCGAACAGGTCACCAAGCAGCTGAACAAGCTGATCAACGTGATCAAGATCGTCGAGCTCACCCCCGAATCCTCCGTGCAGCGCGACCACATCCTGGTCAAGGTGCGTGCGGATGCCGCAACCCGGCTGCAGGTCACCCAGGCAGCCGACCTCTTCCGCGCTTCCGTGGTCGACGTCTCCACAGAGTCGGTCGTCATCGAAGCCACGGGCCACCCGGACAAGCTCGCGGCACTGCTTTCGGTGCTGGAGCCCTTCGGCGTCCGCGAAATCGTGCAGTCCGGCACCCTGGCCGTCGGCCGCGGGTCCCGTTCCATGAGCGACCGGGCCCTGCGTTCCGCCTAGGCGGCGCGCCGGGACCGCAGTACCACCGTTCCACCAACGAATTTTTCCCAGCCAACACCAAAGAATCCATTCAAAGGAGACACCCCAGTGACTGAAATGTTCTACGACGACGACGCCGACCTGTCGATCATCCAGGGCCGCACCGTCGCCGTCATCGGTTACGGCTCCCAGGGCCACGCCCACGCCCTCAGCCTGCGCGATTCCGGTGTTGACGTCCGCGTCGGCCTGAAGGAAGACTCCAAGTCCCGGGCCAAGGCCGAGGCCGAGGGCCTGCGTGTGCTCAACGTCGCCGACGCCGTGGCCGAAGCCGACCTGATCATGATCCTCACCCCGGACCAGGTCCAGCGCCACGTCTACGCCGAGGACATCGCCCCGAACCTGCAGGCCGGCGACGCCCTGTTCTTCGGACACGGCTTCAACATCCGCTACGGCTACATCAAGCCGCCGGCCGACGTCGACGTCGCACTGGTCGCCCCCAAAGGACCGGGCCACATCGTGCGCCGCGAGTTTGAAGCCGGCCGCGGCGTGCCGGACCTGATCGCCGTCGAGCAGAACCCGTCCGGCAAGGCCAAGGAGCTGGCCCTGTCCTACGCCAAGGCAATCGGTGGCACCCGCGCCGGCGTCATCGAGACCACCTTCACCGAAGAGACCGAAACCGACCTCTTCGGCGAGCAGGCCGTGCTCTGCGGCGGCGCATCGCAGCTGATCATGTACGGCTTCGAGACCCTCACCGAGGCCGGCTACAAGCCCGAGGTGGCCTACTTCGAGGTGCTGCACGAGCTCAAGCTGATCGTCGACCTGATGGTCGAGGGCGGCATCGCCAAGCAGCGCTGGAGCGTCTCGGACACGGCGGAATACGGCGACTACGTCTCCGGCCCGCGCGTCATCACCCCCGAGGTGAAGGAAAACATGAAGGCCGTCCTGAAGGACATCCAGGACGGCACCTTCGCCAAGCGCTTCATCGACGACCAGGACGCCGGCGCCCCCGAGTTCAAGGCCCTGCGCAAGAAGGGCGAGGACCACCCGATCGAGGCCACCGGCCGCGAACTGCGCAAGCTGTTCTCCTGGATCAAGAACGAAGACGACTACACCGAAGGATCAGTAGCCCGCTAGATCCCGCCCGGCCGCGGGTGGGCGGGGGCATTCTTTCGGCTGCTGCGCTCGTTCCTCACGCAACAACGCAGCCTTCAAGAACACCCCCGCCCACCCCGCAGTTCGGCACGGCCGTCCGCCACCCAACGTTCTAAAATCCCCACATGATACACAAGAGAGCTAAAGAGGTCACCGGTGACAAGCACCAAACCTGTTGTACTCCTCGCTGAGGAACTTTCGCCCGCCACAGTCGAGGCCCTCGGCCCGGACTTTGAAATCCGCCAGACCGACGGCGCCGACCGTTCCCAGCTGCTCTCCGCGATCGCCGACGTTGACGCGATCCTGATCCGGTCGGCCACCCAGCTCGACGCCGAGGCGATCGCGGCCGCGAAGAACCTCAAGGTGATCGCCCGCGCCGGCGTTGGCCTGGACAACGTGGACATCAAGGCCGCCACCCAGGCCGGCGTGATGGTGGTCAACGCCCCGACGTCGAACATCGTCTCCGCCGCCGAACTCACGGTCGGCCACATCCTCAGCCTGGCCCGCCACATCCCGCAGGCATCCGCCGCGCTCAAGGACGGCGAGTGGAAGCGCTCCAAGTACACCGGCACCGAGCTGTTCGAGAAGAAGATCGGCATCATCGGCCTCGGCCGGATCGGCGCCCTCGTCGCGGCCCGGCTGAAGGGTTTCGACACCAAGATCCTCGCGTACGACCCGTACATCACCTCGGCCCGCGCCGCGCAGCTCGGCGTGCAGCTGGTGACCCTGGACGAGCTGCTGGCGCAGTCCGACTTCATCACCATCCACATGCCCAAGACGCCCGAGACCGTCGGCATGCTCGGCGAGGACGCCTTCAAGAAGATGAAGAGCACCGCCTACGTCGTCAACGTGGCCCGCGGCGGCCTGGTGGACGAGGAGGCCCTCTACGCGGCGCTGGAGTCCGGCCAGATCGCCGGCGCCGGCGTGGACGTCTTCGTCAAGGAACCCAGCACCGACCTGCCCTTCTTCAAGCTCGACAACGTTGTGGTCACCCCGCACCTGGGCGCCTCCACCGACGAGGCCCAGGAAAAGGCCGGCGTCTCCGTGGCCAAGTCCGTCCGCCAGGCCCTGGCCGGCGAACTGGTCCCCGACGCCGTCAACGTCGCCGGCGGCGTAATCGCCCCGGATGTGCGCCCCGGCATCCCGCTGATCGAGAAGCTGGGCCGGATCTTCACCGCCATGACGCACGCTTCGCTCACGCAGTTCGACGTCGAGGTGGCCGGCGAGATCTCCTCGCTGGATGTCAAGGTCCTCGAACTCGCCGCGCTCAAGGGCATCTTCGCCGACGTCGTGACCGAGCAGGTCTCCTACGTCAATGCCCCCGTGATCGCCGAGCAGCGCGGCATCAACGTCCGGCTCATCACCACCCCGGACACGGAGTCCTACCGCAACGTCCTGACCCTGCGAGGGGCCCTGAGCGACGGCACCCAGATCTCGGTGGCGGGGACCTTGACGGGACCCAAGCAGGTCCAGAAACTCGTCGGAATCAACGGCTTCGAGGTTGAAATCCCGATCAGCGAGCACCTCGTGGTGGTGGCCTACTCGGACCGCCCGGGCGTGATCGGCACCATCGGCCACATCCTGGGAATGAACAACATCAACATCGCCGGTATGCAGGTGGCGCGGCAGACGGAGGGCGGCCAGGTGCTCGCACTCCTGACCATCGACAGCTCCGTGCCGCAGCAGGTGCTGGACGCGATCAAGGCCGGAATCGGCGCCGAAATGGTCCGCGAAGTCGACCTCGAGGACTAAAGCCCCACGTCGGACGCCTGCGGCGGCAACACCGCCGCAGGCGTCCGCCAAGAAGCGGCCGGTCTGCGTACAATGGCTAGGTCCGAATTTCGGATCTGGCCGGCAGACCGGCCTTTACTTTTGTACACCCGGCCGGGGACGCCGTTATTTTCCAGCGTGGAAATGAACAGTGGTGTGCGCACGCAATCCAGCTTTCAGGAGCCCAATGAACGCCGTCCAGAGGTTCATCAGAAGCAGAGTGCTTTTGCTGACCGCGTCCATTTTGATCGTGGCCATGTGCCTTTCCGTCCTGGTGCAGGGCCAGTCGCAGGCCGCGCTGAACCGCACCGTCGACCAGAACTCCCGCGGGCTTTACGACGTCCTTGTCCAGGCCAAGGCCGACGACAACGGCGGCCTGATGCAGCCCGAGATCGCCACCGGCCAGGGCGGGGTCAGCTTCGAGCAGCTGGATTCCATCCGCAAGCTGGCCGGCACCTCCGTGGCGGCACCGATCAGCCTGGTGTCCCGCGTCTCGCAGAACCTTGAGTCCCCGCGGCTCGATGCCACCGACTACCTCGGCTACAGCGCCGGCCTCGCCGGCACCGCCGGTGACCCCAGCGCCACCGATCCGTCCAAGTGGCCCGCGGCCGAGTCTGTGCTCAGCGACACCGCCAAGAAATACCGCCTCACCGCCAGCGCCGTGAGCTCTGACGGCAAGTCCGAGCAGACCCTGTTCAAGACCACCGCCGAGGGATCCCTGGGCAAGGCCAAGCTCGTCGAAGAGCAGGTGGCCGGCGGCAAGAACGTGCGGATCGCCGGCCCGGCGGGGGAGAGCGGCATCAAGTTCCCGGCCCCGGCCGGCGGCTCCGAACACAACCTTTTCAACCTCTCCGTCTCCCTGCCCATGGCGCCGCAGGTGACCGAGTCCGTCGTCGCCGTCGACCCGGTCGCCGAACGCGCGCTCCTGGGCGGCGCCGGGGACTTCCTCGCGCCGCTGGAGAAGGCGCCCCCGGCCGATGCCCGCAACGCCGGCGCGATCGGCCGCCACTTCGAGAGCCTCTTTACCAACGGCATCAGCATGGAACAGCTCAAGGAAGGCCCCGACTTCCTCGGCGTCAAGCTCAAGTACTGGGCCCCGCTGATGTCCCAGTACCAGCAGGCGAAGCGTGCCGGCCAGCTGACCGCCGACTCGCAGGCGATTCCGCTGATCGTGCGTTCGGGTACCTCCCTTGATCTGAAGTACTCGGTCAAGATCGAGGAAATCGACGCCGCCGGCAACGTGACCAAGGACGTCGGCACCGCGACCCGGTCGCTGGACAAGGACTACCTGCCGTTCGTCTCCAAGTCGCCGTTCGCCCTGGCGTGGCCCGGCTCCAAGGACCTGTCCCAGCTGATGGGCGACACCGGCAGCTTCGGCCAGGGCCTCTACAACCCCGCCACCTGGAGCACCGACTTCGCCGCCGCGCCCAAGTACAAGGACGGCGAAACCGCCGGCAACGGCGCCGTGGACAAGTCCGCGGTGCCGGGCGACTGGATCACCGTGAACCGGCTGCCCGATAAGGGCGCCAACGGCGCCCCGGTCGACCAGACGCAGCGCACGCCGGTCGACGAGCGGGCCTACCGCGAAAACCTCGCGACCGGCAAGAAGCCGGCCACGCCGCTCGCCATGGTCTACGGCACCTTCGATCCGGCCAAGGTCCAGCAGGCCGCCGGTGACGTCAACCGCCTGCCCCTCGGCGGCTACGACCCGACGCCGATGACCCTGAGCAAGGATGCCGCCGGTAACGACGCCGGGCAGGCCGCGCTCAAGCCCTCGCTCAGCGGGACCGGACTGGTCAGCCAGTCGGCCGGCGCCATCACCGACTACTACGGACTGGCCGCCGCCCGCGGCTACGAGAAGAACGCCTCCGTGATCGACGCCGTGCGCGTCCGCGCCAAGGTGGACGGCAGCTGGAAGCAGGCACAGCCGGAGGTCGAAAAGCTCGCCAACGAGATCCGCGACATGGGCCTGCAGGCGACAGTGGTCGCCGGCTCCGCCCGCGAAGACGCCAACATCTTCGTGCCCGGCTACTCCAAGGACGGTGCCGGGAAGGAGTCGCCGCTGGGCACCGTGCAGCAGTCGTGGGTCCGCCAGAACGCCGCCGACGCCGTCTCCGGCTCGCTGACCGGCACCAATCTCACGCTGCTCTTCCTGACCCTGTGCGGAGCGGCGCTGCTCACCGGCGCCTCGACCGTCAGCTACGTCCGCAAGCGCCGCCGCGAGGCGGGCACCCTGCGGGCCATGGGCTGGACGCAGCGCAAGATCCGGTCCTGGGTGCTCGCCGAATTCGGCGTCGGCGCTGCCCTGCTCACCGTCGCCGGAATCGCACTGAGCTTGATCAGCTGGAACCCGGCCACCGCGATCGTCTCCGCCTCGGTCCTGATCCTCTACTGCGGCGCCGCCTACTTCGCCGCGCAGCAGCTGCGCCACCGCGAGGTCATCGACCAGGAGCCGCAGCACGATGAGCGGCTCATCCCCGTGGACTCGCCGCTGACCTTCGCGAGCCGCCAGTTGAGCACCAACAAGTTCAACACCGGCTCGCTGGCCGTCGCCGTCGGCGTCTTCGGTGCCGCCGTGGGCGGGCTCGCGTCGCTGCTGATCGACATCCCCCGGGCCGCAGGCGCCAGCGCCCTGAGCGGGCTGGCCGCCGCCAGCATCGCACTGCCGAGCATCGTCCTAGGTGTGTCCGGGGTGGCCGTGGGGCTGCTGCTGACCATGGTCACCGGCCGCTTCGAACTCGGCTCCAAACGCCAGTACCTGGGCACCCTGCAGGCCATGGGCTGGAACCCGGACATGCTGGGCCAGGTCCGCTTCTTCGAAAATGCCATGGTGGGGACCATCGCACTGCCGCTGGGTGTCCTGGGCGCCCTGGGCATCAGCCTGCTCCTCGCCCCCTACGCCGCCATCTGGGCCGGAATCGCCGGACTCGTCGCGGTACTTTGCTGGATTCCAATTGCAACGAAAGTGGTCCAATGACTAACGAGCTGAACCTGACCAGGGCGGCGCGGAACCGGATGCCGGAGAGCACCGGGAACGGCGGCCACCAGACCCGAGCCAACACGATCGTGAAGGCATCGGACCACGCCACACCCCTGGAACTGAGCAACATCACCATCCACTACGGCGGAGGCAAGGGCGGCGCCGAGCCGGTCAACGTGGTCGATGACTTCAACATGACCCTGCACGCCGGCGAAATGCACTGCGTTGCCGGCCGCTCCGGCTCGGGCAAGACCAGTATCCTTACCGTCGGCGCGGGCCTGACCCTGCCGACGTCGGGCCGGGTGTTCTGGGAAGGCGACTCGCTCGAGACCATGGGCGACGACGAAATCGCCGACCGCCGTCGTGCCCTGATCGGCTACGTCGACCAGGGCGGCGCCCTGATCGACGGGATGAGCGCGCTCGAGAACGTGCTGCTGCCGGCCGTGCCGGACGGCGAGGTCGAACAGCGCCGCGATATGGCCAAGGACCTGCTGGACCTCGTCGGCCTCGGCCGCCGCATGCGCCACCGGCCGGCGCAGCTCTCTGGCGGTGAGCGCCAGCGCGTCGCGATCGCCCGCGCCCTCATCCTGGGCACGCGCGTGCTCGTGGTGGACGAGCCCACCGCCAGCCTGGACCGCACCTCGGCCAACCGCATCATCAGCATCCTCAAGGACACGACGTCGGACGGCATCGCCGTGCTCGTGGCGTCACATGACCACGAGCTTGTCCGCCAGAGCGATACCCTGACCGAACTGATCTAGGTTAATAACGTGACGCCTTCCGAAAAAACCCCGTTCTACATCACCACGGCCATCAGCTACCCGAACGGCGTGCCGCACATCGGCCACGCCTACGAAGTCATCGCCACCGACGCGATGGCGCGGTTTAAGCGGCTGGACGGCTACGACGTGTTCTTTATGACCGGCACGGACGAGCACGGCCTGAAGATGCAGCAGACGGCGGAGAAGGAAGGCATTCCGGTCAAGGAACTTGCCGATCGCAATTCGACGGCCTTCCGCCAGATGAGCGATGACCTGGGCATCTCGCTGAGCCGGTTCATCCGCACCACGGACCCGGACCACTATGAGGCTGCCAAGGCACTCTGGCAGCGGATGGAAGCCAACGGGGACATCTACCTCTCCAAGTACGCCGGCTGGTACTCGGTCCGGGACGAGCGCTACTTCGTCGAGGACGAGACCGAGGTCCGCGACGACGGGGTGCGCTATGCCTCCGAGACCGGTACCGAGGTGACGTGGACCGAGGAGGAGAGCTACTTCTTCAAGCTCTCCGCCTACCAGGACCGGCTGCTGGCGCTCTACGCCGACCACCCGGAGTTCGGGGCGCCGCACAGCCGGTTCAACGAGGTCATCAGCTTCGTCAAGGGCGGCCTCGAGGACCTGTCGATCAGCCGCACCTCCTTCAACTGGGGTGTCCCGGTGCCGGGCAACCCGGACCACGTGATGTACGTCTGGGTGGACGCGCTGACCAACTACCTGACCGGCGTCGGGTTCCCGGACACCGAGTCGGAAAGCTTCCGGAAGTACTGGCCGGCGGATGTCCACGTGATCGGCAAGGACATCTCGCGGTTCCACGCCGTGTACTGGCCCGCGTTCCTGATGTCCGCCGGGATTGAACTGCCCCGGCGCGTGATGATCCACGGCCACCTGCACAACCAGGGCATCAAGATGTCCAAGTCGCTGGGCAACGTGGTGGCACCCGCGGACTGGGTGGCGCAGTACGGCCTGGATCAGGTCCGGTTCTTCCTGCTCCGCGAGGTGCCCTTCGGCGCCGACGGGAACTACAGCCACGACGCGATCGTCGGCCGGATGAACTCGGACCTGGCGAACAACTTCGGCAACCTCGCGCAGCGTTCGCTGTCCATGGTGGCGAAGAACTGCGAGGGCGCCGTCCCCGTTCCGGGCGGATTCAGCGCCGAGGACGCCGCGCTGCTGGGCCAGGCCAAGGGCCTGCTGGGCATCGCCCGGGCCGCGTTCGAAAGGCAGGAGTTCAGCCGCGCGCTCGAGGCCATCTGGAACGTCCTCGGCGACACCAACGCCTACTTCGCCGAGCAGGCGCCGTGGGTGCTGCGCAAGACCGACGTCGAACGCATGAACACGGTGCTTTACGTGACCCTCGAGGTACTCCGGACCGTCGCAATCCTGGCGCAGCCGGTGATGCCCGCGGCTGCCGGAGCCATTCTCGACAGCCTGGGCCAGCCCGACGGGGAGGCCCGCGATTTCGCCGCCCTCCAGACGCCGATCGGGGCCGGAACCGCGCTTCCGGCGCCGTCGCCGGTGTTCCCCAAGTACGAGGAGCCCGCGGAGGCCTGATCCGGGCCGGAGGTCTTCCGGCTCCACTTTCGTCAAAGTGGTACTTCGCGGCAAAGTTTCCACAAACACGGCCGCGAAGTGCCACCTCGCGGCCGTTAACGGGGCCGTCACATTACTGACAAGTAGTCTGCTGCTCCGGAACTGAGTACAACCACAGGGCAGGGGAGTACCGGCCGTAGCGATACTCGGGTACCAGTTACTCGGGACTCAGGCCGAGGCCGGGAAATAGCCTGAAATAGCAAGCGAACTGACGACAAATGCTGGGGAGTAACTGTCATCACGCACTTCGCTCACCGAGGTCTCACAACGATTTGCCGGGTCTCTAGGACGGTTACTCCGCGCTCGCGTCAGCTCTGACACCTGAGTTGGACGGAGGGGCCGAAGATGAAAAGAACCATTGCAACGCTGGGGGTCGTGGGGCTGGGCGTAATGGGGGCAGCTGTCTCCGCGAACGCGGCACCCCCGGAAAAGATCACGATCTGTCACGCGACCAAAGCGGCGGGTAACCCTTTTGTCGCCGAGACGATCAACCTCAACGCGCTCAAGGCGCACGCCAACGACACCCTGGACATCGTGCCCGTAAATACCGGCGACATCATGCCCCAGGGACAAAACCTTTCGGAGGCAAACCTCGCCCTGCTGGCCAACAACTGTGTTGCCGCTGTGGTGGTTCCGCCTGTCGATCCGCCAGCTGACCCGCCTGTGGACCCGCCGGCTAATCCGCCTGTGGACCCGCCGGCCAACCCGCCGGCCAACCCGCCGGGTAATCCGCCTGCCGACCCGCCGGCCAACCCGCCTGTGGACCCGCCGGCCAACCCGCCTGCCGATCCGCCGGCTAACCCCGGCGCCGTGCCGGGCACGGACGTCACCCGGCAGACGTCGACGGTGGTCACGCCGCCCGTCGTCGTGCGCCAGCCCGCTGCCGCAGTACCGGCGCCTCAGCAGACCGGCGCCGGTGCGGCCGCTGCCACGCCGGCCAAGGTCAACGTCGGCTACAACGTTCAGACCGCCGTCGGCCACTCGAAGGCTCCGGACGGCCTTCCGGCCTGGCTGTTGGGCCTGACCGGCCTGTTCGCGGCAGGGTCCGGGGCAGTGCTGTGGCGGGGCGGACAGCGCGCCCGGAAGGTCGCCGGCTAGGAAGTCCGTTATCCGGGGCGGGTGCTGCGCAGGCGGCACCCGCCCCGATCCTTTAGGTTCCGCAGCTTGCCTCGCAGCAGGAGAAATCATGGGCAGCCACCGCAAGATGCCCCGGTTCCGGGTCGCCGGCAACCGCGGGCTGCTGCTGAGCGCCAGGGACCTCCTCATCCTGGCCGTCTGCGCACTCGGCATCGCGGCCGCCTGGCTCGCCTACGGCCTGGACGGAACGGTCCCTCTCACCCCTGACGCCGGAGCTTCCGCCGTCGGGCCGGAAACAGTCGTCTCAGCCCCGGCGTTGTCCCCGCAAAAGCGGTCCGGCGGGCCGGATCCCGATGCAACGACCGCGAAGGCCCCGGCCGTTCTCCCGGCCGGGGCAACCGGGGCAGGAAAGTCCGCTGAGCCCGCAGTGCCGTCCCTGCCCGCCGCGTCCGTCCCGCTGCGGATCACGTTTCCCGCAGCAGGCATGGACGTGGAGGTGCACCCCTTGGAGCCCGGCCGCGATGATACGGAGAGCCGCAGCATCGTGCCGCCGGAAACCAAGGACGGATACTGGCTGGCACCTTTTGGAACTCCCGGCGCGGGCTCGACGAACACCACCTACATCATCGGCCACAGCTGGCTGGACCAGGATGCACCCTTCAACCACCTGAGCTCACGGGCCGCCCCCGGCGGCCTGCTGACGGTGACCACGGCTACGGGCATCCTCAGCTACCGGGTGGATTCGGTCACCACCTATACCAAGTCGACCCTGAAGGACAGCGCTGCCTGGGAAGCCGTCGCCAACCGGCTCGTCCTCATCAGCTGCTACACGGAGGACCCGTGGGGCCGGAACGTGGTGGTGGTCGCCTCACCGTTGCCTGGTGGCTGAGCCGTTGTTCGAATAATGAGACGGATTGACCAGCATGCGGATGGCTTGGCTACGCTGAAATCATGAGCGCATCCACCATTGATCTGGCCGTCATTCCCGGAGACGGCATCGGCCCCGAGGTCACCGCCGAAGCACTGAAGGTCCTCGAGAAGGCCGCCGCCGCCGATGGCATCGTGCTGCAGCAGACCCACTACGAGCTCGGGGCCGCGCACTGGCTGGCCACGGGGGAGACCCTGCCCGAGCACACGCTGGCCGACCTGCGCACCCGCGACGCCATCTTGTTCGGCGCGGTGGGCGCCGCCCCCGATGACACCCGCATCCCCTCCGGCATCATCGAACGCGAACTGCTGCTCAAGCTGCGCTTCAGCCTGGACCACTTCGTCAACCTGCGGCCCTCGAAACTCTATGCCGGCGTCGGCAGCCCGCTGGCGAACCCCGGCGAGGTCGACTTCATTGTGGTCCGCGAGGGCACCGAAGGGCCCTACGTGGGCAACGGCGGCACCCTGCGCGCCGGAACGCCGCACGAGGTGGCGACCGAGGTCTCGCTGAACACCGCCCACGGCGTGGAGCGCGTGGTGCGGGACGCGTTCCGCCGCGCCAACGACCGGCCCCGCAAGAAACTGACGCTGGTGCACAAGCACAACGTCCTGGTCTTCGCCGGGCACCTCTGGAAGCGCACCGTGGAGGCCGTGGCCCAGGAGTTCCCGGAGGTCACCCACGACTACCTGCACGTCGATGCGGCCACGATCTTTATGGTGACCGACCCGGCGCGCTTTGACGTCATCGTCACCGACAACCTCTTTGGCGACATCCTCACGGACCTCGCCGCCGCCGTCACCGGAGGCATCGGCCTGGCCGCGTCGGGCAACATCAACATGGACCGCACCGCGCCGTCGATGTTCGAACCGGTCCACGGCTCGGCCCCGGACATCGCCGGCCAGCAGAAGGCGGACCCAAGCGCCGCTATCCTGTCCGCCGCGCTCCTGCTGGACCACCTGGGCTACCCCGCGGCGGCCCGGAAGGTCGAGGCGGCCGTCGCCGCGGACGTCGAAGCCAGGGACGGCAGCTTCCGCAGCACCGCCACGATCGGCGACGCCATCGCCGCCGCCCTCTAGCAGCCGCCACGGCACTACCGCCCCGGGCGTAAGCTTGTTTTCGAATCACCAATATGCTGCCGTGGCCCGAGGATGAACCACGTTCACACACCAGGCAGCCGACCGTGGAGGAACCATGACCCAGACTGCCCATGGCGTCGAATTCACCCAGCGGCTCTCGGCGACCCCGAAGTCCGCGCAAGAGCGTGAAGCCATCCTGGCCAACCCGGGATTCGGCGACTATTTCACCGACCACACCGCGATCGTCGACTACAGCGTCGATGCCGAGGGCAAGGGCGGCTGGCACGACGCGCGGATCGAACCCTACGGTCCCATCATGCTGGATCCCTCCGCTGCCGTGCTGCACTACGGCCAGGAAATCTTCGAAGGCCTCAAGGCCTACCGCCACGCAGACGGCTCGATCTGGACTTTCCGGCCCGAGGCCAACGCGGCCCGCCTGAACAAGTCCGCTCGCCGGCTCGCCCTCCCGGAGCTTCCGGAGGAATACTTCCTGGCGGCCATCCGCGAACTCGTCTCCGTGGACCGGGACTGGGTCCCCGCCGGCGACGGCGAAGCCCTCTACCTGCGCCCCTTTATGATCGCCACCGAGGCATTCCTGGGTGTCCGGGCAGCCCGCGAGGTCTCGTTCCGCGTCATCGCCTCCCCGGCCGGCAATTACTTCGGCGGCGAGCTGAAGCCGGTGTCGATCTGGATCTCCCGCGAATACGCCCGCGCGGGACGCGGCGGCACCGGCGCGGCCAAGTGCGGTGGCAACTATGCAGCCTCGCTGATCGCCCAGCAGGAGGCAGAGGCCCACGGTTGCAAGCAGGTCCTGTTCCTGGACCAGTTCAACGACAACGCTGTCGAAGAACTCGGCGGAATGAACGTCTTCTTCGTGATGAAGGACGGCTCGCTGGTCACGCCGGCGCTCTCCGGCACCATCCTGGAGGGTGTCACCCGCTCCTCCGTGATCCAGGTGGCCCGCGATATGGGCCGCGAAGTGACCGAACGCAAGATCACCCTCGATGAGTGGCGCGACGGCGTCGCGGCCGGTGAGATCGCCGAGGTCTTCGCCTGCGGCACCGCCGCCGTGATCACCCCGATCGGCGTCCTCAAGGACAACACCGAATTCATCGGTTCCGAGGACGCCACGGCGGGGGAGACCACCATGGCCATCCGCGAACAGCTCCTCGGCATCCAGACCGGCACCGTCGAGGACACCCACGGCTGGCTGACCCGTCTCGCGTAGCCTGCGCATACCCGTTCGACGGCGGCCCGCACCCTCCGGTGCGGGCCGCCGTCGTCGTTGGTGCGCGCCGCTGGGTCCGGAAGACCCTGTCCCGTTGCCGCCGCCGGGGCGACACTGGTTCCATGACTGGGCTGCTGCAGGTACTGGGCGTTGTCTTCGGAGTCGTGCTGATCGCCGTCGGAACCCTGGAATCCTTTTTCTACCGCGACCAGCGCTTCTACCGACTGTTTCTGATCAAGCCGGAAGACGTGCCGGCCGTTCGGATGTGGACCTTCAACCTCGGCTTCTACAACATGGTTTGGGGCGTCGGCGCAATCATTGGCGCGCTTATGCTGACGGGGGCCGAGCCCGCGGCCGGGCGTGCGCTGCTGCTCTTCACCGCTGCCGGCCACGTGATCCTCGGCGTCATCCTGGTCCTTTCGGAGCGGCGGCTCTGGGCCAGCGCCATCGCCGAGGCACTGCTGCCGGCAGTGATTGTTGCCCTCCTGCTCCTATGAAGGCCCTGCGGTGGGAAGATGGAAGGGTGATTCCCGACGATGCCCGCTCCCTGGTCCGCAGCACCGAGCTGACGCGATTCCGCCTGGCTCCGAACCCCGGCCCGATGAGCCTGCACGGCACCAACTCCTATGTGGTCGCCGCCCCAGGCTCGCCGAACGTCGTCGTCGTGGATCCAGGACCGCTCGACGAGGAACATCTGCGCGAGCTGACCGAATACGGCGCCGTGGAGCTGATCCTTATCACGCACCGCCATGCCGACCACACCGCGGCCGCTGCACGGTTCTCCGAGCTCACGGGTGCTCCCGTCCGCGCCGCGGATCCCGCGCACTGCCACGGCGCAGGGCCGCTCCAGGAGGGCGAGGTGCTGCACGCCGCCGGCGTGGAGATCCGGGTGCTGGCGACGCCGGGGCACACCTCCGACTCAGTCTGCTTCCACCTTCCGGAGGACGGCGCCCACGGAGCCGTCCTCACCGGCGACACCATTCTGGGCGTCGGCACCACCGTCCTGGACTACCCGGACGGCACGCTGGGGGATTATCTCGACTCGCTGGACCGGCTGGAGAGCCTCGGCCCGGCCACGGTCCTGCCCGCCCACGGGCCCATGCTGCCGGCCCTGGACAGCATTGTGCGGGCCTACCGGGACCACCGGCAGGACCGCCTTGGCCAGATCCGCGCCGCCCTCGCCGAGCTCGGCGCGGAAGCCGGTGTGCAGGAGGTGGCGAACGCCGTTTACGCCGCCGTCGACCCCGCCGTCCGGCCCGCGGCGGAACTGTCCGTCGCCGCGCAGCTGGAGTACCTGCGCGGACGGTAGGCTTGGAACCATGCGTATCGCCCGGTTTGTAGTCGATTCTGATCCCATGTACGGCATTGTTGAGGGCCAGCCCGGCAGTGAGGAAATCACTGTCATCAACGGCGACCCCTTCTTCCACGGTGTGGAACGGACCGCCGTCAAGCACAAACTGGAGGATGTCCGCCTCCTCGCGCCGATCATCCCGCGCAGCAAGGTCATCGGCGTCGGCCGCAACTTCGTGGAGCACGCCCACGAGCTCGGCAACGAGGTGCCGGCGCAGCCGCTGCTCTTCCTCAAGCCCAACACCTCGGTGATCGGACCCAACGATCCGATCATCCTGCCGGAATTTTCCGAGGAGGTCTCCTTCGAGGCCGAGCTGTGCGTTGTGATCGGCCGGATCTGCAAGGACGTCCCGGAAGAACGCGTCGACGACGTCGTCTTCGGCTACACCTGCGGCAACGACCTCACCGCCCGGGATGTGCAGAAAACGGACCTGCAGTGGGCCCGCGCCAAGGGCTTCGACACCTCGGCGCCGCTGGGGCCCTGGATCGAGACCGAGCTGGACACCGAGGACCTGCAGATCCAGGGTCGTCTCAACGGCGAGCTCCGCCAGGACGGCAGCACCAGCCAGATGATCCGCGGCGTCCGCGAGCTCGTGTCCATCGTCTCGCAGGCGTTTACGCTGCTCCCCGGCGACGTGATCATGACCGGTACCCCGGCCGGCGTCGGTCTGGTCCAGGCCGGTGACCGCTTTGAGGTCGAGATCGAGGGCATTGGACGCCTCTCCAACCCGGTGGTCCGCCGCTAACGTCTCCGCGGCGGAAGAAACCGCGCCGGTTTCGGACAGCCGCACCGTGGATCCACGGTGCGGCTGTCCATTTTTGTAGCGGAATCCGGCGCCGGGCACGCGGTAAAGTTGGTACCACTATGACTACTCCCACCGCGCCCGACGCCGTCTCCAGCACTGCCACCACGGAACTGACCCGTGAAGCCACCCGTGAAGTCACCGCCGAAACCCCGGTCCGCGTCCGGTTCTGCCCGTCGCCGACCGGCACCCCGCACGTCGGCCTGATCCGTACGGCACTCTTCAACTGGGCCCACGCCAAGCACACCAAGGGCACTTTCGTCTTCCGCATCGAAGACACCGACGCGGCGCGCGACTCGGAGGAGAGCTACCAGCAGCTGCTCGAGGCCCTCAAGTGGCTCGGCATCAGCTGGGAAGAAGGCGTCGAAGTGGGCGGCCCGCACGAGCCCTACCGCCAGTCGCAGCGCCTGGACCTCTATAAGGACGTCGTCGCCAAGCTCCTGGAGGCCGGCTACGCCTACGAGTGCTACTCCTCCCCGGAGGAAGTCGAGGCCCGCCACCGCGCCGCCGGCCGGGATCCCAAGCTCGGCTACGACAACTTCGACCGCGAGCTCACCGACGAGCAGCTGGCCGCCTTCAAGGCCGAAAGCCGCCAGCCCGTCCTGCGCGTCCGGATGCCGGACGAGGACGTCACCTTTACCGACATGGTCCGCGGCGAGATCACCTTCAAGGCCGGCAGCATCCCCGACTATGTGATTGTCCGCGCCGACGGCTCGCCGCTCTACACCCTGGTCAACCCGGTCGACGATGCGCTGATGGGCATTACCCACGTGCTGCGCGGCGAGGACCTGCTGTCCTCCACGCCCCGCCAGGTGGTGCTCATCCGGGCGCTGATGGACATCGGCGTCGCCAGCTACCTGCCGGTGTTCGGCCACCTGCCGTACGTCATGGGGGAGGGCAACAAGAAGCTCTCCAAGCGCGACCCGCAGTCCAACCTTTTCCTGCTCCGGGACCGTGGCTTCATCCCCGAGGGCCTGCTGAACTACCTGTCCCTGCTGGGCTGGAGCCTCTCCGCCGACGAGGACATCTTTACCGTGGACCAGCTGATCGAAAACTTCGACGTCAACGATGTCCTCGCCAACCCGGCCCGCTTCGACATCAAAAAGGCCGAAGCGATCAACGGCACGCACATCCGCATGCTGGCCCCGGAGGACTTCCGCGGCCGGCTGGTGCCCTACCTGCAGGCCGCCGGCCTGGTGGGGGAGAACCTCACCCCCCGCGAGGAGGAGATCCTCGCCGAGGCGGCGCCGCTGATCCAGGAGCGCATCTCGCTCCTCGGCGAAGCCCCGGAGATGCTCGCCTTCCTGTTCAAGGCCGACGACGCGATCGACGTCGCCGACGACGCCCGCAAGGGCCTGCCGGAGAACCTCACCGAGGTGCTCGACGCCGCATTGGCCGCGCTCGAGCCTGTCGCGGACTGGACCGCCGAGAACATCCAGGCTGCCTTGAAGGAGGCCCTCGTCGAAGGCCTCGGCGTGAAGCCGCGGCTGGCTTTCGGGCCCGTCCGCACGGCCGTCTCGGGCCGCCGGATCTCCCCGCCGCTGTTCGAATCCATGGTCACCCTGGGCAAGGATTCATCCCTGGCCCGGCTGCGCGCGTTCCGCGGCTGATGAACGGCGGGGCCGGCTCCGGCAGCGGTGTCCTTGCCTCCGGGCTCGACGGCATCCGCGGGGTGCTGTTCGACATCGACGACACCCTGGTGGACCTCGAGTTCGCGATGACGTCGGCGCTGCGCGGCGTCAGCGAGCACCTCCTGCCGGGCCTTGACGAGGCGGGCTGGGAGCGGTTCGGCCGGATCTTCACGCGCGAGACGACCCACTTCTACGACCGCTACCTGGCCGGTGAACTGAGCTTCAACGAACAGCGCCTGCTGCGCGGCCGGGCCGCGCTGGGGCACTTCGGCGTCGAACTGGAGGAAGGCGAACAGGCCCACCACTGGGTCAGCTCCTACGCCAGCCTCCAGCACAGTTACATCCGCGCCTTCGACGACGTGGCTCCGTTGCTGGACGCCCTGGACGCCGCCGGCGTCCCCTACGGCGCCGTCAGCAACAATGTGCACGACTACCAGCGGGTGAAGCTCGACGCCGCGGGGCTGCGCCGCGTCGGCGTCCTGGTCGGCACGGACACGGTCGGCGTGCCCAAGCCGGATCCCGCTATCTACCTTGAAGGCGTGCGCCGGCTCGGCACCGACCCCGGCGAAACGCTGTATGTCGGCGACAACCGCCTGCTCGACGCGGAAGGGTCGACGGCGGCCGGCCTGCTGGGCGTCTGGCTGAACCGCGGCGGCGAACCCGCCCCCGGCTTCGCCGGCCGCGAGGTCGTCTCGCTGCTGGACCTGCTGGCCTGACCCCGGAGCGGCCACAGCCGGTCCACAACAATCGGCCCTGCCGTCGGAGAAGGTTCCGCCGGCAGGGCCGTTTTCTTGTGCTGTTTGCCGGTGGCTAGGCCGTCTTCTCTGCCAGCCGCCGGTTCCGCAGGGCCAGGTACCCTCCGACGGCGCCGAGGGCAAGGAGTGCCACGAGGCCCAGGGCCACCGCGGCGTCGGCCTTGACCATGTTCGACGGCGAGACGGCAGCGGCACTGGAGTACAGCGTGCCGGTGCCCGCGGCAATCTTGGCGTTGCCGTCGGCCAGTTTGTCGGCCCCGGCGGACAGCTGCGATGAGCCGGAAGCCAGCTTGGTGTTCCCCTCGGAGAGCTGTGTTGCGCCGGATGCCAGGGCCGTGGAACCGTTGAGCAGTCCGGGGTTGGCCGGATCAGCGGGGTCGCCCTTGATGCCGGCGTTCAGGGCCAGTGTGCCGTCGGCGAGGCGGGAGCTGCCATCGGCCAGCCTGGCGGTCGCCTTGAGCAGACCGGGGTGCTCGGGGTCGCCAGGAACGCCGTCCATGCCGACCCGGATCTTCGCGGTGCCCTCGGCTAGCAGCGCGGTGCCCATGACCACACCCGGGCTGTTGGGATCGCGGCTGTTGAGCTTGGCTGCCAGGGTGGCGAACCCAGCAGTGAGCTTGCCGGTGCCGGCGTGGAGCTGGCCGGCCCCGGCGTTGAGCTGGCCCGCACCAGCCTGGAGCTGGGACGCCCCGGCATCCAGTCGCTGGGCACCGGCGAGGATTTTCGCGATCTTGTCTTTGACCACGGCAAGCGGCACGGCCCCCTGGAGGGGATCGTTGGCGGCCGCGTACAGCTGCTCCAGGGCCTGGGCGAGCGCAGCCGTTCCGGTGCCGGCCGCAGGGTCATTGTTCGCCCCGCGGTAGCCCTTCAGCTGGTCGGTGCCGGCCGCCAGCTGGCCGGTGCCGGCCTCCAGCCGGGCCGCCCCGGCGTCGAGCTGGGTGGCGCCGTCGGCCAGGTTGTTTTCGGCGTTGCCCGCGGCGGTGGGGGTAAGGGCGGCGGAGAGCTGAACGGCCCCCGCGGCGAGCTTTTGGGCGCCGTCGTCCACCTTGTACACGGCGGGGGTCAGCTTATTGCTGACATCCGTTTCAATCTTCACCGAACCCTCGGCGAGCTGGCTGGCGCCTTCCTGGAGCTGTTCTGCGCCCGGGGCGAGTTTGCCGGCGATGCCGGCGCGGACCTTCTCGGCACCTTCCGAGAGCTTGCCCGCGCCGGTATCGGCCTGGCCTGCGCCGGTGGCGAGCTTGCCTGCGCCGTCCTTCAGTTGCTGGGCACCGGTTGCGGCCTGCCCGGCTCCGTCGTTGAGCTTCGCGGAACCGTCTGTGATCCTTCCGGTAACCAGGGTGTAAAACCCCAGCAGCGCAATCAGCAGCAGGGCCAGGACGGCGATGGCGATCTGTTGAGCACGGGTGCGGGTCGGGGCGGTGGCGGCACGACTCTGTGACACAGGTTGTTCCTCTCGACGATCTCGCCGGCAACGGCTCTGCTACCGGCCCCCAATATGTGATGCAGCTAACATCCAAAAATAGACGTTGCTCCGCCCTCAACTGGGTGGGGGAGGAGTTGTTACTCATTGGTAACTTACCGAGCGTAAACTTAGCGGCGCCGGATTGGCAAGGGTTTTTTGGGGATAACCCTGGATATTTAGGTCCACGCGGCTGGCGGTGGGGCCGCTGGGGCTGGCGGGGCGGGCCCGATTTGTGCCGGACAAAAGTCTCGGGTAAAGTAATTACTCGTGCTGAGGCGCTGGGAGCGCGGGTTTGGACCTGCGAAACCGGCCCGAAAGTTCCATTGGGATATGGTGTAATTGGCAACACTACGGTTTCTGGTACCGTCATTCTAGGTTCGAGTCCTGGTATCCCAGCTCTGAAAAACCCGCGGATTTCCGCGACGGATCAGGGGTTCCGAGCCGGCCGCGCCGATTTGGAACACATGCCGAGTTTATGAAATACTGACTTGGCTTGAACGGCAGAAATGCTGTTTGGAAAGTACAGGGCCCCATCGTATAGCGGCCTAGTACGCTGCCCTCTCACGGCGGTAACGCGGGTTCGAATCCCGCTGGGGTCACCATCAGAACGGTCCCGGGCATCAGCCCGGGGCCGTTTTTGTTTGCCCGCCACCGCACGTCGGGGGCTGCGGGCGCGCCGGCGCGGGCCGGTCCAACTGGCATGATGATGCTGTGAGCTCCATGGAAAGCGCCGGCCCGACCGGGCAACAGTCCCAAGCCGCACGCCAGGGCGCTGCCGTCGAACTGCTCGAGGCAGTGCGGAAGGAGCTGTCCGCGGTGTCGCTGCCGCTGGCCCTGCCCGGCGCCGAGGCCGCCCGGCTGGACATCCGCCAGGCCCTGGCCCAGCTGGATGACTACATCCTGCCCCGCTACCGCAGCTTGGATGCCCCGCTGCTCGCCGTAGTCGGCGGGTCCACCGGAGCGGGCAAATCCACGCTCGTCAACGGGCTCGTGGGGCATGCGGTCACCCGGGCCGGAGCGATCCGGCCCACAACCAGGCAGCCCATCCTGCTGCACCACCCCGGCGACGCTGCCTGGTTCGAGGACCAGCGGGTGTTGCCGAACCTGAGCCGGATCCGCGGCACCGTGGTCGCCGCGCCGCTGCCCGCCAACCGGGCCGGCCCCGCCCCGGACGCCGCCGCCATCACCTCGCTGGTGCTCGCCGCCGACCCGGCCGTGCCGCCGGGCATCGCGCTGCTCGATGCCCCCGACGTGGACTCCATCTCCGATGACAACCGCAGGCTTGCGGGACAACTGCTCGCCGCCGCTGACCTGTGGGTCTTCGTCACCACCGCCAACCGCTACGCCGACGCCGTGCCCTGGCGCCTGCTGCTCGACGCAGCCTCCCGCGACATCATGGTGGTCGTGGTGCTGGACCGGGTGCCGCAGGCCGCCGAAGAGGAGGTCAGCGCCGATCTTCGCTCCATGCTCGGCCGCGAGGGCCTGGGCTCCGCCCGGCTGTTTGTGGTTCCCGAGGTGGCACTGGATGCGATGGGTATGCTGCCCGCCGACGCCGTCGCCCCGCTGCGGAACTGGCTCCGGGAACTCGCCGCCGATGCCGCCGGCCGCGCGGCGATCGCCCGCCGGACGCTCAACGGCACGGTCAAGGCCCTCGGCGGGCGGGTGGATGCGGTAGCGGAAGCCGTCCGCGCCCAGCACCGCGCGGCCGGACGGCTGGGCAGCGACGCCGGCAACGCCTACGAGGACGCCGTGGGCAGGATCCTCGACGCCACCCGGGACGGCGCCCTGCTCCGCGGCGAAGTCCTGGCCCGCTGGCAGGACTTTGTGGGCACCGGCGAATTCTTCCGCGTCATGGAGCAGAACATCGGCAGGTTGCGGGACCGGATGGGTGCTTTCTTCCGTGGAGAGCCCACCCCGGCCGTGCGCGTGGAGACAGCAATTGAGACCGGCCTGCAGGCGGTCATCCTCGACGAGGCAGCCAACGCCGCCGAAGAGGCAGACCGGCGCTGGCGGTCGGACCCGGCCGGCCGGCAGCTGCTCGGCACCGACGACCTCTCGGGCACCAGCGAAGGCTTCGCCGACGCCGTTGCCGCCGAGATCAGGGCCTGGCAGGGCAGCCTGATGGAACTGATCCGCACCGAAGGCCAAGGCAAGCGCAGCCAGGCGCGCTGGCTTTCCTTTGGCATCAACGGCCTCGGCGCGGCGCTGATGATCGTTGTCTTCTCCATGACCGCGGGCCTGACCGGCCTCGAGATCGGCGTGGCCGGCGGCACCGCCGTCGTCGGCCAGCGCGTGCTCGAAGCAGTCTTCGGCGAAGACGCCGTGCGCCGACTGGCCAAGACCGCTCGAGACGACCTGCAGGCCCGCTGCCAGCGCCTCCTCCAGGCCGAAAGCCGGCGCTTCCTGGACCGGCTGGACGCCCCCGGTGCGGTTCCGCCGGCAGCCCTCGCGGAACAGGCAGAAGCCCTCGGCCGTCTGGCAGGCGCTGCATGAACCGCCACGGCGCCGCCCGGCAGGCCTCGCAGCTGCACCGCCGGTTGGAAGCCCTGGACGAGGCCCGGCAACTGGCCGCCGGCGCCCTGCCCGAGGCGACCCTGGACGAGGTGCTCGACGTCCTGGAACGGGCGAGTTCACGCCGCTCGCTCTCGGCGGAGCACACCGTGGTGGGCTTCTTCGGCGCGACTGGAAGCGGCAAGTCCTCGCTCTTCAATGCCGTCAGCGGGGCCGAGATCGCCACGGCGGCCGCCCGGCGCCCCACGACCTCCGAACCCCTTGCCGGTATCTGGGGCGCGGACGGCAGCGAAGCCCTGCTGGACTGGCTCGAGGTCCGCAACCGGCACCACGCCGACGCCGTGCCCGGGTTCGCCGATGAGGCCACCGGGCTGATCCTGCTGGACCTGCCCGACTTTGACTCGACCCGTTCGGAAAACCGGGAGATCGTCCAGCGCATGGTGGGGCTCGTGGACGTGCTGGTCTGGGTGCTGGACCCGCAGAAATACGCCGACGCCGCGGTTCACAATGACTTCCTGGCCCCGCTCGCCTCGCACGCGGCGGTGACGCTGGTGGTGCTCAACCAGGTGGACCGGCTGCCCGAGCATGAGATCCGTCCGGTGCTGGAGTCCCTCAAGGCCATTCTGGCGAGGGACGGGCTGGGCAAGGTTCAGGTGCTGGGCGCCTCGGCCGTCGTTGGCACCGGCGTGGACAAGGTCCGGGCCGCGATCCGGCAGGTCGCCATGCAGCGGCTGGCGCTCTCACAGCGTCTCGCGGCGGACGTTGACCGGGCCGCGCAACGTCTCACCGAAGCCTCGGGCGCCGGGGAGGCTGCCGGCGTGAAGGCCGGAACCCGGGACCGGCTGGCCGGCGAGCTGGCCGTGGCCGCGAACGTGCCGCTGGTGGTCGACGCCGTGGCCCGCTCCTACCGGCAGGAAGCCACCCGCCGCACCGGCTGGCCCGTGGCCCGCTGGCTGGTCCGGTTCCGGCCGGACCCGCTGCGGCGGCTGAACCTGCGCCGGTCCGGGGAGAAGCCGGAGTTGAACCGGACCTCGCTGCCGCCCGCAGGAGCCCCGGAGCGGGCCCGCACCGACGCCGCCGTGCGGCAGTTTGCCGACGCCGCCTCCGACGGCGCCCCCGGGCCCTGGCGGGCGGTCATCCGCGGGGCGGCCCGGGAAGGCCGGGAGCGGCTCCCCGACGCCCTGGACCAGGCTATCGCCGGCACGGACCTCAAAGCAGGCCGCGGCTCCTGGTGGTGGACCGCCTTCAACGCTGTCCAGTGGCTGGGCCTGCTCACCGCACTCGGCGGTCTCGGCTGGCTCGGGGTGCTGGCGGCCCTGGCGTACTTCCAGCTGCCGGTTCCGGAAGTCCCGCGGGTGCAGGGCTGGCCCGTCCCGACAGTCCTGGTGGCCGGAGGCGTGCTGCTGGGCATCGTGCTGGCCGTCGCGGCAAGATTCATTGCCGGCGCCGCGGCGCGTGCCCGCGCGGCGGCGGCCGGCAGGCGGCTGCGCGCCTCGGTTGCCGCCGTCGCGGAGGACCTCGTGGTCGCCCCCGTGGAGCTGGAGGTCAGCCGCCTCCGGTCCTTCAACGCCGCACTGAAGTCCGCCGCGGGCCGAGGTTAGCCGCGGGCTGAGGCCCGTCGCGGAGCGCCGCGGCTAGCCTGCGCCCGGCGGCACGGCGGCGTCGCGGACCTTGATCATGGTCCGCAGGTTACGGGTGGTGGTGCTGGCCTTGTAGCGGGCCTTGGCGGAGAGTTTGCTGAACGGGCTCTCGAGGGTGCCGCCGGCCGGGGCCAGCCAGGCCACGGCTTCGGGCGCCAGCCGGGCCAGCTCCACTCCGTCCAGGGCCCGGCCGGCGTCGTACAGCTCGGTAAGGATCTCCGGATCCGAGGACAGCGTGACATAGCTGTGTGTGGCCTTGTCATCCGCGGGGTAGGGGCAGGCCTCCACCAGCGCCGCCACCTGGGCCGCGCTCAGCACCACCACCCAGGCGTCGTAGCCGAATGTTTCGCGCAGGCAGGCCTCGAACTCGGTCTTCACGCCGGCGGCCGGAAGTTCACTGGAGAGCACCACGTTGCCGCTGGCGAGCAGCGTTGCCACGGCTGAGAACGGGCGTGATTTCAGGGCCGCTTTGAGGTCGGCCATCTTGATGTTGATGCCGCCCAGGTTGACCCCGCGCAGGAAGACCGCGTAGCTGTTCATGGGCACAGCCTAGCGCCGCGGATCGCCGGCCGGGGTCAGTCGTTGGTCTTGCGCAGCGCCTCGGTCAGGACGCGCGCGGCGTTGCAGACCACCTCGGCGTGCAGGCGGCCCGGCTGGCGGGTCAGGCGTTCAATCGGCCCGGAGATGGAGACGGCGGCGATCACCCGGCCGGAAGGCCCGCGGACGGGCGCCGACACCGAGGCGACCCCCGGCTCACGCTCGCCGAGGCTCTGGGCCCAGCCCCGGCGTCGTACCCCGGCCAGGACGGTGGGCGTAAAGCGGGCCGCCTGGAGGCCCTCCAGCAGGCGGTCGTGGTCCTCCCAGGCCAGCAGCACCTGGGCGGCGGATCCGGCCTTCATGGACAGCTGGGTGCCGACCGGGATGGTGTCCCGCAGGCCGATGGGCCGTTCGGCGGACGCCACGCAGACCCGCCAGTCGCCCTGGCGGCGGAAGATCTGGGCGCTTTCGCCGGTGGCGTCGCGCAGTTGCATCAGGACGGGCCCGGCGGTGGCGATCAGCCGGTCCTCACCGGCGGCCGAGGCAAGTTCCACCAGCCGGCTGCCGAGGACAAAGCGGCCCTGGATGTCGCGGCTGACGAGGCGGTGGTGGACAAGCGCCAGGGCGAGGCGGTGCACGGTAGGCCGGGCCAGGCCGGTCGCGGCCACGAGCTGCGCCAGGGTGGTGGGTCCGGCCTCGAGTGCGTCAAGCACATGGGCCGCTTTATCGATGACACCGACGCCACTAGAATTGTCCATGTAATGATATTGCCGTCTCAATATCTGAGATGCAAATCATTGCGCTGGCGCATCCGGCGGTTGGGCTGATTCAGTGGAGAGCATCAACCCGCGGGAGCGGGACCAAGCACGGCGGCGAAGTTACACACGCGGCGAAAAAGCAGTGAAGGGAGCAGGCCGTGGCAAAGACATTGGCCGAGAAAGTCTGGGACGCGCACGTGGTGCGCAAGGGGGACGGCGAAGGCGCCAACGCCCAGCCGGACCTCCTTTTCATCGACCTCCACCTGGTGCATGAGGTGACCTCCCCGCAGGCTTTCGAGGGCCTGCGGCTCGCCGGCCGGAAGCTGCGCCGGCCGGACCTCACCATCGCCACGGAGGACCACAACACTCCCACGCTGGCCATCGACAAGCCAATCGCGGACCTCACCAGCCGGACCCAGATCGAGACCCTGCGCAACAACTGCAAGGAGTTCGGCGTCCGCCTGCACTCCCTTGGCGACGCCGAGCAGGGGATCGTGCACGTGGTCGGCCCGCAGCTGGGACTGACCCAGCCGGGCATGACCGTGGTGTGCGGCGACTCGCACACCTCCACGCACGGCGCCTTCGGCGCGCTCGCGATGGGCATCGGCACTTCCGAGGTGGAGCACGTGATGGCCACCCAGACGCTCTCGCTGAAGCCGTTCAAGACCATGGCCATCAATGTCGAGGGCAGGCTGCGCCCCGGCGTCTCGGCCAAGGACATCATCCTGGCCGTGATTGCCAAGATCGGCACCGGCGGCGGCCAGGGCTACGTCCTCGAGTACCGCGGCTCCGCGATCCGGGCGCTCTCCATGGAGGCCCGGATGACCATCTGCAACATGTCCATCGAGGCCGGCGCCCGGGCCGGCCTGGTCGCCCCTGACCAGACCACCTACGATTACATGCACGGCCGCCCGCACGCGCCCCAGGGCGCCGACTGGGAGGCCGCCGTCGAATACTGGAACACCCTGCGCACCGACGACGGCGCCGTCTTCGACGCCGAGGTGGACCTCGACGCCGACACCCTGGAACCGTTCGTGACGTGGGGGACCAACCCCGGCCAGGGCGTGTCGCTGTCCGCCAAGGTGCCCTCCCCGGCGGACTTCGGCGACGAGAACGCCAAAGCCGCCGCCGAACGTGCCCTGCAGTACATGGGCCTCGAGCCCGGCACGCCGATGAAGGACATCCGGGTCGACACCGTGTTCCTCGGCTCCTGCACCAACTCCCGGATGGAGGACCTCCGGGCCGCCGCGGACATCATCCGCGGCCGCACCAAGGACCCGAACATCCGGATGCTTGTGGTCCCCGGCTCCGCGCGCGTCCGGCTCGAAGCCGAGGCCGAGGGCCTGGACAAAGTCTTTACGGACTTCGGCGCCGAATGGCGGTTCGCAGGCTGCTCGATGTGCCTGGGCATGAACCCGGACCAGCTGGAGGTGGGGGAGCGCTGCGCCTCCACGTCCAACCGCAACTTCGAGGGCCGGCAGGGCAAGGGCGGCCGCACCCACCTGGTCTCGCCCGTCGTCGCCGCGGCGACGGCGGTGCGCGGGACGCTGAGCTCGCCGTCGGACCTGGAATCCGAGCCCGCGTCCGCCGGCCACCGCGCCGGCACCGCATAGCGTCCGCCTGCACCGGTCCCCACCGCCAACGAAGGATCCGCCATGGAAAAGTTCACCACCCACACCGGCATCGGTGTCCCGCTGCGCCAGAGCAACGTCGACACCGACCAGATCATCCCCGCCGTCTACCTCAAGCGCATCACCCGGACGGGGTTCGAGGACGCGCTCTTCTCCGCCTGGCGCAAGGACCCGGCGTTCATCCTGAACCAGGACCCGTTCAGCGCAGGCTCCGTGCTGGTCGCCGGGCCCGACTTCGGCACCGGATCCTCCCGCGAGCACGCCGTCTGGGCACTGAAGGACTACGGCTTCAAGGCCGTGCTGTCCTCCCGCTTCGCGGACATTTTCCGGGGCAACTCGGGCAAGCAGGGCCTGCTGGCCGCCGAGCTGGCCCAGGACGATATTGAACTCATCTGGAAGGTGCTGGAAAACGCCCCGGGCACCGAGGTCAAGGTGGACCTCGTCTCCAAGACGGTCGAATGTGGCAACGTCGTCGCGCCGTTCGACATTGACGACTACACCCGCTGGCGCCTGCTCGAAGGCCTGGATGACATCGGCCTGACCCTCCAGCATGAAGAGGACATCACCGCGTACGAGGCCACCCGGCCGGCCTTCAAGCCCACGACGCTACCGGCCAAGCTGTCCTAGTTCGGCGTCGCACCACAACAACGCGGGGTCACTTACGGCCCATTCCGAGAGCCGGGACGGGCCGTAAGTGACCCCGCGTCGTGTGTTTTCCGACGGCTAAGGCGGGGCCCGCCACGAAGGCCCGCACCGCGCCGTATTTCAGATCGGTAACGCAAGCTCCTATGCTTAGCTGGAGCCTTTGTAAGGATTTGGGGGCGAGTAGTCGTGAGGAAACTGGTAAATGAGTAGTGTTCTGACAATCCGCGGAGGCGTCCCGCTGACCGGCCGCGTCACCGTCCGCGGGGCCAAGAATCTTGTCCCCAAGGCGATGGTTGCTGCCCTGCTGGGCAACGAGCCGTCCGTGCTGCGCAACGTCCCGGAAATCAAGGACGTTGAGGTTGTCACCAGCCTGCTCCAGCTCCACGGTGTCACGGTGGACAAGGACCCCGTCACCGGGGACCTCACGCTGGACCCGACGAACGCCAAGACGGCCTCGCACACGGCTATCGACGCGCACGCCGGCGACTCGCGCATCCCGATCCTGCTCTGCGGACCTCTGATCCATGCCATCGGCGAGGCGTTCATCCCGGACCTCGGCGGCTGCAAGATCGGCGACCGCCCGATCGACTACCACCTGAACGTGCTGCGCCAGTTCGGCGCCGTCGTCGAGAAGCGCCCGGGCGGCATCCATATCTCCGCACCCAACGGGCTCAAGGGCGCCAAGATCGCGCTGCCCTACCCCTCTGTCGGGGCAACCGAGCAGGTCCTGCTCAGCGCCACCCGCGCCGAGGGCATCACCGAACTCTCCGGTGCGGCCACCGAGCCCGAAATCGTCGACCTCATCGCCGTGCTGCAGAAGATGGGCGCCATCATCAGCGTCCAGACCGACCGCACCATCCGGATCGAAGGCGTCCAGGACCTGGGCGGCTACAACCACCGGGCCCTGTCCGACCGCAACGAATCCGCATCCTGGGCCTCCGCCGCGCTGGTGACCCGCGGCGACATCTTCGTCGAAGGCGCCACCCAGCGCGACATGATGACGTTCCTGAACACCTACCGCAAGGTCGGCGGCGGCATGGACATCGGCGACGACGGCATCCGCTTCTACCACCCCGGCGGCAAGCTCAGCCCGCTGGTGCTCGAAACCGACGTGCACCCCGGGTTCATGACCGACTGGCAGCAGCCGCTCATTGTGGCCCTGACCCAGGCGGAGGGCGTGTCGATCGTGCACGAGACCGTCTACGAAAACCGCTTCGGCTTCACCGACGCCCTGGTCCGGATGGGCGCCAACATCCAGGTACACCGCGAATGCCTCGGCAGTGTCCCGTGCCGCTTCGGCCAGCGGAACTTCCTGCACTCGGCCGTCATCTCCGGCCCGACGCAGCTCAAGGGCACCGACATTGACGTACCGGACCTGCGCGGCGGCTTCAGCCACCTCATCGCCGCCCTGGCGGCCACCGGCACCTCCCGGGTCACCGGCATCGACATCATCAACCGCGGCTACGAGCGTTTCACCGAAAAGCTCGCCGGCCTCGGTGCCGACTTCGACATCACCTCGGCCCGGTAGAGGACAAAGTGAAGGAAACGGCCAAGAGCCACATCACCTTTGTCATTGTGGCCGGAATCGTCCGGCCGGTCATGAACCTGCTGATGAACAAGAAGTGGGAGGGGCTGGAGAAGCTCCCCGCCGGCGGATTTATTGCCGCGCCCAACCACTGCACCGAGATCGATCCGCTCGTGATCGGCCACATGCTCTACAACCAGAAGCGGATGCCGCATTTCCTGGCCAAGGGCAGCCTCTTCAAGGTCCCGGTGCTCGGCTCGGTGCTGCGCAACACCAAGCAGGTCCCGGTGGAACGCTCGACGTCGGGCGCCAACCGTTCGCTGCAGGTCGCCAAGGAAGTAGTGGACGAAGGCGGCGCGATCATCATCTATCCCGAGGGAACACTCACCCGCGACCCCGAGCTTTGGCCGATGAAGGGCCACACCGGCGCGGCGAGGATGGCGCTGGAAAGCGGCATCCCGGTCGTCCCGATGGCCCACTGGGGGGCGCATGAGGTGTTCCCGCGCTACGCCAAGCGGTTCTACGTCTTCCCGCGGAAGACCTCGCGCGTGCTGGTGGGCGACCCGGTGGACCTGAGCGCGTTCGCCGGCCGGCCGCTGGACAAAGCGACGCTGACCGAGGCCACGAACGTGATCATGGACGCCATCACCGAACTGCTGGCCAGCCTGCGCGGCGGACAGCCGCCGCTGGTCCGCTGGGATCCCTCGGCTCACAACCAGTCCACTCACGGGCGGTTCGTCGAGCGCGGCGGCAACCCCGGCACCGCGGACAGTGGACCCGCCGCCGACGCAGGCACCGCCACGGACGGTATCCAGTGACAGCTGTGCCCCGCGGCACGGACGCCGCAGGCTCGGCCCAGAGCGTCGCCGTCCTCGGCGCCGGCTCCTGGGGGACTACCTTCGCCAAGATCCTCGCCGACGCGGCCACCGCGTCCGGCGTCGACCGCAGCATCCGGCTCTGGGGCCGCCGCGCCGCCGTCGTGGACCAGATCAACGCCGAACACCGCAACGAGCAGTACCTCAAAGGCATTGCCCTTCCGGCCAGCATCACCGCCTCCACCGACGTCGCCGAGGTCCTCGACGGCGCCGACCTGGTGGTTCTGGCTGTCCCCGCCCAGACCCTGCGGCCCCAGCTGCGCGAGTGGAGGCACCTGATCGGGTCCGGCGCCCTCGTGGTGTCTCTGATGAAGGGCCTGGAGCTGCACTCGGATGCCCGGATGAGCGAAGTCATTTGCGAGGAACTGGGCATTCCCGCCGAGCGCGTGGCAGTCGTCTCCGGTCCCAACCTGGCCATGGAAATCGCCCGCGAGGAGCCGACGGCCTCCGTTGTGGCCTGCTCCGACGCCGCGGCGGCCGGCTGGGTGGCCCGCAGCTGCACGGCCCCCTACTTCCGCCCGTACACGACGTCGGACGTGGTCGGCGTCGAAATCGGCGGCATCGTCAAGAACATCATCGCCCTCGCCGTGGGCATCTGCGAAGGCAAGCAGATGGGAGACAACACCAAGGCCTCCGTGATCACCCGCGGCCTCGCCGAGACCTCGCGGCTGACCCTGGCGCTGGGCGGCGAAGCCCAGACCATGGCGGGCCTGGCAGGCCTGGGCGACCTCGTCGCCACCTGCTCCTCGGCGCTGTCGCGGAACCACACCGCAGGGCGGCTGCTCGGCACCGGCCTGAGCCTGGAACAGGTCACCGCCGAGATGACGCAGACGGCCGAAGGCATTAAATCGGCGCAGGCCGTGCATGAACTGGCCGGCAAACTGGGCGTCGAGATGCCCATCACCGCCGCCGTCGTCGCGGTCCTGGCCGGAAAACTGTCCGTAGACCAACTGGGGCCGCTGCTGCTGTCCCGGGACCTGAAATCCGAAGGCGATTACTAACAGTGTCGGAAAAGATTGTGACTACAGAGGCCCAGCCCGGCCGCAAGCCGCGGGTCGCGGTGCTCTTCGGCGGCCGCTCCAGCGAGCACGCGGTCAGCTGCGTCACGGCGGCCGGGGTTCTCGGCGCCATCGACCAGGACAAGTATGAGGTGATCCCGATCGGGATCGCCAAGACCGGCCAGTGGGTGCTTGCCTCCGGCGACACCCGGTCGTGGTCCCTGTCCGCCTCCTCGCTGCCGGAGGTGGCGCCGTCGGAGCAGACCGTGACGCTGGCCGAGATCGGCGGCGAACACCAGCTGATCGTCGCCGCGCCCAACCAGGTCCCGCAGGAACTGGGGTCCGTGGACGTGGTCTTCCCGCTGCTGCACGGGCCGTTCGGCGAGGACGGCACCATCCAGGGGCTGCTGGAACTCTCTGACACCCGCTACGTCGGCGCCGGCGTCCTGGCGTCCGCCGTCGGCATGGACAAGCACTACATGAAGGTGGTCTTCGAGGCCGCCGGGCTGCGCGTGGGACCCTACATCGCGGTGACGGACCGGCAGTGGCTCACCGACCCGGAGCTGGTGCGCAAGCGCGTGGACGCCCTTGGCTTCCCGGTGTTCGTCAAGCCGGCGCGGGCCGGCTCCTCGATGGGCATCTCCAAGGTGGACTCGCTTGATGACCTGGATGCCGCGATCGAGGCGGCCCGGGAACATGATCCCAAGCTCGTGATCGAGGCGGGCATCATCGGCCGGGAGATCGAGTGCGCCGTGCTCGAGGGCCGCGGGACCGATGCGCCGCGCACCTCGATGCCGGGCGAGATCTCGGTGGCCGGCGGCGGACACGACTTCTACGACTTCAACGCCAAATACGTGGAGGACGACGCCGCCGCGCTCAGCTGCCCGGCCGACCTTCCCGAAGAAGCCATCGCCCGGGTCCGCGAACTCGCGGGGGTCGCCTTCGAGGCCGTGGGCGCCGAAGGCCTGAGCCGGGTGGACTTCTTCTACACGCCCGAGGGCGAGCTGATCATCAACGAGATCAACACCATGCCCGGCTTCACGCCCAAGAGCATGTACCCGCAGATGTGGAAGGCCTCCGGGCTGGGCTACGCGGAGCTGATCGACGAGCTGATCCACCTGGCCCTGCACCGCAAGACCGGCCTGCGCTGACCCCGTAGGCGCCGCGCCGGCCTGCCTACTTGCCGGTGGGCAGGTTCTGCAGGTCGGCCTGGCCCACGCAGTTCCGCGTCGCTTTCACCTTGGCTGCGGCATTGGCCAGTTCGGCCAGGACCGTCGCCGAGCTGATCTTGTCCGGATCCATCAGGATCTCCGTGGCGGGTTCACGCCCGAAGGTGGTCAGGGTCCACACCGGGTGGCCCTCCTTAATCACCCAGTCGACCCCGTTGACGCTGACGCAACGGTCCGTGGTGGGGCCGGGGACGTTGACACCGCACCGCAGCACCACCAGGGACGGATCGCCCCAGGCAGCCGTCGCCTGGCTGTTGGTCTTGCGCAGCTTCGCCTCACCGATGCTGTCCGGCAGCGCCAGCATCATCGGGGCGCAGGCGGCGTTCGCCGCATCCTTGGCCGGCGCGACGTCGACGGCGGGGGAGCAGGCGCTGAGCAGGAGCCCGGCGGCGGCAGCGGCGGCCAGAAAGCGAACGGGACGGAGCGGGCCGTGCGGGCGGAGCTGGAGCATCCACCCAGCCTATCCCGGCCCGGGGTCCGGCCCGGCCCCGCCGCTGTCAGCCCAGCACGGTAGCGTAGGGCTGTGCCTGAACCGCTGACCCAACCGACCCCATCGCCGCCGCTGACCGTGGCCGAGCTCTCCGAATCGGAACTCCTCGCCCGGATCTTCCCGAGGCTTCACGGCGGAGACTCCACCCCGGGCACCGGCACCCTGCTGCTGGGCCCCGGCGACGACGCCGCGATCGTGGCGGCCCCTGACGGCCGGGCAGTGGTCAGCATCGACACCCAGGTGGTGGACCAGGATTTCCGGCTCGTGTGGAACAACGGCTACCGGACCTCCGGCTACGACGTCGGCTGGAAAGCAGCGGCCCAGAACCTCAGCGACATCAACGCCATGGGCGCCCGTGCCACCTCGATGGTGGTGAGCCTGACCATGCCCCCGGAGACCCCCGTGGGCTGGGTGGAGGACTTCGCCGACGGCCTGAGCGCCGGCATCCGCGAACTGGGCGCCCCGGACTGCGCCGTGGCCGGCGGGGACCTGGGCCGCGGAAAGGAACTGGCCGTCAGCGTCGCCATCCTGGGCACCCTCGACGGACAGGCCCCGGTGCTGCGCTCCGGCGCCCGCGCGGGGGACACCCTGGCGCTTGCCGGCAGCGTGGGACGGGCCGCCGCCGGATTGGCCCTGCTGGAATCCGCCACCCCGGTGCAGGCGCTGACCCGGGAACAGCGCGGCCTGATGGATATCCAGTGCCGCCCGCGGCCGCCGCTCGCAGCCGGTCCGGTGGCCCGGGAAGCCGGCGCCACCGCCCTGATGGACATCTCCGACGGGCTGGTCCGGGACGGGACGCGGATGGCCGCCGCCAGCCACGCCGTGCTCAACCTGGACCCGGCGGCGCTGAAGGAGCTCGCGGCGCCGCTGGAGCCTGCCGTCGCCCTGCTGGGCGCGGACCCGCAGGACTGGGTGCTCGGCGGCGGCGAGGACCACGGCCTGCTGGCTGCCTTCCCGGCGGGCGTTCAGCTGCCTCCCGGTTTCACTGCGATAGGCTCGGTAGAGGCCCCTGCACCAACGGACAGCACGGGCGTGACAATAGCGGGCCGGCCCGCTGACACTGTGGGATGGGATCACTTTGCAGACTAAAATTGCCGCCAACGCGCAAGCGATGAAGCGGTGGTTGGGCAAGGCGGAAACAACGCTTGGGAACCACAGCGACCGCTTGAACGCCATCAATATCTTCCCCGTCGCCGACGGCGACACCGGAACCAACCTCTACCTCACGGTGCGCGCCGCCGCCCGGGCCCTTCACGACGTGGCCACCGACACCGCCGCCCTGCCCCAGCTCAGCGCTGACACCCCGGTGCACGCGGTGGGCGCGCCGGACCCCGCCCAGAATGACGTCGGCGCCGTCCTGGCGCGGGCAGGCCAGGCCGCGATCGAGCAGGCGCGCGGCAACTCCGGCACCCTGTTCGCCGTCTTCCTGTGCGCCGCAGCCGAACCCCTGGCCGGGCACACCCGGCTCAGCTCGCCGCTGCTGGCCGCCGCGCTCAACCGCGCCCAGATCCGGGCCTGGTCTGCGCTGAGCGACCCGGTCCCGGGCACCATGCTCTCCGTGATGGAGGCGGCCGCCCGCGCCGCCGCCGCCGTCGACGCCGAGCATGACGGCGACGACAGCAACCACACCCTCGGCCTGGCCCTCGACGCCGCCGTCGAGGCCGCCCTGGCCGCCGTGGTTCACACCGAGGACCAGCTAGAAGCCCTGCACACCGCCCACGTGGTGGACGCGGGCGGCGTCGGGATGCTCCTGGTCCTGGACTGCCTGCGCTCCGCCGTGCTCGGCGAGGAACTCCAGGACCAGCTCCTCGACGGACTGCACGGCTACGACGTCCAGGACCCCCACATCCACGCGGACATGCCGCGGGACGATGGCGTGGAGGTCATGTGCACCATCACGCTCTCGCCGCTGGACGCGGCCACCATGCGGCAGCGGCTCGACGAGATGGGCGAGTCCGTGATCATGAGCCAGGTGGGTGGCGACGCCGACGCCAACGGCGCGTACCGTTGGCGCGTCCACGTCCACGTGCCCGACGCCGGCCCAGCCGTCGACCTGATCCGCTCGCTCGGCGAACCCTCGGATATCAGCGTCAGCGATCTGGCCGTGCCGCGTGACCCAGCGGCAGGCCTCCCCGATGGCCCCCGCAGCGCGGCCCGCGACGGACATGACCACTGAACTTGACCTCGGCCTGGAACGCCGGATCGGGAAGCGTTCGGCGGCTGTCATCGAGAAACACCTCGGCATCACCACAGTCGGCGGGCTGCTGAACTACTTCCCGCGCCGCTACATGAACCGCGGCGAGTTGACCCTTATCAGCGAGGTCCCGCTGGACGAGGAGGTCACCCTGATCGCCCGCGTCGTCTCCAGCAGCACCCGGCAGATGCGCGCCCGCCGCGGCTCGCTGACCGACGTTGTGATCACCGACGACGCCGGTTCCGGAGCTGCCGCCCGTCCGGCCGGAGCCGTGCCCGGAACCCTCAAGGTGAGCTTCTTCAACGGCTTCCGAGCCAAGGCGGAACTGCAGCCCGGCCGGCGCGCCCTGTTTTCCGGAAAGATCACCCGCTACGGCGGCGCGCTGGGGCTGACCAACCCCGAGTTCCAGCTGCTCGATGAAGACCCGGACATCCCGGGAATGGACCCGGAAAAGCTCGCGGCCATGCCCATCCCGGTCTATCCGGCCACCGCCAAGTTGACCAGCTGGTCCATCCAGAAGGTCGTCGCCACACTGCTGGACACCGCGGACCTCGACGCGGTCCCGGACCCGCTCCCGGCGGAGATCGCCGCCCGGGAAAAGTTCCTCCCGGTCGCCGCCGCCTACCGGCTGATCCACGCGCCGGAGACCGCGTCAGACTGGCAGCGCGCCCGGGACCGCTTCCGCTACCAGGAAGCCCTGGTGCTGCAGTCCGCCCTGGCCCGGCGCCGCGCCCAGCTGGCCGCCGAGGAGGCGACCGCGCGCCGGCGGGTGCCCGGCGGCCTGCTGGCGGCCTTCGACCGGCAGCTGCCCTTCACCCTGACCGCCGGCCAGGCCGCCGTCGGCAAGACGCTGGCCGACGAGCTGGCCCTGGACTCGCCCATGAACCGGCTGCTGCAGGGCGAGGTCGGCTCGGGCAAGACGATTGTGGCCCTGCGCGCCATGCTTCAGGTGATCGACGCCGGGGGACAGGCCGCGCTGCTGGCCCCCACCGAGGTGCTCGCGGCCCAGCACTTCGATTCCATCCGCCGCACCCTCGGGCCGCTCTCCCGGGACGGGCTGCTCGGCGGCCTCGGCTCGGACTCCGTCCAGGTCACCCTCCTCACCGGCTCCATGCCCACCGCCGCCCGGAAACAGGCCATGCTGGACGCCGCGTCCGGGACCGCGGGGATCGTGATCGGCACGCACGCGCTGCTCAGCGAAAACGTCTCCTTCTACGACCTCGGCCTGATCGTGGTGGACGAACAACACCGCTTCGGCGTCGAGCAGCGGGACGCCCTCCGGTCCAAGGCCAGCAAACCGCCGCACCTGCTGGTCATGACCGCCACCCCCATCCCGCGGACCGTGGCCATGACCGTGTTCGGCGACCTGGAAACCTCCGTCCTGGACGAGCTGCCGGCCGGCCGCGCGCCGATCTCCACCCATGTGGTGGGCCTGGCCGAACACCCCGCCTGGGCCTCCCGGATCTGGTCCCGCTCGCGGGAGGAAATCGACGCCGGCCACCAGGTCTACGTCGTCTGCCCCAAGATCGGCACCGACGACGACGGCGACTTCAGCCCCGGGGAGGCCGAACCCACCGACGCGGACCTGGCGGAAAACGGCACCCGGGAGCTGGCCTCCGTCACCGGCGTCGTCGAACTGCTGCGGGACGAACCTTTGCTGGCCGGGGTGCCCGTGGCGCCGCTGCACGGCCGGCAGGACCCGGCCCTGAAGTCGGAGACCATGGCCGCCTTCACCGCCAACCGGACCAAAGTGCTGGTCTCCACGACGGTGATCGAGGTCGGCGTCGACGTGCACAATGCCACGCTGATGGTGATCCTGGACGCGGACCGGTTCGGCATTTCGCAGCTCCACCAGCTCCGCGGCCGGGTGGGCCGCGGAGGGCTGCCGGGAACCTGCCTCCTGGTCACCACTCTGGAGCCGGAACATCCGAGCCGGCGCCGGCTCGACGCGGTGGCGGCCACCACCGACGGCTTTGCCCTCTCGCAGGAGGACCTCAAGCTGCGCCGCGAAGGCGACATCCTGGGGGCCTCGCAGTCCGGCGGCCGTTCGACGCTGAAGCTCCTGCGGGTGCTGGAGCACGAGGACGTGATCGCCCGCGCCCGGCAGGACGCCCAGGCGATCGTCGGCGCGGACCCGGATCTGGCCCGGCACGCCGGCCTCGCCGCGGCAATCGACGACTACCTCAACCCTGAGAAGGAGGCGTTCCTTGAACGCGGCTAGCCCACACAGCGCAGCGAATCAGACCACGGGGCCGGCCACGGCCGCACGGGTGCGCCAGCCATGAGCCGGATCATCGCCGGCGCCGCGGGCGGCACGCCGCTGGTCAGCGTGCCCGGCTCGCTGACCCGCCCCACCACGGACCGGGTCAAGGAGGCGCTCTTCTCCCGGCTGGACGCCTTCGAGGTGATCGCGGATGCCCGGGTCCTTGACCTCTATGCAGGGTCGGGTTCCCTCGGGGTGGAAAGCGCCAGCCGCGGCGCGCGGACCGTGGACCTGGTCGAATTCGATGGCAAGGCCAGCGAGGTGTGCCAGCGCAACGCGGACCTCGTCAACACCGTGGCGCGGCGGAAGACAGTCTCCGTGCACCGCTCCAAGGTCGAGTCGTTCCTGGACCGGGCCGCCGCGGAGGCCGCCTGGGACCTGGTGTTCCTGGACCCGCCGTACCCGCTGGACGAGGTGGCCCTGGCCGCGGTGCTCGCGAAGCTGCTCCCGCACCTGGCCGAGGGCGCCGTCGTCGTGGTGGAACGCTCGGCCCGGACCCCGGAGCCGTCCTGGCCGGAGGGGATGGAGCGGTTCGCGGAAAAGAAGTACGGCGAAACCCGGCTCTGGTTCGCCGAGCCCGGCATCGATGCGGAGGCTGCGGAGTCCGAGGGCTAGACGGAGAGCACGTCCAGCTCAACACCGGAGAGCACCTTCGCCGGGTGTGGCCCGCGGGCGGTAAGGGCCGCGGTCCACGAGTCCGGCCATGGTCCCCGGGTCCCGGTCAGGATGATGTTGCCGGGATAGCGGCCGGCGAACATTCCTGCCTCGGCAAACGCGGACACGTCGGCCATGGCCCGGCGCAGCGCGGCCACCTGGCTGCGGACCAGGGTCAGGCCCGGTTCGTCGCCGACATTGACGATCAGCACGCCGCGCTCGGTCAGCCGGTCGGCGGCTTCCTGGTAGAACTCCGTGCAGGCAAGGTGCGCAGGCGCCTCCGGGCCGGAGAAGATGTCCAGGATCACGACGTCGAACCGCAGTTCCGCGGGGAGTGCGCCCAGCGACTCGCGGGCATCGCCGATCACGGTCTGCAGTGACGTCCCCTCCGGCATCGGCAGCTGCTGGAGCACAAAGTCCAGCAATTCCCGCTCCAGCTCCACCGCATACTGCACCGAACCCGGCCGGGTCGCCTGGATGTAGCGGGCCAACGTCAGGGCTCCAGCTCCGAGGTGGAGCGCTGTGATGGGCTCGCCCCACGGCGCCGCGAGATCGACCACATGGCCGATCCGGCGCAGGTACTCGTAGAAGATGTCTTCCGGGTCGGCCAGGTTGACGTGGGACTGCTCGGCGCCGCCGATGCTCAGCACAAAGCTGCCCTCGGTGAACTCATCGGGCTCAATCACGGCGTGCTGGCCCGTGGTCCGCAGGAAGCGCGTCGCCGCGGGGGTGCCGTCCGCGCTCACAGCCTGTCCCGGAGCGTGGAGAGGCGCTCGGCGGCTTCCTCCAGGATGTATGTCTTTTTGCAGAACGCGAAGCGGAGCAGGCTGCGGGTCCGCTCGGCGCCTTCGGCATGGCAGAACACGGGCACCGGGATGGCGGCGACGCCCACCAGTTCCGGCAGCCGGCGGGCCAGGTCCACCGAGTCGGAGATGCCCAGCGGGGCGGTGTCCACGTTTACAAAGTAGGTCCCCTGCGGGCTCAAGACCTCCAGCCCCGCCGCGCGGAGGCCTTCGCTGAGGATGTCCCGCTTGAGCCGCAGCGTGTCGGCGATGCCGGTGTAGAACTCATCGGGCAGGCCCAGCCCCACCGCGATGGCGCTCTGGAACGGCGTCCCGGAACTGTAGCTGAGGAACTGCTTGACGGTGCGGGCGGCGGCCACCAGGTGGGCGGGGCCGCTGAGCCAGCCGATCTTCCAGCCGGTGAAGGAAAAGGTCTTGCCGGCCGAGGAAATGGTCAGGGTGCGCTCCGCGGCACCTGGCAGCGTCGCGACCGGCAGGTGCACGGCGTCGAAGGTGAGGTGTTCGTAAACCTCGTCGGTGATGATGACGGCGTCGTGCCGAGTGGCGAGTTCGACGACGCGTTCGAGCACCTCACGCGGGAACACCGCCCCCGTGGGGTTGTGCGGATTGTTCACCAGCACCACCTTGGTGCGGTCGCTGAACGCCGCGGCCAGGGCATCGAGGTCCGGCATGAAGTCGGGGGCCAGCAGCGGCGCGGTGACGTGCCGGGCGCCGGAGAGGCCGATGATCGCGCCGTAGGAGTCGTAGAACGGCTCGAAGGTCAGGACCTCGTCGCCGGGCCCCACCAGGGCCAGCAGTGCGGCGGCGATGGCCTCCGTGGCGCCGGTGGTGACAATGATTTCGGTCTGCGGATCCGGGGTCAGGCCGTAGAAGCGCTCCTGGTGCAGGGAGATGGCCTCCCGCAATTCCAGGATGCCCTTGCCGGGGGCGTACTGGTTGGCGCCGGCGGCGATTGCGGCCTGGGCGGCGTCCTTGATCTCCGCGGGGCCGTCCTCGTCCGGGAAGCCCTGGCCGAGGTTGATGGCGCCGGTCTGCAGCGCCAGGGTGGTCATCTCCTCAAAGATCGTGACGCCCAGGTCCCCGGCGGGGGAGAGCAGGTTCGCGCCGGTGGCCGCACGCTGCCAGGGGGAGAGCGGCTGGTTGCTCACGGGGTTCCCGCCTTGTCCGTCCGTCCGGTGAACTTGTCCATCGTGGTGTAGATGCCGAAAACTTTCCCGCCAACGAAGTCCCAGGCCCGGACCGGCAGCAGGCCGCGCAACACCTTGCCCAGTTGCGCCGTCGCCGGGGCGATCAGCTGCGGCTGGCCGGCCACCGTGGCACGCCAGGCGCGGTTGACGGCGTCGTCCGGGGTCATCAGGGGAGTGAACAGCGGGCCGCGGGCGCCGGCGAACATGCCCGTGGAAATGTAGCTGGGGCAGAAGGTGGTCACCTTGAGGTGGTCGTGGCCCTGCTGCTCGAGTTCCAGCCGGAGCGAGTCGCTCCAGCCGATCACCGCCCACTTGGAGGCGGCGTAGACGCTCATCCGCGGGTTGGACACGGTCCCGGCGGCGGAGGCGATGTTCAGGATCCGGCGCGGGCGGCCGCCGTCGGCCATCATGGCCGGCAGGAACGCGTGGGCGACGTACATCGGCGCCAGGGCGTTGATGTCCATGGTCAGGGCGATGTCGCGGGCCGGGTCGTGGTCCCAGAACATCGCGCCGCGCACGATGCCCGCATTGTTGATGAGCAGGGTCAGCGGGCCCTCGGACTGCGCTTCCGCGGCGGCTTCGGCGATTGCCTCCCGGCTGGACAGGTCCACCCGGCGGACGACGGCGCGCGCGCCCAGCGCCGTGACTTCGCCGGCCGTCTGCGCCAGGCCATCCGCGTCGACGTCCCAGAGGATGACGACGGCGGCACCCTCCCGGGCGGCGCGCAGGGCATAGAGGCGCCCCATGCCCATTGCGGCCCCCGTGACCAGGACGACGCCGCCGGCGACGGTGAACGGAGTGCGCACGGACTCGGCAGAAGAACTCTTAGATGCTGACATTCCGCCATGCTATCCCGGCCCGCACGGCCGATGGGGTAGGTTCGGAGGATGAGACGCGCCGTATGCCCTGGCTCCTTTGACCCCATTCACAACGGCCACCTGGAAGTCATTGCCCGGGCGGCCAGCCTCTTCGACGAGGTCATTGTGGCGGTGTCCACCAACTACGCCAAGAAGTACCGCTTTGGGCTCGAGGAACGGCTCGACATGGCGCGTCAAGCCCTGGCCGCGCTGCGGGGCATCGTGGTGGAACCCGTGGGACAAGGACTGCTGGCCGACTACTGCCGGCAGCGTGGAGCCTCCGCGATTGTCAAGGGACTGCGCTCCTCCTCTGACTTCGACTACGAGCTGCCGATGGCCACGATGAACCGGCAGCTCACCGGGGTGGAGACCGTGTTCATTCCGGCCGAGGGCCACTACCTGCACCTGTCCTCCACCCTGATCAAGGAAGTCTTCACCCTCGGCGGGGACGTATCGGAGTTTGTGCCGAAGTCCGTGCTGAAGCGGCTGAGATCCGGCGAGCCGGGTCCGGGGCACGCCGCGTAGAGGGTAAGCTTGATCGGTACTCGGCGGCCTGCTGCCGGTTGCGCGGCCCTTACCGGGCCGGGGTGCGGCGCTCAGCCGCGCGCCGTCCGCCGGTTTGAGTCCGTCCGGAAATTCAGGCTAAGATGGTACGTCGGTCATATGTTCAACAGGAGTTCTCATTAAACGAGATGCTAGTTCGCCCCTGGCGTTCGACGTCAAGGACCTCGGACGCAGTCCGGGAAGCATGCGGACACTGACGGAACATGTACCCGCGCCAAGTGATCTTGGTGTGGCGCTCATTGGTGTGCAGGAAGGCTCGGATGTCGAGCTGGATCTGCGCCTGGAGGCCGTACACGAAGGAATTCTGGTATCGGGCACCGCAAACGTCGAAGTAACCGGCGAATGCGGTCGATGCCTGGATCCCCTTGCGTATGACCTTGAGGTCAATGTGCAAGAACTTTTCTTCTACGGGGATGTTGAATTCCCGGATGAAGAAGACGAACAAGAGCAACGTCGAGTCGAGCACGATCTGATCGATCTTGAGCCGGTGTTGCGGGACGCAGTTGTCACCATGCTGCCGTTCCAGCCGGTGTGCCGGGAAGACTGCCAGGGCCTTTGCTCCGAATGCGGAGTACGCCTGGAAGACGAGCCGGGGCACCACCACGAGGTCGTAGATCCTCGCTGGGCTGCCCTAGCTGATCTGGCTAAGCCTGACCGGCAAAACTGATTTGTAAGTGTTGGACTAGAGAGAAATGAGTTAGCCGTGGCTGTTCCCAAGCGGAAAATGTCTCGCTCGAATACCCGCGCCCGCCGCTCCCAGTGGAAGGCAACTGCCCCCCACCTGGTGAAGACCGTGGAAAACGGACAGGTTGTTTACAGCCTGCCGCACCAGGCAAAGGTCGTTACCGACTCGGCTGGCACCGCGCTGTTCCTTGAGTACAAGGGCCGCAAGGTCGCAGACGTCTAATCCGCCAACAGGCTGACCAAGATGTCTTCAACTGAAGAGCTTCTGAAGCGTCTCGGTGTCTCTATTGACGCCGGGACGCTTCGTCTTGCTCTGACACACCGTTCCTACGCCTACGAAAACGGCGGCATCCCCACCAACGAACGGCTCGAGTTCCTGGGCGACTCCATCCTGGGCTTCTCCGTCACCGACGCGCTGTACCGCGACAACCCGGAACTGCCCGAAGGGGACCTGGCCAAGCGCCGCTCCGCCGTCGTCAGCACCCGGGCGCTGGCCGGCATCGGCCGCAGCATCGGGCTGGGGGAGTACATCTACCTCGGCCAGGGCGAGAAGCTCACCGAGGGCAAGAACAAGGCCTCCATCCTGGCGGACACCATGGAGGCGCTCATCGGCGCCACCTACCTCTCCAACGATCTGGAGACCGCCCGCCAGCTCGTAATGCGCCTGATCGGTCCGCTGCTCCAGGACGCCGCCGCGCTGGGCGCCGGCACAGACTGGAAGACTTCCATCCAGGAACTCGCGGCCAGCCGCCAGCTCGGGACGATCAACTATGCCGTGGAGGGCTCGGGCCCGGACCACGCGCGTTCGTTCGAGGCCGTGCTGCGGATCGGTGGCACCGACTACGGCACCGGTTCGGGAAATTCCAAGAAGGAAGCCGAGCAGGAAGCAGCCGCGGACGCCTGGCGCCGCCTCTCGGCACGGACCCCGGACGCTACGGCGGCCGACGCTGCGGAGTCCCAGCAGCTCAAGTCCCAGACCGGCAGCTAGGCGCCCCTTGCCTGAACTGCCCGAGGTCGAGGTCGTCCGGCGCGGCCTGGTGAACTGGGTGCGGGGCCGGACCATCACCGCCGTCGAGGTGCTGGACCCGCGCTCCATCCGCCGCCACGCACTCGGCGCCGAGGACTTCGCTGGGAACCTCGAAGGCGCCCGCGTGCTGGACGTGGTGCGCCGCGGAAAATTCCTCTGGCTCCCGCTCGCGGACACCGCAGGCACAGACGACGCCGGCACCGCCACCGGTGCCGCGCCGCCCTCGGTGGCGTTGATGGCCCACCTGGGCATGTCCGGCCAGCTGCTGATGCAGGACGCCGCCGTCGCCGACGAGAAGCACCTGAAAATCCGGCTGCGGCTCAGCCCGGCGGCGGGGATGCCCGAACAGCTGCGCTTCGTCGACCAGCGGATCTTCGGCGGGCTCTTCCTCACCTCGCTGGTCCCCACGCCCGACGGCGGTCCCGGCGGCCTGGCGGAAATGCCGCTGCCGCTGATCGCCGAGGAGGCCGCGCACATCGCCCGCGACCCGCTGGACCCGCACTTCTCCTTCGAGGAGTTCTTCCGCCGGCTGCGGGCGCGGAAAACCGGACTCAAGCGGGCCTTCCTGGACCAGGGGCTGGTCTCGGGGATCGGCAACATCTACGCGGACGAGGCACTCTGGCTCGCCAAACTCCACTACGCCCGGCCCACGGACACGCTCCGCCGCTCGGAGGCGCTGCGGGTGCTCGACGCCGCCCGCCAGGTGATGACCGACGCCCTCGCCGCCGGCGGCACCAGCTTCGATTCCCTCTACGTCAACGTCAACGGCGCCTCCGGCTACTTCGAACGGTCCCTGAACGCCTACGGCCGCGAGGGCCAGGAATGCCGCCGCTGCGCCGCGGCCGGCCTCGTGAGCCTGATGAAACGCGAACAGTTCATGAACCGCTCCTCCTATACCTGCCCCGTCTGCCAGCCGCGGCCGCGGAACGGGCGCTGGTAGCGGACGCCCGCGAACCCGGTTGCCGCATTCCCCCCAACCCACCCTAAATCCGATGAATTTGTTGTGGTTCCAGTAGATTTAGGGCAGGAAACACGCCCGCTTCCGCCATCCAGGAGACCCGAAACACCTTGCACCTCAAAAGCCTGACCGTCCGCGGATTCAAGTCGTTCGCCTCCGCGACGACGTTCGAATTCGAACCCGGCGTCACCGCCGTGGTGGGACCCAACGGCTCCGGCAAGTCCAACGTGGTGGACGCGCTGTCCTGGGTGATGGGCGAACAGGGTGCCAAGACCCTGCGCGGCGGCAAGATGGAAGACGTTATCTTCGCCGGCACCTCCGGCCGGCCGCCCCTTGGCCGGGCGCACGTCTCGCTGACCATCGACAACAGCGACGGCGCCCTGCCCATCGACTACAGCGAAGTCACGATTTCGCGCACCCTGTTCCGCACCGGCGGCTCTGAGTACGCCATCAACGGCGCGGGCTGCCGGCTGCTGGACATCCAGGAGCTGCTCTCCGACTCCGGCCTGGGCCGGGAAATGCACGTGATCGTGGGGCAGGGGCAGCTGGATAAGGTCCTGCACGCCACGCCCGAGGACCGGCGCGGCTTCATCGAGGAGGCCGCCGGCATCCTCAAGCACCGCCGCCGCAAGGAAAAAACGGTCCGCAAACTCGAGGCCATGCAGGCCAACCTGGCTCGGCTCAGCGACCTCACGGGGGAAATCCGCCGCCAGCTCACCCCGCTGGGCAAACAGGCGGAGGTGGCGCGCCGCGCCCAGACCGTGCAGTTCGAAGTCCGCGACGCCCGCTCCCGACTCCTCGCCGACGACCTGGTGCAGCTTCAATCCGTGCTGGAGCAGGACGTCGCGGACGAGACGGCGCTGAAGGCCCGCCGCGCCGTCGTCGAACGCGAGCTCGAAAGCGGCCGCCAGCGCCAGGCCGCGCTTGAGCAACTCGCCGCGGAGGCCACCCCGAAGCTCAACGCCGCGCGGGACAACTGGTACCGGCTCTCCTCCGGACGCGAACGGCTGCGCTCGCTCGGATCTCTTGCCGAGGAACGCCGCCGCCTGCTCGGAGCCGCGGACACGGCTCCCGACGCCGGCCGGGACCCGGAGCAGCTGGAGAAGCAGGCCGAGCGGGTCCGGGCGGAGCAGGCCGGACTGGAGGCCGGCATCCTCGAGCGGCGGGGTGTCCTGGACGCCGCCACCGCCGCCAAACAGGAGGCCGAGAGCGCGGCCGCCGCCGAAGACAAGCGCCTCGCCACCCTGCTCCGGGCTGCCGCGGACCGCCGCGAGGGCCTTGCCCGGCTCGCGGGACAGGTCGGCGCCGCGAGGTCCCGGGTCGAGTCCGCCCAGGCCGAGATCGGCCGGCTGAGGGAATCCCAGAAGGCCGGAGATGAACGGCGCCGCCAGGCCCAAAGCGAGTTCAGCGCGCTTGAGTCCCAGGTCGCCGGCGTCGAGGACGGCGAGGAGACCCTGGACGCGGAATACGAGGCGGCGACCGAGGCTCTGGACGCAGTGGTTGCTGAAATCGACGCCCTCAAAGCCGCCGAGCGGGACGGCGAGCGGGAACGCGACGCCCTCGTGGCCCGCCGCGATGCGCTGCAGCTTGGCCTCAACCGCAGGGATGGCTCGGAGCATGTCCTGTCCGCCGAGCTGCCCGGCGTGCTCGGCCCGCTGGCGGGCTTGCTGGCCGTGGAGGCAGGCTACGAGACCGCCATCGCAGCCGCGCTGGGAAGTTGCTCGGACGCCGTCGTCGTCCAGGATGCCGCCTCCGCTGCCGCCGCGGTCCAGCTCCTGAAGGACGACGACGCCGGCCGGGCCTCCCTGCTGCTCGCCGGTGCGTCCGGACCGGCCGACCCGGCCCCGGCCGCAGACCTTCCCGACGGCGCCCGCTGGGCCGCCGCGCTGGTCGCCCCCGCCAGGGACAAAACCGGCGGGGGCAAATCCGTCGGAGACAAAGCCAGCGGCGTGCCGCTGGCCCGGCTGCTGGCGGGCGCCGCCGTCGTCGAGGACCTCGACGCCGCCGCGCGGCTGATCGCCGCCCGGCCGGAACTGACCGCCGTGACCCGGGCCGGCGACGTGTTCACCGCCTTCACCGTCAGCGGCGGCTCCGCCTCGGCGCCGTCCCTGCTGGAGGTCCAGGCCGCCGTCGACGACGCCGTCGCACGGCTCGCCGCCGTCGGCGCTGACCTGGAGCGCAACCGATTCGCCCTGTCCGCCGCGGAATCCCGCCGCTCCGCCGCCCAGAACCGCGCGGACGCCGCCCTGGAAAAACTGCACGACTCGGACGCCCGGCTCGCTGCCGTGGCCGAACGGCTGGGCCACCTGAACTCCGTGCTGCGCAGCGCCGTCGGGGAGAGTGAACGGCTCGCCGCATCCCTGGCCCGTGCGGAAGCGAACATCACGGGGGAGCAGGAGGCCCTGGAGGCTGTCGCGGCCAGGCTCGCCGCCGCGCAGGAGGCCCCCGCCGAGGAGGAACCCTCGCCGGAGCACCGCGACGCCCTCGCCCTGGCAGCGTCTGCGGCGCGGGCCGCCGAGATGGAGGCACGCCTTTCGCTGCGCAGCGCGGAGGAACAGCTCACCGCCATCCGCAACCGCGCCGCCTCGCTGGAGCGGGCCGCCGCCACCGAACGCCGTGCCCGCGAGGAGGCGGCCGAACGCGCCCGCCGCCGCCGGCTCCAGGCCGCCCGCGCCGCCGCCGTCTCCGCAGCCGTGGAGCAAGTGATCGGTTTCATCGATGTCTCGGTCGAGCTGGCCCGCCGCGAACGCGATACGGCGGAGGAACGCCGCGAACAGATGGAGCGCGAACTGGCCGCGGTGCGCACCGGCAACGACACCCTCGCCCGTGAACTGGCCGAGCTGACCGATTCCGTGCACCGGGACGAACTGGCCCGCGCGCAGCAGCGGCTCCGGATCGAGGCCCTCGAATTGCGCAGCGTCGAGGAACTCGGACTGACCGCGGACCAGCTGGTCGCCGACTTCGGCCCCGACCGGCCCGTGCCGGTGCCGGCGGCCGAATCGGGGGACAAGTGGGCCGCGCTCCGCGCCCCCGTGGACGAGGACGGACAGGAAATTGTCGCCGGCAAACCCTTTGTCCGCGAGGAACAGGAAAAGCGGCTGCGCAAGGCCGAACGCGACCTCGCAGCCCTGGGCCGGGTCAACCCGCTGGCGCTGGAGGAATTCGCGGCACTGGAGGAACGCCACCAGTTCCTGAGCACGCAGCTGGAGGACCTCAAGTCCAGCCGCAAGGACCTGCTGGACATCATCAAGGAAGTCGACGAGCGGGTGCAGAAGGTCTTCGCCGAGGCCTTCGAGGACACCGCCGCCCAGTTCGTCCGGGTCTTCGCGCGGCTCTTCCCCGGCGGCGAGGGCCGGCTGGTCCTGACCGACCCCTCGGACATGCTCACCACCGGGATCGAGGTGGAGGCGCGTCCCGCCGGCAAGAAGATCAAGCGGCTCTCGCTGCTCTCCGGCGGTGAACGGTCGCTGACCGCGGTGGCCCTGCTGGTGGCCATCTTCAAGGCCCGGCCCTCGCCGTTCTACGTGATGGACGAGGTGGAGGCCGCCCTGGACGACACCAACCTGGGCCGGCTCATCACCATCTTCGAAGAGCTCCGCGAGTCCAGCCAGCTGATCGTGATCACGCACCAGAAACGCACCATGGAAGTCGCGGACGCGCTCTACGGCGTCACGATGCGCGGCGACGGCGTCTCCACCGTGATCAGCCAGCGGCTGGGGGCCGAGGTCTGAGGACCCTCCGCTGCAGGTGAACGGGCAGGTGAACGGGCCGTCCGCGGGGCATTTGGGGATTGTGAGAAGCTAGGGGAGTGAACGACATCCTCCCCATTGCCCTGCCCATCCTCGTTGCCCTGGTGGTCCTCGGTGCGCTGATTCCGGTGCTGATGAAGACCCGGAAGAACATCACCAACTACCCCTCGCAGCGCGACGCGAACGACCCCGTCCAGGGTTCCGGCGGGGGCACGCTGCTGGAGGACCGCCCGGCGCCGCCCCGCGGTGCGGCGCCGTCGGACGCCGTCGACGTCGAGGGTCTGGAGACCGTCGAGGTGCCGGACAACGTCGCCGGCCTCGAGACCGTTCCGGTCGAGACCCCGCTGCCGGTGGCGGGACGCCTGACCCGGCTGCGCGAACGCCTGGTCAAGTCCAACAACATCTTCGGCAAGGGCCTGCTCACCCTGCTGTCCGCGGACAAGATCGACGAGAACGTCTGGGACGAAGTCGAGGAGACGCTGCTGCTGGCGGACCTCGGCACCGAACCGACGATGCAGCTGGTCGACGCCCTCCGGGAACGCGTCAAGGTGCTCGGCACGCGCTCGCCCGAACAGGTCAAGGCGCTGCTGCGCGAGGAACTGATCAAGCTGGTGGACCCCGGAATGGACCGCAGCCTCAACGTCGAGCGGCACGCGGACAAGCCCGCGGTCATGATGGTGGTGGGCGTCAACGGCGTCGGCAAGACCACCACGGTGGGCAAGCTCGCCCGCGTGCTGGTCGCGGAGGACAAGGACGTGCTGCTCGGCGCCGCGGACACCTTCCGCGCGGCCGCCGCTGAACAGCTCGCCACCTGGGGCCAGCGCGTCGGCGTGCCCACAGTCAAGTCCGACGTCGACGGGGCCGACCCCGCGTCGGTCGCCTATGAGGCGGTCAAGGCCGGCATCGACCAGGAAGTCGACGTCGTCATGATCGACACCGCCGGCCGGCTGCAGAACAAGGTCGGCCTGATGGACGAGCTCGGCAAGGTCAAACGCGTCATCGAAAAGCTCGCCGAGGTGGACGAGGTGCTCCTGGTCCTCGACGCGACCACCGGCCAGAACGGCCTGAACCAGGCCCGGGTCTTCGCCGAGGTCGTCAACATCACCGGCATTGTGCTGACCAAGCTGGACGGGACCGCCAAGGGCGGCATCGTCGTCGCGATCCAGAAGTCCCTCGGCGTCCCGGTCAAGCTGGTGGGACTCGGCGAAGGCGCAGACGACCTGGCTCCGTTCGACCCCGAGAGCTTCGTGGACGCGCTGCTGAACTAGCCCCGCGCGGGGGTCCGCTGGAAGGTTTCCCGGGCCAGCAGCCAGCCGACGGCCGCAATCAGCAGCACCCCGCCGGTCACGCCGAAGGCCCAGCCGTACCCCAGCCGGTCGGCCAGCAGCCCGGCGATGACCGGGCCCACGATCGCGCCGCTGTCCGCGGTCATCTGGAACACCGCGAGCACCCGGCCGCCGGAGCGCTCATTGCCCACGACGTCGGCGATGGCCGCCTGCTGCGCCGGACCGAGCAGCCCGGAGCCGATGCCGGCGACGGTCGAGGCCAGCAGGAACCACGGCAGGTCGTGCGTGAAGCCGATCGCGCCGGTGGCGAGGCCGGTGACGGCCAGCCCGGCGAGCATCATCGGCTTCCGGCCCAGGCTGTCCGCGAGCCGCCCGGAGAAGGTCAGGGCCGCGGCATTGCCCCCGGCGAACACCGCCAGCGCCCAGCCCGCCGACGACGGTCCGGCGCCGAGCGCCGCGACGGCGAACAGCGGCACGGTGGCCATCCGGACGCCGAAGGTTGCCCAGCCGTTGGCGAAGCTGGAGACCAGCCCGGCCCGGTAGGCGCTGTCCCGCAGGGCCTCCCGCAACAGCATCGCCGGGGCAGACGCCCCGGCCTCACGCGAACCCGCGGGGACGTGGCTGAGTTGGGTCTGCACGACCGCTGCGGCCAGCACCAGCGCCGCCGCGTACGCCAGGAACGGCACCCGCAGCCCGAAGCTGGCCAGCAGCCCGCCCACGATCGGTCCGCACACATTGCCGATCAGAAAGGCCGAGGCGTAGGCGCCGGAGACCCGGCCGCGGCTCTCCGGCGGCGCCAGCCGCACCACGAGGGCCATCGACGCGACCGTGAACATCACCGACCCGGCCCCGCCCAGGCCCCGGAACACCAGCAGCTGCCAGTAGTCCTGGGCGAAAGCGCAGGCGGCCGTGGACGCGGCCACGATCAGCAGCCCGGCCACGTAGACCGGGCGTTCGCCCAGCCGGACGATCAGGGCGCCGCCGGCCGGCGCGAACACGAGCCGCATGAACGCGAAGATGCTGACGATCACCGCTGCCGCCGTCGCGCCGACGTCGAACGTGGTGGCGAACTGGGGGAGCACCGGCGCCACGAGGCCGAACCCCAGCGCGATCAGGAAGGCCGCGACCAACATCACCTTGATGTCCCGGGGCAGGCGGGGGCCGGCTGGCTGCCGGAACCAGGTCGGGCGACGGGTTCCGTCGGCGGAACGGGTTGTTTTGCTCATGCTGCTGCTTTCGGTGCTGCTTCTGGTGCCGCTTTTATTGCCTTGCGGCCGGCGGGGCGTGATGGAAGGCGTGAAACATAACCGTAACAAGCACGAGACGCACCATTTACTTCCGGGAGGTTCTTGTAACAGCCCGGCAATGTAAATCCTCCGCCGGTGAAACACGGCACCAGCAAACTCTTCTTAGAACGCAAACAGCGTTGGGGCAGGCGGAGCGATCCGCCGGACATCTCAGATCGCATCGAACGTAATTCTAAGCAAGGGAGGACGTGCACCATGGAACTTACCGCAGGTCACGTATGGCTGATGGTGGCAGCAGCACTTGTGCTGTTCATGACACCTGGACTCGCATTTTTCTACGGCGGCATGACGCGCGCCAAGGCCGCACTGAACATGATGATGATGAGCTTCATCTCCATCGGCATGGTCGGTGTGGTGTGGGTGCTCTGGGGCGCCTCAATGAGCTCGGGCGAAGGCTTCCTGGAGATCGTCGGGAACCCGTTCGCCACCTTCGGCCTCGAAGGCATCACCACCCCGGACGGCCTGATCAAGGTCGGCTACGCGGCCACCTTCGCCATCATCACGGTGGCCCTGATCAGCGGCGCGATCGCTGACCGCGCCAAGTTCGGCGCCTGGACCGTGTTCGTCCCGGTGTGGGTCACCCTGGTGTACTGCCCGCTGGCCTACATGGTCTGGGGCGGCGGCATCTTCGGCCCCGAGGGTGAGATCGGCAAGGCCCTCGGCCCGGCCATCGACTTCGCCGGCGGCACCGTGGTCCACATCAACGCCGGCGTCGCGGCACTGGTCCTGGTCCTGATCATCGGCAACCGCCGCGGCTTCGGCAAGGACCCGAACCACCGCCCGCACAACATCCCGTTCGTGATGCTGGGCGCGGCCATCCTCTGGTTCGGCTGGTTCGGCTTCAACGCCGGTGCCGCCACGACATCCGAGCAGGCCGGCCTGATCTGGGTCAACACGCTCGCAGCGCCCGCCGCTGCCATGCTGGGCTGGCTCATCACGGAACGCATCCGCGACGGCCACCCGACCTCGCTCGGCGCCGCCTCCGGCGTGGTGGCCGGCCTGGTCGCCATCACCCCGGCCTGTGCCAACGTCAGCCCGGTCGGAGCCCTCGGCCTCGGCGTCGTGGCAGGCGTGGCTTCGGCCCTGGCCGTCGGCCTGAAGTTCCGCTGGGGCTTTGACGACTCGCTCGACGTCGTTGGCGTCCACCTGGTCTCCGGCATCATCGGCACCGTGGCGCTGGGCTTCATCGCCCTCCCGGCCGACGGCGTCGGCGGCGGCCTCTTCTACGGCGGCGGCTTCACCCAGCTCTGGGCCCAGCTCGCAGTGGCCGGCGTGGCGATCGTCTACTCGGCCGTCCTCACGGCGCTGATTGCCTTCGCCATCCACAAGACCATGGGCTTCCGGGTTTCCCAGGAGCAGGAAGTTGTGGGTGTGGACCTGAGCCTGCACGCCGAGACGGCGTACGAGTTCGGCGTCGGCGGCCACGGCGGAAGCTTCCAGCCGCTGCACGAGCTCATCACCGGCAAGCCGGAAGGCGGGGCTGCCGAAGCTGCCGCCGCCGGAACCGTGGACGCGGCGTCCAACGGCAAGAAGACCGCAGCAGGCAAGGAAAGTGTGGGGGCATGAAACTGATCACAGCAATCGTCCGTCCGGAAAAGCTCGACGCCATCAGGGAGGGCCTGGAAGCCTACGGGGTGCAGGGCCTGACGGTCAGCGCGGCCAGCGGCTACGGCCGGCAGCGCGGCTACACCGAGGTGTACCGCGGCGCCGAGTACAACGTTGACCTGCTGCCCAAGATCCGGGTCGAGGTGCTCGCCACCGACGAACAGGCGGACGACATCCTGGATGTCATCATCGCCAGCTCGAACACCGGCCGGGCCGGTGACGGGAAGGTCTGGACGATGGATGTGTTCGAAGCCGTGCGGGTCCGCACCGGGGAACGCGGCGCGGCAGCCATCTAGGCGGCAGCCCCCCAGCCGCGACGCGCCAGCGGACAGCGAGCGGGGCCGCGATCGAGGGTTGCGACAGCGGGCCGGATACCTGAAAAGGTGTCCGGCCCGCTTTGTCGTTCCCGCTGGCCGTCGCCGTGGGCTGTTGCCGGCGGCTACGCCGGCCAGCCCTCCGGACCGGGGGTTCCGGCAGCGTATTCCTCCAGCGGCACGCTGTCGCGGGCCCAGGCTTTCAGCACGGGCTCGAGGATGCGCCAGCAGTCTTCGGCGGTGTCGCCGCGCACGGAGAGCAGCGGGTCGCCGTTGAGGACGCCTTCGAGGACTTCACCGTAGGGCAGCAGCTCGGAGGCGCTCAGCTCGGCCTTCAGGGTGGCCCGGTCCAGGCTGAGGATGTTGCCGGGGCCGTTGACGTCGACGTCGAACTGCAGGGTGTCCGGGCCGAAGCCGATCCGCAGCTGGTTGGGGGAGTCGACGCCGGTGAAGCCCTTGGGCAGGTGCGGCACCGGCCGGAAGGTCACCACGGCCTCCTTGCGCATGGCGCCCAGGGCTTTGCCGGAACGGAGGACGAAGGGCACACCCTGCCAGCGCCAGTTGTCGATGTCCACCTGCACCTCGGCCAGGGTCTCGGTGTTCCGCGACGCGTCCACGCCCTCCTCCTTGGCGTAGTCCGGAACCTTGCGGCCGTCGATCGAGCCGGCGGTGTAGCGTGCGCGGCGGGTGTTCTTGGCGTACGGGGCCTTGATGCTGCTGGCGCGCAGGAGCGTGGCGACGGCGTCCCGCAGGTCCCGCTCGTCCACCGAGGCCGGCGGTTCGATCGCCATCAGGGCCATGATCTGCAGCAAGTGGCTCTGGATCATGTCACGCAGGGCACCGGCGCCGTCGTAATAGCGGGCCCGGCCCTCCAGCGCGAGGTCTTCGTCGAAGATGATCTCCACCTTCTCGACATAGTCCCGGTTCCACACCGGTTCCAGGAAGGTGTTGGCAAAGCGCAGGCCCAGGATGTTCAGGACCGTCGCCTTGCCCAGGAAGTGGTCCACCCGGTGGATGTGGTCCTCCGGGACCAGCGCCGCGAGCGTCCTGTTCAGCTCGCGAGCGGACTCCTCGCTGGAACCGAACGGTTTTTCCATCACGAGCCGGGTCCCGGCCGGCACCTGCTCCGGAGTCAGGGCCTCGCAGGCCAGCTGGCTGATCTTGGGCGGCAACGCGAAGTACACGGCCACGGGACCCTCCAAAGTGGCCAGGAGCCCGGCCAGCTCGCCCTCCGCTGTGACGTCCAGCCGGTGGTAGCTGGTGCTCTCGCGGATCCGCTTCAGCTCCCGCTTGCCGGCGGAGTCGGCCTGGGAATTGGCGTCGGCGAAGGACGTCTCCAGCCGCTCCAGCCACTGCTCCGGGGCCCAGTCGTCCGAGCCGGCGCCCACCAGGGTGAGCCCGGGGGCGTGGCCCCGGGCCACCAGCCTGGCCAGGCCCGGCAGCAGCAGCCTGCCGGTCAGGTCGCCCGAGGCGCCGAGGATGAGCAGGGTCTTTACCGTTGTTTGACTGGTCACCTACGCCAGCATGCCACCTTGAAGGCGCGTCTTGGTACCCTAGATAGTCGAGTCCCGTTGTCGAGGCAGTTCGTTCCGGCGAAACAGTCACGACTCTGGTGTGCCGCTCCGGCCGCCAGCTGTAGATCCACTGAAAGAAGTGCACGGCGCGTGTTCAATTCACTCTCTGACCGGTTGACAGCAACCTTCAAGAACCTCCGTGGCAAGGGCCGCCTCACCGAGGCGGACGTTGACGCCACGGTCCGCGAAATCCGGCGTGCCCTGCTGGATGCCGACGTTGCCGTGCCGGTGGTCCGGGAGTTCACCGGCCGCGTGCGTGAGCGTGCCCTCGGCGCGGAGGTCTCCGGGGCGCTGAACCCGAGCCAGCAGATCGTGAAGATCGTCAATGACGAGCTCGTCGAGATCCTCGGCGGCGAAACCCGCCGGATCCGCCTGGCCAAGACCGGGCCCACCATCGTCATGCTCGCCGGCCTCCAGGGCGCCGGCAAGACCACCCTCGCCGGCAAGCTCTCCAAGTACCTCAAGGCGCAGGGCCACAGCCCCATGCTGGTGGCCTGCGATCTGCAGCGCCCCAACGCCGTGACGCAGCTGCAGGTCGTCGGCCAGCGCGCCGGCGTCCCCGTCTTTGCCCCGCACCCCGGCGCCACCTCCACCGAACTGGACCACCCGGCCGGCGACCCGGTCGCCGTCGCCCGGGCCGGCGTCGAGGAAGCCAAGCGCACCCTGCACGACGTCGTGATCGTGGACACCGCCGGCCGCCTCGGCGTCGACGCCGAAATGATGGACCAGGCCCGCCGGATCCGCCAGGCGATCGTCCCCAACGAAGTCCTCTTCGTGATCGACTCCATGATCGGCCAGGACGCCGTCAACACGGCCATGGCGTTCGATGAGGGTGTCAATTTCACCGGCATCGTGCTCTCCAAGCTCGACGGCGACGCCCGTGGCGGTGCCGCGCTCTCCGTCGCGTCTGTCACCGGCAAGCCCGTGATGTTCGCGTCCACCGGCGAAGGTCTGGACGACTTTGAGCTGTTCCACCCGGACCGGATGGCTTCGCGCATCCTCGACATGGGTGACGTCCTCACCCTGATCGAGCAGGCCGAAAAGTCCTGGGACAAGGACGAAGCGGCCCGGATGGCGAAGAAGTTCGCCGACCAGGAAGACTTCACGCTCGAGGACTTCCTCGCCCAGATGCAGCAGATCCGCAACATGGGCTCGATGAAGAAAATGCTCATGATGATGCCGGGCGCCCAGAACATCCGCCAGCAACTGGAGCAGTTCGACGAGCGGGAGATCGACCGCGTCGAGGCAATTGTCCGGTCCATGACCCCGCACGAGCGCGTGGCCCCCAAGATCATCAACGGTTCGCGCCGTGCCCGCATTGCCCGCGGTTCCGGTGTGCACGTCTCCGAGGTCAACGGCCTCCTGGAACGCTTTGCGCAGGCGCAGAAGATGATGAAGAAAATGGCTGCCGGCGGCGGCATGCCGGGAATGCCGGGGATGCCGGGCATGGGCGGCGGCGGTGCCCGCAAGGGTGCCAAGAGCGCGCCGAAGAAGAAGGCCCGCTCCGGCAACCCGGCCAAGGCCGCGCAGGAGCTCAAAGATGCCGAGGCGCGCCGTGCCGCCGGGGCCAAGGCCGTGCCCACCGGCGCAGCCTTCGGCCAGCAGGGCGGCGAGTTCGACCCGTCCCAGCTGAACCTGCCCAAGGGCTTCGATAAGTTTCTCGGCGGCAGCAAGTAGCGGAAGCCGTCCTGCCGGCGGCGGGTTGGGGGCGGGCAGCATGCCGACAGCCAGTATGTCGCCGGCCCCGATGACGGGGCGGTGCCATAGGCTTAGGGCATGTTCAAGCAGCGCGTAGTTTTCGTCCACGGGGCCGGCAGTTTCGGCGCCGCGGCGTGGCCGAAGCAGCATGGCATGGCGCTGAGCTACGACGCCCTGTTCCTGCGCCGGCACGGCTTCGACGCCGTCGCCGAACCGCTGGAAACGGACTTCGCCGCGGACGCGGCGATTGTGCTGCGCGCCCTTGCCGACGACGGCCGCGGCGAGGCCGGCGGCCACGTGGTGGCGCATTCGCAGGGGGCCATCGCAGCGATGATGGCCGCCGTCGAACGTCCCGACCTGGTCCGGTCCCTGACCCTGGTGGAACCCGCCTGCTTCTCGCTGACCGCCGAACTGCCGGCGACGGCGGCGCACCGGGCGCTGATGCAGCCGCTCTTCGACGTCCGGCACCAGCTCGGCGACGAGGATTTCCACCGCGAGTTCGTGCGCCGGGTATTCGCCGCCCATGCCCCGGTCCGCGGAACCGTGGGCGCCCCCGCGGCCGACGACGGACGGGAACAGCGCCGCCTCCGCCTCCAGGCCCCGCCGTGGGACGCCCCGCTGCAGATCGTACCGGGCGTGCCCACCCTGGTCCTCACCGGCGGCTGGGAACCGCTGTATGAGGAAATCGCCGGCTACCTGAGGGAGACCGGCGCCCTGCACCGCACAGCCCCGGGCGGGCACCGGCCGCAGGATTCGAAGGAAGGCGACCGGGCCATCCGCTCGTTTATCGCCGACGTCAACCGCAGCCGGCACGCCCACGCGTCCTGACGTGCGCGGGCCGCGCATCAGGCTGGCGACGCCGGCGGACCTCGCAGTGCTGCCTGCCCTTGAGGCCGCGGCCGACCGGCTGCTCGAGGGGGTGCTCGGGTCCCGCCCGCTCCCCGCCCCCGAACCGCCGCCAGCGGTTGGACCGGTCCTCATTCTGGTGGCTGGAAACCCTCCCGTGGGGTTTGCCCGCATCGATGAAGTCGACGGGCAGGCCCACCTCGAACAAGTCTCGGTGCATCCTGACGCGGCCGGCCGGGGGATCGGCCGCTCCCTGGTTCAAGCAGCCCTCGACGCGGCCCGGCGGCGGGGCTATGAATCGATGACGCTGTGCACTTTTGAAGACGTTGCGTTCAACGCACCGTTTTACCGGAGCTGCGGCTTCGACGTCGTCGCGGAGCCCGGAGGTGCGCTGGCCGGACTGAGGCACCACGAGGCGCAGCTGGGGCTGGATGATTTGGGCCCACGGGTCGCCATGCGGAATAGGCTTTAGGCAATGAGCGGTGAAGGGCACCTCCGCCCGTTAGGAATAAATTGAAGCTTCAAGTAATTTACCTTACTGTAAGGTCGCCGAGGGTCGGCGGCCACAGGACCACCGGAGGGTTTCGATGACCGCAGAAGCCAGCACCCAGGATCTCCTTCCTGCCGAACTCACCATGGGCACCGTGATGCTCAAGGTCGGCGACATGAAGATGATGACCGATTACTACCAGCGCGCTCTCGGCCTCGACATCGTCGCCGAGCAGGACGGTGGACTCTACCTCGGGCGCCAGGCCAGGCCGCTGGTCCACCTGGCCCCGGCCCCCGGGCTGAACCTGCCCTCCCGCGGCGAGGCCGGTCTCTTCCACACGGCCCTGCTGTTCAACGACCAGCCTTCCCTGGCGGCGACCGTCGCCTCCGCGGCACAGTATGAGCCGCAGTCCTTCACCGGCAGCGCGGACCACCTTGTCAGCGAGGCCTTCTACTTCAACGACCCCGAGGGCAACGGTATCGAGCTCTACTGGGACCGGCCGCGCGAGGCCTGGTCCTGGGAGGGCAAGAACGTGGTGATGGACAGTCTTGCCCTGCCGCCGCAGCGCTACCTGGAGCAGCACCTCACCGAAGCATCGCTTGCCGGGCAGCGGGAGGCGGACGCCGGTGTCGGGCACGTCCATCTGCAGGTCGGCGATGTGCAGTCCGCGCGCGACTTCTACGTCGGCACTCTCGGCTTCGAGAAGACCGCCGGCTGGCACGGCCAGGCTCTTTTCGTCTCCGCCGGCGGTTACCACCACCACATGGCCATGAACGTCTGGAACAGCCGCGGCGCCGGACCGCGCCGCGACACGCTGGGTCTCGGCGAGGTGCTGATCGAAGTACCGTCCGGCGACGACGTCGGAGCCCTGGCGGACCGGCTCAGGACCGCCGGCGTCCAGTCGCACCACACCGGGGCTGAGCTGCGCTTTGAGGATCCGTGGCGCAACCGGATCCGCGTCGCCGTCCGCTAGCAGCTCCGGACGTTCCCGGACATGCCCGTTGCCGGCGGCCGTGCACCGGACATGCCCAACGTTCGGCTCCACTAATGAGCATGCCCATCCTTCGATGCCACGCAGGATGAGCATGCCCATCCTTGAGCCTGCCCGCTGAGCATGCCCATTCTCGAACCTTGCCGCTGGGCATGCCCATCCCGTGGTGCTGCGGCCGAGCATGCTCGTCTGGTGCGGGGCTGGTTCGAGGGACATGTCCGGTCGACGCACCGAGGAATGGACATAACCTGGCTATGTCCAATGCTCGGCGCCAGTGATGGACATGCCCGTTCCGATGCTCGGGCTCAGACGGGCATGACCATCGCTGGGGGTCGGGCGATGGGCATGTCCGTCCGTGGGCTTGCACCTGCGATGGGCATGCCCGTTCCGGCGGCCCGGGCTGAAGCGGCTAGGCTGAAGTGACGCCAAAACCGCGGCCGTGTGCCGCCTGACAGCTAAGGATGAGCTCATTGGGATTTACTGAAATCTTCGTGGCCACCCATGACGCCGCACTCAAGCGCGCCGCAGACCTCGACGGCGGAGCCGCAGCGGCACCCGGCGCCATCCGGATCGCGGACATCAGCGACTTCGAAATTGAGCGGCTGGGCGACCTGGCCGGCACCGCGGTGCACGCCGCGGGCGCCGACTATGAGCTCGCCATGGTGGACGTGGCCAGTGACTCGCTGCTGGGCGTTCCGGCCGCGATGGTCCGGGCCCTGGCAGACCTGCTCAGCTACGAGACCGAGGGGGAGGGTGACGTCCTCACCGAGGTCGCCGAAAGCTGGGCCGCTGAGGAAGACATGCCCTTCGGGGTGGACCAGGCTGCCCGCTACGTCCGCCAGCTCGCTGACCTCGCCGCCGGCGTCGACCCCGCAACCAAAGCCGGACTCTACGTCTGGACGTCCTGACACCGGGGCCCAAGGCGTCCAATCACCCCCGCCGCGGGTGTCAAGTCGAAATCCGCGCGGTGATCTGGCACAATGAACAGGTACTCGATCTGCGTGGCCCCTCTCTCCGCGTCCGGATCCTGTCCTTTAGAACCCCCTAGTACGGCCCGCCCCACGGGTGCAGAACGCCGGGCTCGACCCCGTTTCAGAAACAGGAGTGACCACAAAAGTGGCCGTAAAGATTCGCCTTAAGCGCTTCGGTAAGATGCGCGCACCGTACTACCGCATCGTCGTCATGGACGCACGCTCCAAGCGTGATGGCCGTGCCATCGAAGAGATCGGCAAGTACCACCCGACCGAAGAGCCCTCGTACATCGAGGTCGACACGGACCGTGCCCAGTACTGGCTCGGCGTCGGCGCACAGCCGTCCGAGCAGGTTGCCGCGATCCTGAAGATCACCGGTGACTGGCAGAAGTTCAAGGGTCTCCCGGGCCAGGAGGGCACCTTGAAGACCAAGGCTCCCAAGGAAGCCTTCGTCACCCCGGAAAAGGGTTCCGTGATCATCCCGGAAGCCATCACCAAGAAGGCCAAGAAGGACGACGCAGCCGAGGCTCCCGCCGACGCCGAAGCAGAGACCACCGAGGCTGAGTAAATTGCTGGCAGAAGCGCTCGAACACCTGGTCCGCGGGATTGTTGACAGCCCCGAGGACGTCAAGGTCTCTGCGAAGAACAACCGCCGCGGGGATACCCTCGAGGTGCGCGTTCATCAGGAAGACCTCGGACGGGTGATCGGACGCCAGGGCCGCACCGCACGCGCACTGCGCACCGTGGTGGCGGCACTGGCCGACGGCGAACCGGTCAGGGTCGACGTCGTCGACACCGACCGCCGCCGGTAGCGTAGCCAGCATTACTTGATCTTTAGTCCGGCCCCTCCACCAGCTTATGGTGGAGGGGCCGGACTGTTTTGCGCAGCAGAACGCCCCACACCCCCTAGATTTCAAGAGAACCCGAACAGAGGAACAGATGCAGCTTCAGGTGGCACGAATCGGCAAGCCCCACGGCATCCGCGGCGAAGTGACCGTCCAGGTGCTCACGGATGCGCCCGGTGACCGCTTTGTTCCCGGCACGCAGTTTGTGGTGGAACCGGCCTCGGCCGGGCCGCTGACCATGGAGAGCGCCCGCTGGAACAAGGACATCCTGCTGCTGGCCTTCGAGGAAGTGGAGACCCGCAACGATGCGGAGGCCCTCCGCGGCGCGAAGCTCTTCATCGAGACCGAGGAACTGGACGAGGACGACGACGAGGGCTGGTACGAGCACGAGCTCGTGGGCCTGGACGTCCGGGTCGGCGACGAGGTGGTCGGGAAGGTATCCGGGCTGCACACCATGCCCGTCCAGGACCTGCTGGTGGTGACCGACCAGACCGGCAAGGAAATCCTGATCCCGTTCGTGGAGCAGATCGTCCCCGAGGTCAACGTCGCCGACAAGTACGTCCTCGTCACCCCGCCGGCCGGTCTTTTCGAGGTCAACACCGACGCCGGCGCAACCCCGGACGACGGCGACGCCGACAATGCCGGCGCCTGCGACGGCGCTGCCGGTCCCGGCGCGGGGGGCCGCGCCTGACATGCGGATCGACGTCGTCAGCATCTTCCCCGAGTACCTGGCGCCGCTGGAGCTCTCCCTGATCGGGAAAGCGCGCCAGGACGGGCTGCTGGAACTCACCGTCCACGACCTCCGCGACTTCACCACGGACCGGCACCGCACGGTGGACGACACCCCGTACGGCGGCGGCGCCGGCATGGTCATGAAGCCGGAGCCCTGGGCCCAGGCCCTGACCGCCGTGGCCGAGGCCGGCGCGAAGGCGCCTGAACCGGGCACCGCCCGCAAGCCCGTGCTGATCGTGCCGTCCCCGGCGGGGGAGCGGTTCAGTCAGGCGATCGCCCACGAACTCGCGGAAGAGGACCAGTTGGTCTTTGCCTGCGGCCGCTACGAGGGCATCGATGAGCGCGTGCTGGAATGGGCCGCGGAGCACTTCACCGTGCGGCCCATGAGCCTCGGCGACTACGTGCTGAATGGCGGCGAGGTGGCCGTCCTGGCCATGGTCGAAGCCGTCGGCCGGCTGCTGCCCGGCGTCGTCGGCAACCCCGAATCGCTCGTGGAGGAATCCCACTCCGACGGCCTGCTGGAATACCCCGTGTACACCAAACCGTCCAGCTGGCGCGAACGTGAGGTGCCGGCGGTGCTGCTCAGCGGCAATCACGGCAAGATCGCGCAATGGCGCAGGCATGAACAGTACCGCCGCACCGCCGAGCGCCGCCCGGACCTGCTGGAGGCGTTCGACGCCGGGAAGCTACCCCGCGCGGACCGCACCGCTTTCGGGGACCTCGGGTACGACGTCGTCGACGGCCGGCTGAAGCGCCGCCCCGACGCGTGAGCCGCCGCCTCCACGGAGGCCAATTCACCAAAACGAACCGGTTTGTGGCAAAATTAGTCCTTGTGCCTGCTGGGTGCGAACCTGCCACAGGGGGAGCGTCACCAACAGTGCGGCACCCCGGCGCCGTCAAGTCCTGACGGAGCCGGAACGACAAAACTTTCGGCGGGAATTTCCGGTGCACTGCATTCGGGCTTGGCCGCCGTGACCCAACGTGAATGACCTGTGGCGTTCACCAGGAGTGGATCAATGCATATCCTCGATTCCGTAGACGCAGCCTCGCTGCGCACCGATGTTCCCGAGTTCCGCGCCGGTGACACCATCAAGGTGCACGTGAACATCATCGAAGGCAAGAACTCCCGCGTCCAGGTCTTCCAGGGCTTCGTCCTGGGCCGCCAGGGCGACGGCGTCCGCGAAACCTTCACCGTCCGCAAGGTCTCCTTCGGCGTCGGCGTGGAGCGTACCTTCCCGGTACACTCCCCGATCATCGACAAGATCGAGCTCGTCTCCAAGGGTGACGTGCGCCGCGCCAAGCTTTACTACATGCGTGCACTGCGCGGTAAGGCTGCGAAGATCAAGGAAAAGCGCGACTTCCAGACCGCCAAGTAAGTCCTCCGGACTTTCACAGCGGATCCATGGAGGGTCCAGGCATTCGCCCGGACCGTCTGCCACTGCGCCGTTCAACTGAGAAAAGCGTTAGAGGACACGGATCATGGAACAGACAAAACGCCGGCCCAGAAAACTGGGCTGGCGTTTTGTGCTTCTGGGCCTGGTCCTCGCCGTGGCCATCAGCGGACTGGTCCGCTCGCTATGGCTGGACGTCTATTTCATCCCCTCGGCGTCGATGGAGCCGCTGCTCCGCGACGGGGACAGGATCGTGGTATCCCGGACCGACTTCACGGTCGAACCGGTGCGCCGCGGCGACGTCGTGGTCTTCGACGGCCGCGGCTCCTTCGCCCCGCTGAACAGCGGCAAGGGCCCGGCCGCCGACTTCCTCGCCGCGGCGGGCCACTGGCTGGGCCTGACCGGCAGCGACACCACCTACGTCAAACGCGTTGTCGGGCTGCCCGGTGACCACGTGGTGTGCTGCGACGCGGACAGCCGTCTCACAGTCAACGGCCAGCCAGTTGAGGAACCCTATGTGTTTGGGGGCGACGTTCCGAGCCAGCTTAAGTTCAACGTGCTGGTTCCGGACGGCCGGCTCTGGCTGATGGGCGACCACCGCTCAAAGTCGGCCGATTCCCGCAGCCTGCTGGGGGCCCCCGGCGGCGGAATGGTACCGCTGGACCGTGTCATTGGCCGGCCGGTACAGATCCTCTGGCCGCTTGATAGATTTGCAGCAATACCGCGGCCCACCGTGGCCGCCACAACGATGAAGAACGGACAGTAGATGCCCGAGACCGGACCCCGGACACCTGATCAGGGGAACGACGAGCCCCGGGTGACCTCCTCGCCCATCCCGGGCGCCGACCACCCGACGACGCGGCTCCCGGCCGTGCCTCGGCCCGAGCACACCCCGGGCCGCGAACACGCCCCGGACCCGGTGTTGCCCGCGCGTGCCGCTGACGCAGCCCAGACGGGTCCGTCGCACGCGGGTCCGTCGTCGGGGAGGGCCCGGCGGGCGAAGGCCCGGGAAGGCCGCAGCCCCGCGTTCCTCTGGCTCAAGGAAGTCGCCACCGTGGTGGTGATCGCCGTCGTACTGTCCTTCCTGATCAAGACCTTCCTGTTCCGGGCGTTCTACATCCCGTCCGAGTCGATGATGAACACCCTGGACGTCAACGACCGGATCTTCGTCAACCTGCTGGTGCCGGAGCCGATGGCCATGGAGCGCGGCGACGTCGTCGTTTTCCGGGACACCAAGGGCTGGCTCGTGCCGACCGCTCAGAAGCCGGCCGGGCCGTTCACCGGCGTGCAGGACGCACTGACCTTTGTCGGCCTGCTGCCGGACAACTCCGAGCAGCACCTCGTCAAGCGCGTCATCGGTCTGCCCGGGGACCACGTTGTCTGCTGCGACGGCAGCGGCCGGATCAGCGTCAACGGTGCCCCGCTGGACGAGAAATACATCAACAGTGCCGAGGTCCCGCAGGTGCGCGACTTCGACGTCGTGGTGCCCGCCGGCAAGGTCTGGGTGATGGGCGACAACCGGAACCACTCCGCCGACTCCCGCGCCCACATGGAAAGCAACGGCGGCTTCATCGACGTGGCCGACATCGAGGGCAAAGCCGCCGTGATCGCCTGGCCGCTGAACCGGATCACGGCCCTGGACAACTACCCGGACGTCTTCCGCAGCGTCCCGGCCGCCGGGAAGTAAGGACAGCCGTGTCCGAAGCCCCCACTCTCGACTACGAGCGCCGGTTCCGGAGCTCCGGTGCCCGGCTGCTCGCCGGGATCGACGAGGTGGGCCGCGGCGCGCTGGCCGGACCGGTGAGCGTCGGGATCGCCGTCGTGGACCTGCACCAGCAGACGCTGCTCGCCGATGTGCGGGACAGCAAGCTGCTCAAGGTGGCGGACCGGGAGCGGCTGGAGCCGCTGGTGCGCAGCTGGAGCGTCGCTTCCGCGGTGGGGCACGCCTCCGCCGCGGAAATCGACGCGCTTGGCATCATCGCCGCGCTCCGGCTGGCCGGGAACCGCGCCTGGTCCGCGGTGCTGGCCGCCGGCGTGACGCCGGACGTGGTGCTGCTGGACGGCAGCCACAACTGGCTTTCGCCCGTCGCGCAGGCCTCGCTGTTCGACCCGGACCCCGACGACGCCCCGGAGCAGCCCGGCTGCGACGCGCCGGTCCACACCCTGGTCAAGGCGGACATGCAGTGCCTCAGTGTGGCCGCGGCCTCGGTGCTGGCCAAGGTCGAACGCGACCGCCGGATGGCCGCCCTGCACACCGAGTACCCGGCCTTCGGCTGGAACGAGAACAAGGGCTACGGCACCGCCGCGCACAAGGACGCGCTCCGCGCCGCCGGCCCCACGCCGTACCACCGGGTGAGCTGGCAGCTGCTCGGCGACTGAGCCGTGGCGCGCGCCCGGCGCCCGATGGTGCAAGATGGAACCATGAGTGCCGAGGACCTTGAAAACTATGAAACCGACATGGAGCTGCAGCTCTACCGCGAATACCGCGACGTCGTCGGGCTGTTCAGCTATGTGGTCGAGACCGAGCGGCGTTTCTACCTGGCCAACCACGTGGACCTGCAGGCGCGCAGCGCCGACGGCGAGGTCTACTTCGATCTGACCCTGCAGGACGCCTGGGTCTGGGACGTGTACCGCTCCGCCCGGTTCGTCAAGAGCGTCCGCGTCATCACCTTCAAGGACGTCAACGTAGAGGAACTCCCGCGCAACGAGGAGCTCGCCCTGCCCAAGGTGGAGGGCCTGGGGAACTGATTCCGGGCTATCTGGCGTCTGGGAATCCTGAGTTACCCACATAGCCAAAGTCTTGTCCGCGTCCTGGCCGCCCTGCGTTCCACGCTGGAGGCATGAGAGCTAAGGACGTGCTGGGCCGCCGCGGTGAGGAACTTGCCGCCGGCTTCCTCGAGGCCCAGGGCATGCGGATCGTGGACCGCAACTGGCGCTGCCCCGAGGGCGAGATCGACATTGTTGCGCTCGACGGCGACGCCCTGGTCATCGCCGAAGTCAAGACCCGCAAATCCCTCGCCTACGGGCACCCCTTCGAGGCCGTGGGCGTGGACAAGCTGGCCCGGCTGCACCGGCTGGCCTCCGCATGGTGCCGGGACCATGAACTGAGAATGCCGCTGCGCCGCGTGGACGTCATCGCCGTGCTCGACGACGGCACCGGCGGGCCGGCCATCGAACACCTCAAAGGGGTGGGGTAGATGGCGCTGGGACGCACGTATTCTGTCGCGCTGGTGGGGCTGAACGGCTACATCGTCGAGGTCGAGGCGGACATCGGCCAGACGTTGCCCGCCTTCGTCATCCTTGGCCTGCCGGATGCCTCGCTCAACGAGGCGAAGGAACGGATCCGCTCGGCGGCCCACAACTCCGGCATCCCGCTCAGCCGCCGCAAGATTACCGCGAACCTGATCCCGGCGTCCCTGCCCAAACGCGGGTCCGGTTTCGACCTGTCCATCGCCATGGCGGTGCTGCTGGCCGCCAACGACATCCGCCCCACCGGCCGGCAGGTCTTCATCGCGGAGCTTGGTCTGGACGGACGGCTACGGCCCGTCCGCGGCATCCTCCCGGCCGTGATGGCGGCTGTCCAGGCCGGCTATCCCGACGTGGTGGTGGCGCACGCCAACGCGGCCGAAGCCGAGCTTGTCCCCGGCGCCAGGGTCCGTGGCTATCGGACCCTGGCCCGGCTGGCCTTCGACTTCGGCGCCGACCCGCAGGACCTGGCACTGGACTTTGAGCCGGAGGACGAGGAGCCGGACGACGCCGGCGGAACTGCTGCGGCGCCCCTGGCGCCGGACATGTCCGATGTCTCGGGCCAGGGGGAGGGCCGCCGGGCACTGGAAGTGGCGGCCGCCGGGGCGCACCACGTGCTGCTGACCGGGCCGCCCGGAGCCGGCAAGACCATGCTCGCCGAGCGACTGCCCGGCCTGCTCCCGGACCTCGGCGACCGGGAAGCGATGGAAGTGACGGCCATCCATTCGCTCAGTTCCCTCACGTCCGCGTCCGTGACGCTGCTCCGCCGGCCGCCCTACGAAAACCCGCACCATACCGCGACCGCGGCCGCCATCATCGGCGGCGGCTCCGGGCTGCCCCGGCCGGGTGCGGCCTCCCGGGCGCACCGCGGCGTGCTGTTCCTGGACGAAGCCCCCGAGTACGAGCGCAGGGTCCTGGACGCGCTCCGGCAGCCGTTGGAAAGCGGTGAACTGGTCATCCACCGTTCGGCGGGCACGGCGGCCTACCCGGCCCGCTTCCAGCTGGTCCTTGCGGCCAACCCGTGCCCGTGCGGCAAAGCCTCCGGCAAGGGCGTGGATTGCACCTGCACCCCAATCATGCGGCGCCGCTACCTCGCCCGGCTGTCCGGGCCGCTGCTGGACCGGGTGGACATCCAGCTGGAGGTCGAACGCGTGGCACTGGCGGACTTCGGCCAGCCCCGCGCCGAAGAGGGAACCGCGGACATCGCCGCCCGGGTTCAAGCCGCCCGGGAGCGCCAACTGGAGCGGCTGCGTCCCCTCGGGCTGGAAACCAACTCGCAAGTCCCGGGACGGGTATTGCGCGATCCGCTGCGCCTGCCCGGACCGACCACGCGGATCCTCGACCACGCGCTGGAACGCGGGTCCCTGACGGCCCGGGGGTACGACCGCGTGCTCCGCCTGGCCTGGACCCTGACGGACCTCGACGGCCGCGACAGTCCCGACACGGACGACATCGGCCAGGCACTCGGACTCCGTCAGGCCACAGCGGCTGCGGCCTGACTACCACCCCTGCACAATCACCAGCATTTCCCGTAAGGAGAACCAAAGCGTGAAGGGAAAGCAGCACCATGACAGAGAATGAAAGGACGGCGCGGGCCGCGCTGTCCCGGCTCCTGGAACCCCAGGACGCCGCCGGCCTGGCCCTGGTCCGGGTCGCCGGGGCCGAGGATGCCCTGCGGATCGCCACCGGGCAGCTGGCGGCCGGCCCCGACCTGGAGCAGGAGCTGTCCAGTGTGCTCGAAGAGAACGGGGCAGGAGGCGGCTGGACCGGCCTGGGCATGGCCATGAAACGCTGGGCGCCGCGGGTTCCGGACCTTGCACCGGCACGAGACCTGGCCACCATGCAGCGGCTCGGCGGCCGTCTGCTGATCCCGGCGGATGACCTGTGGCCCCGCCAGCTGGCCGACCTGGGGCTGCAGGAACCGCTCTGCCTCTGGTGGCGCGGCGTGGAACAAGAACTGCCAGCGGTTCATAAAGCCATCGCGCTGGTCGGATCCCGGGACAGCACCGCCTACGGGTCCGCCGTCACCGGTGACCTGGCCTATGCGCTGGCGCAACGCGGCTTTACGATCATCTCCGGCGGCGCGTACGGCATCGACGCCCACGCCCACCGGGCCGCGTTGGCCGGCGCCACGGAAGGCCTGCCGACCATCGCCGTCATGGCCGGGGGCGTGGACCGGTTCTACCCCGCCGGGAACGAGGACCTGCTCCGGACCGTGGCCAACCAGGGCGCTGTGCTGGCCGAGGTCCCGCCGGGCTCGGCGCCCACGCGCTACCGTTTCCTGCAACGCAACAGGCTCATCGCAGCTCTTGCCGCCGTGACCGTAGTGGTGGAGGCGCGGTGGAGATCCGGTGCGCTCAACACCGCCCACCACGCCGAAACCCTGGGACGGGCCGTCGGGGCGGTTCCCGGGTCGGTCCACAGCGCCAACTCCGCCGGCTGCCACCGTCTGCTACGCGAAGGCGGCGCCGTGTGCGTCACGGACGCCGCCGAGATCGCGGAACTCGCCTCACCCAGCGGAGACTTCCTGCCGGAACCCGGGTCTGGCCGGGTGGAAGCCCACGACGGCCTCACCCTCGAGGACTTGATCCTCTTGGACGCCCTCCCGCTGCGGATCACGAGCACCGTGGAGAAGCTCGCCACGGTCGCCGGGCTGAGCCCTGAATCGGTCAGGGCGGGCCTCGGCCGGCTCGGACTGCTGGGCCTGGCCGAATCACGCCACGGCGGTTGGAAGCGCGCCTCCGCAGCCGGATGATGACGGTGGGCACGTTAGTGCGGCTCTGCGGCGGGGGCGGGCGGTGAATCGCTACGGCCCCGCCACAGCCACGCCCCGCGACGCGCCGCCGGGCTGCGCCGGTGCCGGACTAATTGCTGGGAGAGTTGGAGGGTGTCCTCCCCGCAACTTCCCGCAGCGCTCGCCGAGGCCGCCCACGGCTTCGGACGTTACCTGGAAGCGGAACGCGGCCGCTCGGCCCACACCGTGCGCGCCTATCTCGCCGACGTCGGCAGCCTGCTGGCTCATGCGGTCTCGGAAAATGCGGAGAACCTCGCTGATCTGGAACTCGGCACGCTGCGCCGCTGGCTCGGTGCCCAGAGCGAAGCGGGGATGTCCCGCGCCACGCTGGCCCGGCGTGCGGCCACAGCCCGGGCCTTCACCGCGTGGGCCGTCCGCGAGGAGCTCATCACGGCCGACCCGGCCCTGCGGCTCAAGGCACCGAAGCGGGAAAAGTCCCTGCCCGGCGTGCTTCAGCAGGGGCAGGTGCAGCGGCTTGTTGCAGGGGCCGAGTCGGCCGCGGCCGGGGGCGAGCCGTTGGCCGTGCGTAACCGCGCCATGCTGGAACTTTTATACGCCACCGGTGTCCGCGTCGGGGAGCTCTCCGGCCTCGACGTCGACGACCTCGACCCGGACCGGCGGACCCTGCGCGTGCTCGGCAAGGGCAACAAGGAACGGACGGTCCCGTACGGCCTCCCGGCGGCGCTCGCCGTCGACGACTGGCTGCGCCGCGGACGCCCGGCCCTGGCCGCGGCCGAATCGGGACCCGCGCTCTTCCTCGGCGCGCGCGGCAAGCGGGTGGACCAGCGGCAGGTCCGCAGCGTCGTGAATGGCTTGCTGGACGGGCTGGGGGACACCTCGGCGACCGGCCCGCACGCGCTGCGGCACTCGGCGGCGACGCACCTGCTCGACGGCGGGGCGGACCTGCGGGCCGTGCAGGAAATCCTCGGCCACAGCAGCCTGGCGACCACCCAGATCTACACCCACGTCTCGGTCGACAGGCTCCGGCAAAGCTACCAGCAGGCCCACCCGCGCGCCTGATGGCCGCCCGGACCCCGTCTGTCCACCCCTCCGCTGGCCAAAACGGCGCGCCGGAAACGACGCGCGGAATTGCACTGGCGTAATTAGGCGGGGTACGGCAGAATAAGACTCACGCCCGGCAACTTTCAAGTGGTGCTTGAAGCTCTTGAGCATCGTTCCACCACCTGAGGTCCGGACCTATTTTTTGCACCATGTGGTTTCAAAGAAACTGAATAGTCTGGCAGGGGCAACCGCCCCGCACGCGGATTCACGCAGCAGACAGGCATCCAGGCAGAGGTCGTTGGGGAAGACGTACCTATAGCTATGGAGGATGGAATGTCTGTTGCACTAACCCGCGGTGTCCTGTTCGTTCACTCGGCCCCGACAGCCCTGTGCCCCCACGTTGAGTGGGCCATTGGGTCTGTCGTGGACAAGCGGACGGATCTTGAGTGGACTGCCCAGCCCGCCGCGCCCGGAATGTTCCGGGCCGAGCTGTCGTGGACCGGAACGCCGGGCACGGGGGCTCAATTGGCGTCTGCTCTCCGCGGCTGGGCGCACCTGCGCTACGAGGTCACCGAGGAGCCCAGCCAGGGCGTCGACGGCGGCCGCTGGTCGCACACCCCCGAGCTTGGCATCTTCCACGCCGTCACGGACGTGCACGGCAACATCATGGTCTCCGAGGACCGCATCCGCTACGCCTACGAATCCGGCGCCGGCGACCCCTCCGCGGTCTACCACGAGCTCTCCCTGGCCCTTGGCGAGGCCTGGGACGAGGAACTCGAACCCTTCCGGCACGCCGCCGAAGGCGCCCCCGTGCGCTGGCTCCACCAGGTCGGCTAAGCGTCCGCCGCTTAACCTCCAGCGCACTACCCTGCACTAAACACTCCATAGCAACGCCAAACGACAGATGGCGGCAATGTTCACGAGGAACATTGCCGCCATCTGTCGTTTTGGCGTCCGGACCCGAAGGCCCAGGGCCAAGCGACTTAGATGCTGCGAACGGCGATCACGGCGTTGTGGCCGCCGAAGCCGAAGGAGTTGCTCAGCGCCACGATGCTGCCGCCGGGCAGGGCCCGCTCGGAGGTGACGACGTCGAGCGGGATCTCGGGATCCTGGTTCTCGAGGTTGATGGTCACCGGCGCCTTGCGCTCGTACACGGCAAGCACGGTCAGCACGGCCTCCACCGCACCGGAGGCGCCCAGCAGGTGCCCCATCTGCGACTTCGTGGCCGAGACCGCGACGTCATCCACGTGCTTGCCGAGGGCGGCCTTAAGGGCCGTGTACTCGGGCTTGTCGCCGACCGGAGTGGACGTCGCGTGCGCGTTGACGTGCACCACGTCCTCGGCCTGGATCCGCCCGTCGAACATGGCAGCCTTCAGCGCACGGGTGGCGCCGAGGCCCTCCGGGTCCGGGGCGGTGATGTGGTAGGCGTCGGCGGTCACCGAGGTGCCGGCGAGCTCGGCGTAGATCCGGGCGCCGCGGGCGATCGCGTGCTCCTCGGCCTCGAGGACCAGGGCACCGGCGCCCTCACCCATGACGAAGCCGTCACGGTCGCGGTCGTAGGGGCGCGAGGCGTGCTCGGGATCGTCGTTGCGGCGGGAGAGCGCCTGCATCGAGGAGAAGGCGGCGATCGGCATCGGGTGGATGGCCGCTTCGGCGCCGCCGCAGACGACGACGTCGGCCTTCCCGGAGCGGATCAGGTCCAGTCCCATGTGCACGGCTTCGGTACCGGACGCGCAGGCGGAGACGGGGGTGTGGGCGCCGGCGCGGGCACCCAGGTCCAGGCTGACCGCGGCCGCGACGCCGTTGGGCATCAGCATCGGCACGGTCATCGGCAGGACGCGGCGCGGGCCCTTTTCACGCAGGGTGTCCCAGGCGTCCAGCAGCGTCCAGACGCCGCCGATGCCGGTCGCGAAGGCGACGGCGAGGCGGTCGTGGTCGACCTCGGTGATGTTGGCGTCGGCCCAGGCCTCGCGGGCGGCGATGACGCCGAACTGCGTGGACGGGTCCATGCGTTTGGCCTCGACCCGGCTCAGGACTTCGAGGGCGGGGGTGGAGGCGCGTGCCGCGAAGTGCACGGGCAGTTCGTACTTGGCTACCCAGTCGTCCTCAAGCGTGTGCGCTCCGGAGACGCCCTTCAGCGCGTTCTTCCACATCGTGGGGACATCGCCGCCAATGGGTGTGGTGGCACCCAGACCGGTAATGACTACTTTGCGTGCCATGGGATCACTCTTTCGTCGGTGCGCCTGCCGTGTCCGGAACCCGGTGAGGGGAGGCCGGGGCGTGCGTGGGGAAAACTTGGTGGTCATGCTGAAGAGAGCTCAGCGGTCATGCAAGAAAGGCGTCCAGCGGTGGGTTCCGGTCCGGGGCCGCTGGAGCGCCCCGGACCGGCCACAGCTCCGGCCCGTGGGGCCGGAACCAAGGCTCAGGCGGAATTAGGCCTGGGCGCTGGCGATGAAGCTGACGGCGTCGCCGACGGTTTTGAGGTTCTTGACCTCTTCGTCCGGGATGCGCACGCCGAACTTTTCCTCGGCGTTGACGACGATGGTCATCATGGAGATGGAGTCGATGTCCAGGTCCTCGGTGAAGGACTTGTCCATTTCGACAGCCTCGGGGGCCAGGCCGGTCTCTTCGTTGACGATTTCAGCCAGGCCGGCCAGGATTTCTTCGTTGCTAGCCATTGATGGCTCCTTTTCTTGTTGGTGCCGTCCGCTTCCGGTGGTTGTGCCGGGAGATTCTGGCGAAATGATTCAAACCGAGGGTTCGGCTTGGTTCGGGAATCCGTGCTGTCGGGGATGCCAGCAGCTCGAGAAGTGCGGTGGCCGCCTAGGGAAGCACAATCACCTGGGCGCCGAAGACCAGTCCGGCTCCGAAGCCGATCTGCAGGGCCAGTCCGCCGCTCAGTTCAGGGTTTTCCTGCAGCAAGCGGTGGGTTGCGAGGGGGATGGAGGCTGCCGAGGTGTTGCCTGCTTCGGCGATATCCCGGGCGACCTTGACGGTCTCCGGAAGCTTGAGCTTCTTGGCCATCTCGTCGATGATCCGCATGTTGGCCTGGTGCGGGATGAAGGCCGCGAGGTCCTCGGCCTGGATGCCGGCGGCGTCGAGCGCCTGCTGGGCCACCTTGGCCATTTCCCAGACCGCCCAGCGGAACACCGTCTGGCCGTCCTGGCGCAGCGTGGGCCACAGCGCCGCCTCGGTCACGGCGGCCTCGCCCTCGCTCAGCGCGGCGTCGCGCTTGCCGGCCAGCGCCAGCTCCCGGATGTCCAGCATCGAGTGGGTCATGCCGATGGCGTCCCACTTGCTGCCGTCCGAGCCCCACACCGACGGGCCGATGCCCGGGGTGTCGGAGGGGCCGACGACGACGGCGCCGGCGCCGTCGCCGAGCAGGAAGGAGATGGTGCGTTCGGTGTTGTCGATGACGTCGGAGAGCTTCTCCGCGCCGACCACCAGCACGTACTTGGCCGCGCCGGAGCGGACCAAGGCGTCCGCCTGGGCGATCCCGTAGCAGTAGCCGGCGCAGGCCGCTGAGATGTCGAACGCCGGTGCCGGGGTGGCGCCGAGGCGGTCGGCCAGGCTGGCGGCGGCCGAGGGCGTCGCGTAGGGGTGCGTCACGGTGGAGACGATCACGGCGCCGAGCTCGGAAGCGTCGATGCCGGCCTTCTGCAGGGCCTCGCGGGCTGCGCCCTCGGCCATGTCGATCACGCTGACGTCGGCGGGGGCCCGGTGGCGGGTGATGATGCCGGTGCGCTGCCGGATCCACTCATCGGAGGAGTCGATCCACTGGCACACGTCCTCGTTGGTGACGATCACGCTGGGCCGGTAGGCGCCGACGCCCATCACGCGGGTGTGCTCCTGCAGCGGAGCCTGCTTCAGGGTTGGAGTGCTCATTGCCCTCCCTCCAGTTCTGCGAATAGGGCCAAGGCGGCGGAAAGGTCATCCGGGGTCTTGACGGTAACGGTCTTCACGCCGGGCATGCCGCGTTTGGCCAGGCCGGCCAGCGTCCCGGCCGGCGCCAGCTCGATCACGCCGGTCACCCCGCGCGCCACGAGGGTCTCCATGCAGCGGTCCCAGCGGACCGGGCGCGAGACCTGGGCGATCAGGCTGTCGACGGCGGCGCCGCCGTCGGTGACCTCGGCGCCGTCGAAGTTGGACAGCAGGGGGACCTGCGGGTTCCGCGGGTGCAGCGAGGGCCGCAGGGCCTGCAGCGCGGCGACGGCGGGGGACATGTGCGAGGTGTGGAATGCCCCGGCGACCTTCAACGGGATCACGCGCGCCTTGGCCGGCGGATTCTCGGCGAGGGCCTTGAGCTGCTCCAGGGTGCCGGCGGCGACGGTCTGGCCGGCGCCGTTGACGTTGGCGGGGGTGAGCCCGCAGGCCTCGATCGCGGCCAGGACGTCGGCGGGGTCTCCGCCCACGACGGCGCTCATGCCGGTGGGGGTGGCAGCGGCGGCGGCCGCCATGCCGTTGGCGCGTTCGCGGACGAAGGTCATGGCCTCGGTCTCGGTCAGGACGCCGGCCAGGGCCGAGGCGGTGATCTCGCCGACCGAGTGCCCGGCCAGGATGACCGGGAGGGTGCCGAGTTCGACGTCGAAGAGGGCCTTGGCGGTCACCAGGCCGGCGGCGACGATCAGGGGCTGCGCGACGGCAGTGTCCTTGATGGTTTCCGCGTCGGAGGTGGTTCCGTGGGCGGTGAGGTCGATGCCTGCGATTTCGCTAAAGGAGGCCAGCTGGCCTGCGACGGATGGCAGTTCCAGCCAGGGGGCTAGAAAACCAGGGGTCTGGGAGCCCTGTCCAGGGCAAACGATTGCAAGCACGTATCCAGCTTTCCAAATTGCCGCGTGATTCATCGGTACTCTCATGCACCAAGCTCACTGGGTCAGTTTGTAGGAAGTCTACAACGGGTCAGGAGTTGTTACGGGACGGCTGGCGCTCCGCGGTGGGCCTTGGCGGGGTCGAAAGCCGGCCCACCACCAATGCCGCCTGGAGCACAAAAGCCTCCCGGGGGATCAGCGGATCCCAGCCCGTGACGTCGCAGACGCGCTTGAGCCGGTACCGGACGGTGTTGGCGTGGACGAAGAGTTCGCGGGCCGTCGCCTCGAGCGAATGCCCGAGTTCCAGGTAGGTCCCGAGGGTCTCCACGAGGCCGTTGGACGCCGCGAGCAGGGGCCGGTAGATGTTCTTGACCAGGGAACGCCGGGCGGCGTCGTCGCCGGAGATCACCCGCTCCGGCAGCAGGTCATCGGCCGCCACGGGGCGTGGCGCGGAAGGCCAGGCCCGGGCCGCGGTCAGCCCGGCGAAGGCCGACTGGGCGGAGCTGCTGGCCTCCAGCAGCGACCCGGCTTCGGCCCCGTAGACCACCGGTCCGGGCGCGAAGAGTTCGCTCAGTTTCTGGCAGGCCGTTTCGCGGTCCTGCACCCCGCCGAGGATCAGGATCAGCCGGTCGCCCTGGATGCCGACGAGGGCGTCCTCGGCGAAGCGCCCGGCGGTGCGGCGGAGCTCGCTGACGTAGCTGGCGCTCGGTTCCGACGGCGAATTTCCCACCATGACGGTGAAGCGTTCCTGGGCTTTCCAGCCCAGTGCGGCGATCCGGGAGCGCAGCGCGTCGGTGTTTTCACCGCGCAGGATCGCGTCGACAATGAGTGCTTCCAGCCGGGTGTCCCAGGAGCCGCGGGTCTCCGCTGCGCGGGCGTAGACGTCGGCGGCGGCGAACGCCACCTCGCGCGAATAGCGCAGCACGGCCTCGCGCAGCGCGGCCTGGTCGGCCTCGGGGGCGATGATCGGCACCTGTTCCTCGACCACCTCGACGACGATGCGGATCAGCTGCAGCGCCTTCTGCAGGCTGATCGATCGGGTCAGTTCCGTCGGTGCGGTGCCGAAGACGTCGGAGAGGATCCACGAGGGGGAGCTGGGCCTCTCGAACCAGGTGACGAAAGCTGCGATGCCGTTTTGCGCGACCATGCCCAGGGCGGAGCGCTCGTCGGAGTTCAGCCGGCTGTACCAGGGCAGCGAGGCCTCCAGCTGGCGCAGGGTCGTCGTGGACAGCTGGCCCACGCTGGACCGGAGCTTTTTCAGCGTCTCGGCCTTCTCCGGGGTGAGGGCCCGCACGGACGGCTTGCGTTTTGCGGGGGTGGTGGTGGGCTCTGCCATGCAACGAGCATACGGTGCCGGCCGGCCAAGCTCCATTTGTGCAAAGGCTACAACGCGCGTTGTCGCGGATCACAGTGCTCGGGCACAGCCGTTAACGCCCGACGGCGGCCCCCACCGTGGTGGGAACCGCCGTCGTGCGCTGTTCGGCCGGCTTTAGGAGTCGCCGCCCGCGTTGCCGGTGGTGCCTGCGTTGACGTTGAGCAGACGGTACTTCTCGATGGCCTGGGCCGGGGCCTGGGCGTCGACCTCGCCGCGGCGGGCCAGCATCTGCAGCGAACGGACCACAATCGAGTGGGTGTCGTTCTTGAAGAAGCGGCGCGCTGCGGCGCGGGTGTCCGAGAAGCCGAATCCGTCGGCGCCGAGCGAGGCGAACTCGTTCGGGATGAACTGCCGGATCTGGTCCGGGACGGCCTTCATGTAGTCCGAGACCGCCACGATCGGGCCGGTGGCTCCGGCGAGCTGCTCGGTGACGAACGGGACGCGCGCCGGCTGGCCCGGGTTGAGGAAGGCGTCTTCCTCGGCGGCCATCGCGTCGCGGCGCAGTTCGGTCCAGGAGGTCACGGACCAGACATCGGCGGAGACGCCCCAGTCCTCGGCCAGGATCCGCTGGGCTTCGAGGGCCCACGGCACCGACACGCCGGAGGCGAGGATCTGCGTGCGCGGGCCGTCGATCTTGGCCGGCGCCAGCAGGTAGATGCCCTTGATGATGCCCTCGGCGTCGAGCTCGGCCGGAGCCGGCGGCTGGACGATCGGCTCGTTGTAGACCGTGATGTAGTACATCACGTTCCGCGACGGGTCGTTGTCCGCAATTTCTTTTCCGGCTTCGCCGGGACCGTACATCCGGTTGAGCCCGTCACGCATGATGACGCCGATCTCGTAACCGTAGGCCGGGTCGTAGGTGACGACGGCCGGGTTGGTCGAGGCCAAGATCGGCGAGTGGCCGTCGGCGTGCTGCAGGCCTTCGCCGGTGAGCGTGGTGCGACCGGCGGTGGCGCCGATGATGAACCCGCGGGTCATCTGGTCCGCGGCGGCCCAGAAGGAGTCGCCGGTGCGCTGGAAACCGAACATCGAGTAGAACACGTAGATCGGGATCAGCGGTTCGCCGTGCGTGGCGTAGGAGGTGCCCGCGGCGGTGAAGGCGGCAACCGAACCTGCCTCGTTGATGCCCGCGTGCACGATCTGGCCGGCAATGGATTCCTTGTACGCCAGGACCAGGTCGCGGTCCACGGACAGGTAGTTCTGGCCGTTCGGGTTGTAGATCTTCGCCGTCGGGAAGAACGCGTCCATGCCGAAGGTGCGCGCCTCATCGGGGATGATCGGCACGATCCGGGTGCCGAAGTCCTTGTCCCGCATCAGGTCCTTGAGCAGCCGCACGAACGCCATGGTGGTGGCGGCCTGCTGCTTGCCGGACCCGCGGTTGGCGACCTCGTACGCCTTGTCGCCCGGCAGGGTGACGTCGGTGTGCTTCGAGCGGCGTTCCGGAACGAACCCGCCAAGGGCCCGCCGGCGTTCCATCAGGTACTGGATCTCCGGGGCGTCGGCGCCGGGGTGGTAGTACGGCGGCTGGTACGGGTCGGCCTCGAGCTGCTCGTCCGTGATCGGGATGCGCAGGTGGTCGCGGAAGGCCTTGAGGTCCGCCAGCGTGAGCTTCTTCATCTGGTGGGTCGCGTTGCGGCCCTCGAAGTGGGTGCCCAGGCCGTAGCCCTTGACCGTGTGGGCCAGGATGACCGTGGGCTTGCCCTTGAACTCGGTGGCGGCCTTGTACGCGGCGTAGACCTTGTTGTAGTCGTGGCCGCCGCGCTTGAGGTTCCAGATCTCCTGGTCCGTCATATCCGCGACCATGTCCTTGGTCTGCGGGGTCTTGCCGAAGAAGTGCTCGCGGACGAACCCGCCGGATTCGGCCTTGTAGGTCTGGTAGTCGCCGTCGACCGTCTCGTTCATGATCTTCACCAGCGAGCCGTCTTCGTCCTTGGCGAGCAGGTTGTCCCACTCACGGCCCCAGACGACCTTGATGACGTTCCAGCCGGCGCCGCGGAAGAACGCTTCGAGCTCCTGCATGATCTTGCCGTTGCCGCGGACCGGGCCGTCGAGGCGCTGCAGGTTGCAGTTGATGACGAAGTTGAGGTTGTCCAGCTTGTCGTTCGCGGCGAGCTGGAGCAGGCCGCGGGACTCGGGCTCGTCCATTTCACCGTCGCCCAGGAACGCCCAGACCTGCTGGTCGGAGGTGTCCTTGAGGCCGCGGTTGTGCAGGTAGCGGTTCGACTGCGCCTGGTAGATGGCGTTCATCGGGCCGATGCCCATCGATACGGTGGGGAACTCCCAGAACTCGGGCATCAGGCGCGGGTGCGGGTAGCTGGAGAGCGCGTGGCCCTCCTTGGACTTCTCCTGGCGGAAGCCGTCCAGGTCCTCCTCGGTGAGGCGGCCTTCCATAAAGGCGCGGGCGTACATGCCGGGGGAGGCGTGGCCCTGGAAGAAGACCTGGTCTCCGCCGCCGGCGTGGTCCTTGCCGCGGAAGAAGTGGTTGAAGCCGACCTCGTAGAGGGTCGCGGCGCCCGCGTAGGTGGAGATGTGCCCGCCGACGCCAATTTCAGGGCGCTGGGAGCGGTGCACCATCACGGCGGCGTTCCAGCGCAGCCAGGCGCGGTACTTGCGTTCAATCTCCTCGTCGCCCGGGAAAGGCGCTTCCTGGTCCACCGGGATGGTGTTGACGTAGTCGGTGGTGGTCACCATCGGCACGCCCACGCTCTGGGCGCCGGCCCGCTGGAGCAGGCTCCGCATGATGTACTGGGCACGCTCGGTGCCTTGTTCCTGAATCAGGGTGTCCAGGGACTCCAGCCATTCGGCGGTCTCTTCCGGATCACGATCAGGCAGCTGGTTAGTCAACCCGCTGAGGATATGGGAGGTATCTTCTCCTGCAGCCACGTCCAACCTCTCTTTGAGCGCATTCATCGGCACCCTCAGCTCCGGCAGGGTAACTGCCTGGCGTGAACGCGACGTGTGCGACATATCGGTAACAACAGCCCGGTCCTGTACGCCGGGCTAGGTCCAATCACAACCATGCCTGTGTGTAGTAGCGGGCAGTCGCCCGCGCAGGCATAGTCGTCATCAGCCACTCTAGCCGTGTGCGTCCGCGGATGCGTAGCTGTCCCATGGGGCCGCCGTCGTATTTCACGGGCATACTGGTTCTGTGACGTGGAGCCTCCCCAGGGCCCCCGGAACGGCCGGTGTGACGCAGAATATGGCGGATCGCGGCCCCTGCAGCTTGAAGCAAAGGCCCAAAGGGTGTTGGCTTGTAGTAATGGAAATCACTAGCACCACTGGACTTACCAAGCAGTATCCCTGTACGTATAACCAGCAAATGAACAAACAGCATAGGAGCAACACGTGAGCGAGGCCGACGCCGCCACTTCGGTGAATGTGGCGGAAAAATTGGGTTTCAAAAACGGAGATCTGATTCAGGAATTCGGTTATGACGACGACGTCGACTTCGACTTGCGTGACGACATCGAGGACCTCACCGGTTCGGAGCTCTTCGACGAGGACGACCATGAGGTTGTCGACGCCGTGATCCTCTGGTGGCGCTCCGACGACGGCGACCTCGTAGACACCCTGGTCGGCTCGCGGACCACCCTCACCGAGGGCGGCGTGGTCTGGGTGTTGACGCCCAAGTCGGGACGGGTCGGCTACGTCTCGCCGGCGGACATCCAGGACGCGGCCCCCACCGCAGGGCTGCACTACACCACCTCCGCCGGCGTCTCCAAGGACTGGAGCGCCACCCGCCTGGTCACGCGGAAGAACAAGTGAGCCAACCGGCCCCCGCAACGGCGGCTTCACCCACGGCCGTGCCGGCCGTTGGCGTGCCCGCCCCCGACTTTGAGCTGGTCAACCAGTTCGGCGAGCCCGTCCGGCTCTCGGACCTGCGCGGACGCGCCGTGGTCCTGGTGTTCTTCCCCTTTGCCTTCTCCGGCATCTGCACGGGCGAACTCTGCGAACTTCGCGACAACCTCGCGCTTTTCGAAGATGCCGACGCCGCCGTCCTCGGGGTGTCGGTGGACAGCAAGTTCGCCCAGCGCGCCTACGCGGAAAAGGAAGGCTACACCTTCGACCTGCTCGCGGACTTCTGGCCGCACGGGGCGGTGGCGGAGCAGTACGGCGTTTTTGATCCGGAGAGCGGCATGGCCAGGCGCGGCACGTTCATTATCGACGCCGACGGCATCGTCCGCTATGTCGTCGTGAACCCCCGCGGCCAAGCCCGGGACTTCGCCGAATACCGCGCTGCCCTGGCAGGACTCACGGGGAACTGACGGCGGGGAACTGGCGCGATGAGGCAGCGGCGGCCCGGCGTGGGCATGACTGGCTTCGCCAGCCTGCCGCCGGTCGCCGCCGCCGAACCCGAACGCAGCGAGCTGGAGGTTCTGGCGGAAATCCATGATGTCCTCGCAGGCCAGAGGTTCGCGCTGCTGACCGGTGCGGGGCTGAGCACGGATTCGGGCATCCCGGACTACCGCGGTCCCGGCGCCGCTCCCCGGGCGCCGATGACCTACCAGGAGTTCGTTGGCGCTGCCGAGAACCGCCGGCGTTACTGGGCGCGGAACCATATCGGCTGGTCGCACCTGCGCCGGGCCGACCCCAATGCCGGCCACGTTGCCGCCGCCCGGTTGGAACACCGCGGACTCCTCACCGGCCTGATCACGCAGAACGTGGACCGGCTGCATGAGGACGCCGGGAGCATCAATGTGGTGGACCTGCACGGCCGCTTCGACCGGGTGGCCTGCCTGGGCTGCCAGCGCCGCTACAGCCGCTCGCTGCTGGCCGGCGTGCTGGAGGAACTCAACCCCGGGTTCCTCGCCGACGCCCTCGCCGCCGGAGTCGTGGAAATGGCTCCCGACGCCGACGCCACCGTGGAGGACCCGGAGCTGATCGCGGGTTTTGTCGTCGCGAACTGCCCGGCCTGCGGCGGCACACTGAAACCGGACTTTGTCTACTTCGGCGAGAACGTCCCCAAGGACCGGGTGGAGCGCTCCTACGCCATGGTGGACGAGGCCGGGGCCCTGCTGGTGGCGGGGTCGTCCTTGACCGTGATGAGCGGGCTGCGGTTCGTCCGGCACGCGGCGAAGCAGGGTAAAGCCGTGGTGATCGTCAACCGGGGCCAGACCCGCGGCGATGACCTGGCCACCATCAAGCTGGAGGCCGGCGTGAGCGAGGCCTTGACCTGGCTGGCTGCCGTACTTCCGGCCCTCTGACATCGGCCTGGCGGGGCCCCGCCGATTGGCGTTTCCCCGGCCGGTTCCGGTAGAGTCATTGTTCGTTGGTTGACGCATTGGAGTGCGGAAACAACACCTTGGGTCTTTAGCTCAGCTGGTAGAGCGCCACGTTTACACCGTGGATGTCATCGGTTCGATCCCGGTAGGACCCACCAAGGAAAACCCCGTCGCAGCAGGCCAGAAGGCCGGCCGCTGCGGGGTTTTTTGCTGCCACGATGGCCCGGGTTTCAATGGCCAGGAAAATGTCGGTGCCCGGCCGTACCGTCACCGGCATGGAACATGTGATGGTGAAGACCGGCCCGGACGGACATCCGGTGGCGGTGGTCCGCGGCGGCCGCGAGTGGCTCGTCGGGGCCGAACCGGTGCGCTGGTTCGAGCGGGTGAGCTGGTGGGAGGCTGAGCGCCGGATGCCGAAAGGCCTGAGCCGGGTCGACGTCGAGGTGTGGCAGGTCCAGGCGAGGCTGGGCCGGAACGGCGGATCCGCGCTGACCACGATGGAAATCATCCGGGACGGTCTCGGCGGGGGCTGGAGGCTCCGGGAAGCGGTGGCGGACGCGGCCTGAGTGGATGGCGGCCCACGGGCAAAGGAAAATGGTCCCGGCAATGGAAAAGCCTTCCACCGCGACTATTGGGGGATGCCGCGGTGGAAGGCTTGTAAAAAATATACCGTGGATGCGTCCAAATGTGAAACGCTTTGCGGTTGAATTACGCCACAGAACGGACTAATTGCGGCCGGACCCGGCCCGGATTGTCGGCCTAGCGGGGCTGGACCGGGACGAACACCCGCGGCTGGTCCCGCCAGCTTGGCTCCATGTCGGCGATCGTCTCGCGCATGATCTTGTCCGAGGCTTCGCGGGCCGCGACGCCGTTGCCGGCCGCGATCGCCTCCGCTACGTCCACATGCCACTGCAGCGCCGAGGTCCTTGGGTGATCCGGCATCAGGCCGTGGACGGTGCGCCCGGTCAGGGTCTCGGCGACCTGGCCCACCATGTTGGCGAACATCTCGTTGCCCGATCCTGTCAGCAGGAGGGAATGGAACTTGATGTCCAGGTCCAGGAATAGCGGTACGTCGCCGGCCACGCCCGCCTCGCGCATTGCGTAGGAGATTTCCACCAGTTTGCTGCGGAGTTCATCGGGGGCGTTGACGGCCGCCAGTTCGGCGGCAACAGGTTCGACGGCGGTGCGCAGCTCCGCCAACGACCGCAGCTGGGCCCCACGGCCCTCGCCTGCCAGGCGCCAGCGGATCACGAGCGGATCGAAGGGGTTCCAGCGGCTGGCCGGCAGCACCCGGATGCCCACGCGTTTGATGGTCTCGACCAGGCCCAGGGACTGCAGCACGCGCACGGCCTCGCGGACCACCGAGCGGGAGACCTTCAGTTCGTCCTCAAGGTGCTCGGCCAGCATGACGTGGCCGGCGGGGAGTTCGCCGGTGACAATCCGCGCCCCCAGGTGCTCGATGGCGCGGTGATGGAGGCTGGTTGACATAAACGTAAGCATAGTGGCGCAGCTCGCAGTCCCGGCGGCAGAAGGCACCCGGGCCGCGGAAAAACATAGACTGTTTGTGACGCGCCGTATTCCGCCACGTGGGCACCGCTTTCACGCGGTCCGCGGAAATACATATGGTTTATTGACAGCCATAAGTCCCAGAAAGCGTGTTCCGCAGCATGTGCGGGACGAACTGCACTCGATGCACAGAATGAATTGGAGTTTTTGATGTCAGCACACATCGGTGTCACCGGCCTCGCGGTGATGGGGGCCAACCTGGCCCGGAACCTGGCCCGTAACGGCTTCACCGTTGCCCTGCACAACCGGTCCGTGGAAAAAACCGACGCGCTGCTCGAAAAGCACGGCCACGACGGCGACTTCGTCCGCACCGAAACGCTGCAGGAACTCGTTGACTCGCTGGAGAAGCCGCGCCGCGTGCTGATCATGGTCAAGGCCGGCAAGCCGGTGGACTCAGTGATCGAGCAGCTCGAGCCGCTGCTGGAACCGGGCGACATCATCATTGACGCCGGCAACTCGCACTACGAGGACACCCGCCGCCGCGAGGCCGCCCTCGCCAAAAAAGACCTCCACTTCGTCGGCATCGGCGTCTCCGGCGGCGAGGAAGGCGCCCTCAACGGCCCCTCGATCATGCCCGGAGGCTCCAGGGAGTCCTACGAGGCCCTCGGCCCGCTGCTGGAGAAGATCGCCGCCCACGTTGACGGCCAGCCCTGCTGCGCCTGGATCGGCACCGACGGCGCCGGCCACTTCGTGAAGATGGTTCACAACGGCATCGAGTACGCCGACATGCAGGTCATCGGCGAGGCCTTCGACCTGTTGCGCTCCGGCGCCGGGATCGAACCGGCCGAGCAGTCCAAGATCTTCGCAGAGTGGAACAAGGGCGAGCTTGCCTCGTTCCTGATCGAAATCTCCGCCGAGGTCCTCGGCCACGTCGACGCCAAGACCGGCAAGCCGTTCGTCGACGTCGTTGTGGACGCCGCCGGGCAGAAGGGCACCGGCCGCTGGACGGTCATCTCCGCCCTGGAGCTGGGCTCCCCGACGTCGGGCATCGCCGAATCGGTCTTCGCACGCGCCCTGTCCTCCCAGGCGGAGCAGCGCAAGCTGGCCCAGGAACTGCTGGCAGGGGGCGAGGCCGCCGTCGAGGTCCCCGAGACCTTCGTCGAGGACGTCCGGCAGGCGCTGTACGCCTCCAAGCTGGTCTCCTACGCCCAGGGGCTGGACATGCTCACCTCCGCCGCCAAGGAATACGGCTGGGACCTCAAGCTGGACGAGATCGCCTCGCTGTGGCGCGGTGGCTGCATCATCCGCGCCGAGCTGCTCAAGGAAATCACCAAGGCCTACGCCGCGGAAGAGAAGCCGGCCAACCTGCTGTTCGCCCCGGCGTTCACCAAGGCGATCGCCGACGTCCTCCCGGCCTGGCGCCGGGTGGTGGCCACCGCCGTGCAGCTGGGCATTCCGGTGCCGGTGTTCTCCTCCTCGCTGGCGTACTACGACGGCCTGCGCCGCAAGCGCCTCCCGGCCGCCGTGATCCAGGGCCAGCGTGACCTCTTCGGTGCACACACCTATGGCCGGATCGACACCGAGGGCACCTTCCACACCCTGTGGGGCGAGGACAAGTCCGAGATCGCTGCGGTGGACACGCACTAGTCCACGCCGTTTCCGGTCCGGCGGCCGGCGCTTCCCGATACTCCGGGGGCGCCGGCCGCTGCCGTAACATCTGTAAGCGGTTCTCCGGTTAGCGGAGGACCGGTTCCGGCTCTGACCCGAACTTCGTCCATCGTCCTTCGGAGACCACCTCTACAGAGCCNCCCCCCCCCCGCTGCCGTAACATCTGTAAGCGGTTCTCCGGTTAGCGGAGGACCGGTTCCGGCTCTGACCCGAACTTCGTCCATCGTCCTTCGGAGACCACCTCTACAGAGCCGTCGACCACGCTGATGGCCGTCTGCTCGTCGATGGCGTAGGCAGGGGCGCCGAGGTCGGCGGCCCATCGCTCTGCGGCGGCCTGGCTGTTCCCCGGGAAGGCGTCCAGGTGCGGGAAGATTGAGAAGTCGACGACGCCCAGCGTGCGGTCGTCCGCGGCAGTTGGCCATGCGACGAAGGAGGCCCCGATCCGGGGCGTCATCACCATGCTTCCGGCGCTTACTCCCACCCACACCGTGTCATTTAGCGAAGGCAGCAGATCGGCCAGCCCGGACTCCCGCATCCAGTGGCACAGGTAGCTCGCGTCCCCGCCGTCGACCAGGAGCACATCGGCGTCACGGACCCACGGTACCCATCGCTCCGCGCCGATGGAGGGCAGAGCGGTGAGCTCGAGGACCCCGAGCGACGCCCAGCCCAGGCCGGAAAAGTTCTGCCACGTGGGCTCGGCGGCGACGAGGCCGCGCACCGAGGCAGGTCCGCACATCGGGTGACCCCACTGGGCGGTGGGGATCACCAGGGCGTGGCATTCGGCGACCGGCTTGCCAAGAAGCTGCACGAGCGCCGCATGGATGCTGGGGTTCGTGACGCCGCCTGAGGTCAGCAGGAGCTTCAAGGTGCCTCCAAATTCGTGCGGAAGGTGGATGTGCTTGAAGACCCGGGCGGGTGCGCCGCGGGACCCTTAGATCCGGTATTCGATCAGGTACTCGGCCGGGTCGACGGCGGGCTTGGTCTCACGCTGCGCGTCGCGGTGCCGCCAGGTGGCCGGCACCCCGGTGAGGATTGATTCGGCCGGGGCGTCCTTGACCACCACGGCGTTGGCGCCGATGGCGCTGTCCCGGCCGATCGTGATAGGCCCCAGGACCTTCGCGCCGGCGCCGATCACCACCCGGTCCTCGATCGTGGGGTGGCGCTTGATCTTCGCGAGCGAGCGGCCGCCGAGGGTGACGCCGTGGTAGATCATCACGTCCTCGCCGATTTCGGCGGTCTCGCCGATGACCACACCCATGCCGTGGTCGATGAAAAAGCGGCGGCCGATGGTGGCCCCCGGATGGATCTCGATGCCGGTCAGGAAACGGGCCAGCTGCGAGATCAGCCGCGCCGGGAAGCGCAGCGACGGGTTCTGCCAGAGCCGGTGCGTCAGGCGGTGCGCCCAGATCGCGTGCAGGCCGGAGTATGCAAAGAAGTTCTCGAAAGAACCCCGCGCCGCCGGGTCGTGGGACCGGGCGGCGTCGAGGTCTTCCTTCAGTCTTGCGAAGAAGCTCACAAAGACCTTTCTACGAATTCTTGGGTCACGGCCCGAATTAGCCGCGGATGTCGTCGTACAGCACGGTGGAAATGTAGCGCTCCCCGAAGTCGCAGACAACGGCGACAATCAGTTTACCGGCGTTCTCCGGACGCTTGGCGAGCTCCAGGGCCGCCCAGACGATCGCGCCGGAGGAGATGCCGCCGAGGATGCCCTCCTTGACGCCGAGGTCCCGTGCCACGCGGACCGAGTCCTCCAGGGTGGCGTCGATGACCTCGTCGTAGACGTTCGTGTCCAGGATTTCGGGGACGAAGTTGGCGCCCAGGCCCTGGATCTTGTGCGGGCCCGGGGCACCGCCGTTGAGGATGGGGGAGTCCTTCGGCTCGACGGCGACGATCTGCACGTCCGGCTTGCGTTCCTTGAGGACCTGCCCGACGCCGGTGACGGTTCCGCCGGTGCCGACGCCAGCGACGAAGATGTCCACCTTGCCGTCGGTGTCCGACCAGATTTCCTCGGCCGTGGTCCGGCGGTGGACCTCGGGGTTGGCTTCGTTGGCGAACTGCTGGGCCCAGATGGAGTTCTCCGTGTTGGCCACGATCTCCTGGGCCTTCTCCACCGCTCCGCGCATGCCCTCGGAGCCGGGGGTCAGCACGATTTCGGCACCGTAGGCGCGCAGCATCACACGGCGTTCCGTGGACATGGTTTCCGGCATGGTGAGGATGACCTTGTAGCCGCGGGCGGCGCCGACCATGGCCAGCGCGATGCCCGTGTTGCCGGAGGTGCCCTCGACGATGGTTCCACCCGGCTTCAGCGCGCCGGACTTCTCCGCCGCGTCGATGATGGCCACACCGATCCGGTCCTTGACGCTGTTGGCCGGGTTGTAGAACTCCAGCTTGACCGCCACGGTGGCGTCCAGGCCTTCGCTCAGCCGGTTAAGGCGGACCAGCGGGGTGCCGCCGACCAGCTGGGTAACATCGTCATAGATCCGTGCCATGGGTATATGTGCCTATCTGTGAAGAGGGAATTCTAAGGTCAGCCTAACGATGGCGCTTAAGCCCTAGCTAAGCATTAAGCCATGCAGAGTAATATTTCCTGGCCTTCGCGAGCTTCGGGTTGATGATCACCTGGCAGTAGCCCTGCTCGGGATACTTCGCGTAGTAGTCCTGGTGGAAATCCTCGGCAACGTGGAAGCGGGGGAGACGGCTCACCTCGGTGACGATCGGATCCGTCCACAGCTCCTGGTTCCGTTCGATCGCCTCCTCGAACAGGATCTTCTCCTCGGTGGTCTCGTAGAACATCGAGGACCGGTACTGGGTACCGACGTCGTAACCCTGCCGGTTCAGCGTGGTGGGATCGTGCAGGGCGAAGAACATGTCCAGGATGATGTCGGCCGGGACCACGTCCTCGTCAAAGGTCACCGCCACCACCTCGGCGTGGCCGGTGGTCCCGGAGCACACGGAGTAGTAATCGGGGTTGTGGTCATGGCCCCCGGTGTAGCCCGAAACAACCGAGCTGACACCCTTGGTCTTCTGGTAGACAGCGTCGAGGCACCAGAAGCAGCCCCCGCCGAGCACGAAAGTTCTCATGCCCTGTTCAATGGACGAGACGCCCGGATCATTCCCGAGCCCGGCAGTCGGTCAGCGGCCGGCGCCGTGGCCGGCGCCGCCGATAGGGTAAAAATGAGGGTATGGAACCTGAGAACACGGACGTTTCAGCGCAGCCCGCCGACGCGTCGCCTGCCGACGCGCAGCCCGCCGAAGCCGTAAAAGCCGGCGAGGCCGCCACGCTGGGCATGATCCTGCTGGCCGTCGAGGAGCTCTGGCCCGAATCGCTGGCGGAAGACTGGGACGAGGTGGGTCTCGTGGCCGGGCACCCCTCCGCCGAGGTGAGCAGGATCCTCTTCGCCGTCGACCCCACCCTCGAAGTCATCGAGGAAGCCGTCGCCTGGGGCGCCGAACTGCTCATCACGCACCATCCGCTGCTGCTCAAGGGCGTCACCTCGGTGGCGGCCAACACCCCCAAGGGCAAGGCCGTGCACCGGCTGATTGAGTCCGGGACCGCCCTGCTCACGGTTCACACCAATGGCGATTCCGCCGTCGGCGGTGTCTCCGACGTGCTGGCCGACGCGCTGGGCCTGCAGGACGTGGTGCCGCTGACTCCGGCCGCCAACGGACTGCCCGAAGAGGGGATTGGGCGGGTCGGCGACCTCGCCGAGGTCCAGACGCTCGGGGAGTTCGCCGCACAGGTTTTCGGCATCCTGCCCTCCGTCGCCGGCGGTGTCCGGGTCTCCGGCGACCGGGACGGCCTGGTCCGCCGGGTGGCCCTGTGCGGCGGGGCGGGTGATTCGCTGCTCAACGAGGTCCGTGCGAGCAACGCCGATGTCTATCTGACCGCGGACCTGCGCCACCACCCGGCGTCGGAGGCACGCGAGGCCGCCGTGAACGACCGGCCCTACCTGATCGACGTCTCGCATTTCGCCAGCGAGTGGCTGTGGCTGCCGGCGGCCGCCGAGGCCCTCGGGAACGTGCTGACCGACCAGGGGCACGACATCGAGATTCGGGTCAGCACCACCAACAGTGACCCGTGGGACTTCATTCTGACTCCGGGCTAAGCCAGGTGTGCGAGGGGCCCCGGGTGAGCGTAGCGAGGCCGGGGAGCACGGTTGGCGCTAGAGTCTAGGGGAGCGCCGGTACGGTGCCCGGCTCCGGCCGGTAAGTGAACAAGCGGAGGAAATAGTGGCCAAGGCAGCACCGGCGGAACAGTTGAAGTTGCTCGAATTGCAGGGACTCGATGCCAAAATCAAGTCACTGTCCAACCGCCGCCGCAGCCTTGAGAGCGACTCCCGGATCACCGACCTGGAGGCCGCCCTCAGCGTGGCCAACGGCGAGCTCGGGGCCGCGAAGGTCGCCGTGCACGACGCCGAACTCGAGCTCAAGCGCGCCGAGGCCGACGTCGAACAGGTGGCCTCCCGGATCGAACGCGACGAGGCCCGGCTCAACAGCGGCACCGGTCTGTCCAAGGACCTGGTGGCCCTCCAGCGCGACATCGCTTCGCTGAACAAGCGCCGCTCGGACCTGGAGGACGTCGAACTCGAGGTCCTGGAGCGGCTCGATTCGCTGCGCCTGCGCCAGGCCACGCAGCAGCAGATCGTTGATGACATCCAGGGGTCCTTCGGTGCCATCCGCGCTGAACTGGACGAGCAGTTGGCCGAAGTGGCCGCCGAGATGACCGTGGTGCGCGGCCAGCGCGCCGAGTTCGCTGGGGGACTGGACACGGGGATGCTTGCCGTCTACGAGAAGACCCTCGCCAAGCGCGGCGTGGGCGCTGCCCGCCTCTTCCACGGCACCTCTGAAGGTTCCGGCATGCAGCTAAGCCCCGGCGACCTCGCCGAGATCAAGGCCGCCGCCGAGGACGATATCGTTTTCTGCCCCGACTCCGGGTGCATCCTGGTCCGCTCCGCCGAGTGGGCCTAACCGGGCAGGATGAGGCTGAGGGTGTGCGGCTTACGGGCCGTGCCCTCGATGAGTTCCGCCGGCCACTTCTCGGCGGCGGCCCGCTGCAGCTGCGCCGGAGTCTGCGGGGCCTTGCCGCGGCGGCTCAGCAGGTGCCGGGCCAGCTCCCCGCGGGTGTGTTTGGCGAAGTGGCTGACGACCTTGCGCACCCCGTTGACCTCCGTGAAGACGTTGACAGCCACGGTCTGTTCGGGCGGGGGAGCCCACGCCGCGGCGTAGGTGCTGGAGCGGCAATCGACCAGCAGTTCCCCGGCCGTGGCGGCCGCGAGTGCCTCGGTCAGCTGCGGTTTCCAGAACGAAGCCAGGCGGCCGACGTCGGGGAGCGCCGTGCCCATCGACAGCCGGTAGGCCGGCACCCGGTCGCCGAACCGGAGGGCGCCCCAGAGCGCGGAAATCACCAGCACGGAGTCGTCCGCCTTCTTCCGCTGGCCGGGCGTCAGCGAACGGTAGCCCAGGGCGTCGTACAGCACCCCGGAGTACACCTGGTGGGCGGGCGCGGCGGGCTCGGCGTGCAGCCGGGTGTTGCGTTCGACGTCGGCCGCCAGCGAGGCGCCGACGCCCAGCAGCGCCAGTGCATCCTCGTGCGCGCTGACGGTGCCGAGTGCCTCGAGCACCTTCGCGCGGTAGCTGTTCAGCGCGGGAAAGCTGAGCGAGGAAGGGTCGACGGCGTCGCCGCCGGTTGCGGGGGTCTTGCCTTCGGAGGGCGGCAACAGAATCAGCACCGTACGATCCTACCGGCGGCGGGCTAGGCGAGTTGGCGGCCGAGGAAGGACAGCAGGGTAGGCAGGATGAGCCGCCAATACGCCTCCTCGTGTCCGCCGGGCTGGTAGCCGCCCTCGACGTGTCCCGGCAGGCCGGCGACGTAGTCCTTGACCGAGGGCAGGAGGGGATCGCCGGTGCCGCAATCGATGCGTTTCGGCAGGCCTTTGAGCCGGGGCCGCAGCGCGAAGACGTCATTGGCCTCGAAGTCCTCCGGGCTGTCGAACGCCCCGTCCAGCCCGTCGTCGTAGTCACTCCAGACCGCCGGACTCATGGCGGCGACGGCCCGCAGCCCTGGGATCTTGCCCTGCGAGGCGAGGAGCAGGGCGCCGAAGCCGCCCATCGAGAGGCCGAAGAGCCCGAATCTGTCGAGGTCCAGTCCCTGCCGGCCCAGAAACGGGATGAATTCCTCCAGCAGCATGGACTCCGTATCTGTGCCGTCGGTTCGCGGATGCCACCAGGAGTCGCCGCCATCCACGGAGGCGATCGCGAAGGGCGTTCCGCCGTCCACGAGGTAGCGCTGCAGCACCGCCTGGATGCCGAGGTCGTCGAAGAGGAAACGGTTGTCGCTGCCGGTCCCGTGCAGGAAGAGCGCTACGGGCATCTTGGCCTGCTCGTAGCCGGCGACGACCGGTGTGGCCAGGGACCACCCGGTGGGGGTGTCCGGGCGGAACCTTGTGTCGAAATCGCCGGAGGTGACGTCAACCCGAGGGGCCGGGGTCCCGGGCACAGCCGTGGTGGACGTCGTTGCCGGTTGGGGGCCAGACCGATCGACGCCGGCGGCCAGGCCGCCGGCGCTGCCCTCGGGGTTGCGAGCCTCAGGGGCGCAGGCTGCCAGCGTGGCGGCGCCCACAAAGCCGGCTCCGAGTTCCAGCATCCGCCGGCGGTCAAGCAGCGGCTCATCCATCCCTTGATCTTAGGCGCGGAAGCCGGGCGGTGGCAGTGCCGCCCCCAAGCCGCGCACGGGGCTCAGGCTACCTTGGCGGGCGGTGCGGGGACTGGACCCTGAACGGAGTCCGGGGAAACCGCGGCCGGTGCTGGCAGCGGGGGCCGTGCTGGGGTTGCCGCAGCCTGTGCGGCCTGGTTCTCACGCGCCAGGAAGGCCGACAGCTCGCCGATGGTGCTCATCAGCGGGGCCGGGAATACGACGGTGGAGTTCTTGTCCACGGCGATCTCCACGAGGGACTGCAGGTTCCGCAGCTGCAGGGCCAGCGGATGCGCCATCATCGTGTCGGACGCTTCGCCGAGGGCCGTGGCCGCGATGGACTCGCCCTCGGCGGCGATGATCTTGGCCCGCTTCTCCCGCTCGGCCTCGGCCTGCCGGGCCATGGCGCGCTTCATGCTTTCGGGCAGCTGGATGTCCTTGAGCTCCACGAGGGTCACCTCGACGCCCCACTCCAGCGTGAGGGCGTCGAGGATTTCGCGGATGTCGCTGTTGATGTGTTCCGTCTCGGACAGGGTCTGGTCCAGGCTGTGCCGGCCGACGACTTTCCGCAGCGTCGTCTGGGCGATCTGGTTGATCGCCGCCGCGACGTTCTCGATCGCCACGACCGACTTCACGGCATCGATCACCCGGTAGTAGGCCACCGCCGAGATGTCGACACTGACGTTGTCCTGGGTGATGATGCCCTGCGACTGGATCGGCATAGTCACGATCCGCAGGCTGACGAGGTGGAGCCTGTCGATCACCGGAATGATGAAGCGCAGGCCCGGCATCCGGACCCCGATCACCCGGCCCAGCCGGAACAACACACCCTGCTCGTACTGGCGCACAATCCGGATCGACATCCGGGCCACGATGAGCAGTAGGGCAATAACGAGCAACCAAACGACGACGGCGGTGATGTCCATCCGAATCGCTTCCTTCAGCGGGGTTAGCTGCTTCCATTCTCCCACCGGCTGGGCCAAAAGGCGCCGGCAGGGCGGGCCTGCCCGGGGGAGACCGTAGAATGAACAACGGATGGGTTGACCAGGCGGCCGCGCGTCACGCAAGTGGCTCGAGGAACGTCCGGGCTCCGCAGGGCAGGGTGGTGGGTAACGCCCACTCGGGGTAACCCGCAGGCCAGTGCCACAGAGAAGAGACCGCCTGCCCAAGGGCCGTGTCCGCACGGTTCGGGGAGCAGGTAAGGGTGAAACGGCGGTGTAAGAGACCACCAGCTTCCCGGGTGACCGGGAAGGCTAGGTAAACCCCACCCGGAGCAAGGCCAGACAGGACACGTTTGAGGGCTGCCCGCCCGAGTGTCCGGGTAGGCCGCTGGAGGGCGTCGGCAACGGCGTCCGTAGATGGATGGCCGCTACTCCCGCGCCGGTAACAGCGCGGGAGCACAGAACCCGGCGTATCGGTCAACCCGTCCATCCACACAAAAGGGGCCGGCACCGTATGGTGCCAGCCCCTCCTTCTCAGCCGTAGATTTCGGTTCAGGCCTTGGCCTTGCGCTTCACCCAGCCCCACGCCGCCGTGGCGACAAAGAGGACCAGGCCGATCACAGCCAGCCAGAGCAGGCCCTTTATGACGAAGCCCAGGATCGAGAGGATGAGCCAAATGACGAGTAGTGCAACGATGAGTCCCATCCGGCCATCCTAGGGCAGGGGAAGTACCTATCCGCGGACATCGGGTGTGAGTGATTTCACCCCGTACCGGCCGGTAGGGTAGCGGAGGCCACCCTAGAATGGATAGCGAACGTAGAAGTTCTGCCGCCGGGTCTGCGTTCGCAGCCGGTGGCTTTTTCTTTGCGATGCATATAGGTGCAGAAAGGTGCGCGGGCTGGACCGAATTCCCGCAGCGCCAGGTTCCGGACATCCGCCGGCAGCCGACTTCCGCATACGAGGACGTATGCGGTGGATTCTAGGAAGGTAGTTCTGTGAGCCAGACGTCAGATTCTTGTCTTGATACGTGGATGGGCCGGGAGGCGCTCGCCGAGGCCATGATTCCGGTGATCGGCCGGCTGTACCGTGAGAACAACGTGGTGACCTCCATCCACGGCCGCAGCCTGATCAACAAATCCACCATGAACATCCTCAAGGCGCACCGCTTCGCCCGCCGGATGAGCAAGGAAGAACTGCGCCTCGAAGAGACCGCGCCGCTGCTGGACGCCCTCACCAAGCTGGAGCTCGGCGCGGCTGCCATCGACATCGCCCGTCTCACCGAGAAGTACCGCGCCGAGGGCGACGGCGTCAGCCTGGACGAGTTCCTGCGGGCCGAGCTGGCCGACGTCGTCGGCAAGCGTGGCGGCGATGACCGCACCAGTACCGACGTCGTGCTCTACGGCTTCGGCCGCATCGGCCGGCTGCTCGCCCGCCTCCTGATCGAAAAGGCAGGCGGCGGCCACGGCCTGCGCCTGCGCGCCATCGTGGTGCGCCGCGGCTCGGACAACGACCTGGCCAAGCGCGCCAGCCTGTTGCGCCGCGACTCGGTGCACGGCTCCTTCGAGGGCACCATCAAGGTGGACCTCCAGAACGACACGATCACCGCCAACGGCGTCCAGATCCAGGTCATCTACTCGGACAACCCCGCCACCGTGGACTACACCGCCTACGGCATCCACGACGCACTCGTCGTCGACAACACCGGCCGCTGGCGCGACGCCCAGGGCCTGTCCCAGCACCTGCAGAGCAAGGGTGTCTCCCGCGTCCTCCTCACCGCCCCGGGCAAGGGCGAGCTGAAGAACATCGTGCACGGCATCAACCACACCGCGATCACCGACTCGGACAAGATCGTCTCCGCAGCTTCCTGCACCACCAACGCCATCACCCCGGTGCTGAAGGCGATCAATGACCGCTACGGTGTGGTGCACGGCCACGTGGAGACGGTCCACTCCTTCACCAACGACCAGAACCTGATCGACAACTTCCACAAGGGCGACCGCCGCGGCCGCTCCGCCGCGCTGAACATGGTCATCACCGAGACCGGCGCCGCCACGGCAGTGGCCAAGGCCCTGCCGGAGCTCCTTGGCAAACTGTCGGGAAGCTCCATCCGCGTCCCCACCCCGGACGTGTCCCTGGCCATCCTGAACCTGAGCCTGGAAAACGGCACCACCAAGGACGAGGTCAACAACTACCTGCGGGAAATGTCCCTGCACTCGGACCTCCGGAAGCAGATCGACTACATCGATTCGCCCGAGGTGGTCTCCACCGACTTCGTCGGCTCACGCCGCGCCGGCATCGTCGACGGCCTCGCCACCATCTCCAACGACAAGAACGTCATCCTCTACGTCTGGTACGACAACGAGTTCGGCTACAGCTGCCAGGTGGTCCGTGTCATGGAGGAAATGGCCGGCGTAAACCCGCCGTCGTTCCCCGCCAAGGATGCAGCCGCAACGCTGGAAGCAGCCGGCCTGCCGGTCGAGGTCGGATAACCTGCTGTGGCGACCTTCCCAGCCGAATCTCTGGAATCGGCCGGGAAAGGGAACCACAATGGAGCCATGGAACAGAACCCGGCTCTGGAACACGAAACCACCCTCGAACACGCCCTCGATGTGGCACGGCGGAACGCCAAGGAAGCCAAGCGCCTCCTCGACGACGCCCGCGCCAAGCGCGAAGCCGGCGAGGTCGACGACGCACGCGTCAGCCAGTTGGAGGCGCTGCTGACCCTCGCCGAGGAGGACCTCCGCCGGGTTACCAGGGAACAATGACCCCTGAGCGCTAGCCTTTCCGGTGTCGCCGGACCGGTCCTCCACACTGTGGACAACCGGCCCGGCGACGGTGGCCCGGCCTACGCTGTGGTGGTGCAGCGCTCCCAGCCCGCCAGGGTCCTTCCGTGACCGCGACCTGGACCGATTTCCGGCGTGCCCGACGCCGATCCCGCCAGGCCTGGGCCCTGCTGGCCGCCGCGGGACTAACCCTGCTCGCCGCCCTCGGCTGGTTCTTCACCGTCGGCCAGTTTGCCCTGGGGGAGCCGCAAGCGGACGGCCCCACCGAGGCTCCCGTCCTCGCGGGGGCCTGGATGAAGCCTGTTACCCCGGTGCGGCCCGTGCCGGGCGGGAGCGCCGTCGAGGTCTTGGCGACGCTGCCGGTCAAAGGCCGGGCAGCCGCGAACAACTACGAGCGCACCGCCTTCGGCCAGGCCTGGCTCGACGTCGACCGCAACGGCTGCGACACCCGCAACGACATTCTTCGCCGCGACCTGGCCGGGGCCACCTTCACCGAGGGCTCCCGCTGCCGGATCGGCGCCGGTTCGTTCCGGGAGCCCTACACCGGCCGGAGCATCGATTTCCGGCGGGGTGCCGAGTCCAGCAAAGCGGTGCAGATCGACCACGTTGTGGCGCTGGGGGACGCCTGGCAAAAGGGCGCCCAGCAGCTGACGGCCGTGCAGAGACAGCACCTGGCCAACGATCCGCTGAACCTGATCGCCGCGGACGGCCAGGCCAACCAGGACAAGGGCGCGTCCGACGCCGCGAGCTGGCTGCCGCCGAACAAGGTGTTCCGCTGCCACTACGTCGCCCGGCAGATCTCGGTCAAGGCCGCCTACGGGCTGTGGGTGACCCCGGCCGAAAAAGACGCCATGAAGCGGATCCTTGATGCCTGCCCAGGGCAGCAGACGGTGGTGCCGCGCTGAGTGTTGCTGGCCCGAATCCCATGCTCATTGACAGTCGAAGCCACCGGGTCTACCACTGGGTTTATCAGCTAGGACCCACCATCAGGGTCCACCATTTGAGGAGCAGAAAATGGCTTACGGAGTTGTGCACTTTTTCCCGGGCGGAACCAAGGAACAATACGAGGCGTCCATCGCGGCGGTCCATCCCGGCGAAGGACGCTTGCCGGAGGGACAGATTTTCCACGCCGGAGGCGCGTCCGCCGGTGGGTGGACCATCATGGCGGTCCACGATTCGAAGGAGAGCTGGGAGAAGTTCCGCGACGGCATTCTGATGCCAAAGATGCAGGCCGGCATCCAGGGTGGCTTCGCCTCGCCGCCGGACGAGACGGTCGTTGACCTCTACAAAGTGCTGCCCTAGAAGCGGGTCTTCTCTCAGAGGAGCACTTTGGCCAGGCACCAGCCGGCGAGGAGCACGCCCAGAATCAGCATAGGTATGTTCCACCGCGAAGTGACCGTGGGGTCAGCGGAGTCCCCGGCCGCCGCGCCGTCGGCGTGCCGGGCGTCCTGCCAGGCTCTGACGATCGCGTCACGTCCGGTCGCCGGCTCGGAGTGCCTCATCCGCTCGTTGGACGGCAGCAATCCGAAGGGGCGCTGCTTCCAGTCCCGGGCGTGCTCGAAGCCTGCGGCGAAGGCACTGGGCGGAGTCGGAGCACCCCAGCTGATGTACTTATTCGCCCGGCCGTCAGCGTCACCGCGTGGCGGACTTCAATGTCGTCCACCGCGGCGAACGGGATCCGGTGCCGGCGCAGGCCATTCACCACCTCAAAGCCGTCGCCGTCGACGATCAGGCGCGGCCGCCATTGAGTCAGGTAGACGAGCAGGGACAGGACCGCCAACCACGGCGCGGCCGCCGCGGCGGCACCGGTCCTGCCCGCGAGCAGCAGCCAGCCGACGGCGACGGCGCAGCCCGCCCAGACCACGAGCGAGACCGCCCGGCCGGATGGATCCTTGAAAGTGCGAGCTTGCGGTGCTGAGTCTAACGGCGTCGTAGTTTTCCCCATGCGGCAAATCATGCCAGCGCGGCTGAGCTTTTCCCGCTTAGGCTCCGAAGTCCTGGGCCGCGAGTTCCGCTTCCAGCCGTTCGACGTCGTCCCGGTGGCACAATTCGGTGGCCCGCGTCGTGACGGTGGCGCTGCCCGCGGCGACGGCCGAGCGGAACGCCTCCGCCAGACTGCGCCCCTGGGCCAGCCGAAGGACAAAGGCCGCGAGGAAGCTGTCGCCCGCGCCGACGGTACTCCGCACGTCCACCTGCGGCACGGGCAGCCGGAGCGTGCCGCCCCGGGACGAGAGAACCGCGCCTCGGCCGCCGAGGGTCAGGGCAACAAGCTCGGTGGATCCATCGTCCACCAGCGCCATGGCGGCATCGAGTTCGCTTTGCTCGCTGTCCAGGGTAATGCCGAAATGCAGTCCGAGCTCCCGGCGGCTTGGCTTAATCAGGAAGACCCCTTCAGAGAGTGCGGCGGCCAGGGCCGGTCCGGAGGCGTCCACCACGCAGCGGGCATTCTGTTCCCGGGACAGCCGGGCCACCTCTGCGTAGAAATCATCCGGCACCCCGGGCGGAAGGCTGCCGCTGGCCACCACGAAGCCGCCCGGTTGGATGGAATCCGCCACGAGCGTTAAACAGAGGCGCCACTCGGACTCACTCAATTCCGGTCCTTGGAGGACAAAACGGAACTGCTTGCCTGTGGAGGCCTCGTCGACCGTGAAATCCTGCCGGGTGCTGCCCTGGATCGGCACCACGAGGGTGGGCAGGCGTTCGGCTTCGATCAGCCGCCGGTACGCCTCGCCCGTGGGACCGCCGGCGGTGTAAATGGCCAGCGGGCGTCCGCCGAGCCGTTGCACGACCCGCGCCACGTTGACGCCGCCGCCGCCCGGATCCAGCCGGCTGGGGCCGCACCGGAGCTTATGGCCGCTGGCGACCAGTTCGGTGCTGGTGCTGATGTCCAGGGCCGGGTTCACGGTGACCGTGAGGATGGGCAACACCTGCGCCGATGGGGATGCTTCCATGAGCCCAAGCATAGGAGACGCGGCCGCATCCCGGGCCGATGGCCCTAGCCCGGAGCAGGGTGCTGGGCAAGAATGGGCGCGGCAGGACACGCGGCAGGACGTACGCGGCCACGAGCGGAGTGGGAGCCATGGCACATCGCAAGGGAGGCGCCGGCAAGGCGGCGGGCGGGATAGCGGCCGGCGGGAAGGACCTGGCGGGCCAGTCCGGCGCCAAGGAGTCGCCGGAGGCGCCGGGCCGGCTACCGCTCGGGGTGTATGAGGCCGAACTGGCCCGGCTCCAGGCGGAGCTGGTTGCGCTGCAGGAATGGGTCCGCAGCACCGGTGCGCGGGTGCTGGTGCTCTTCGAAGGGCGCGACGCCGCCGGCAAGGGGAGCGCGATCAAGCGGGTCACGGAGTACCTGAACCCGCGGGTGGTCCGGATCGTGGCATTGCCGGCTCCGACCGACCGGCAACGCGGGGAATGGTATTTCCAGCGGTACGTCGAGCAACTGCCGGCGGCTGGGGAAATCGTGCTGATGGACCGCTCCTGGTACAACCGTGCCGGCGTCGAGCGCGTGATGGGGTTCTGCACCCCCGCGGAACACAAGCGCTTTATGGCCCAGTGCCCCGTGTTTGAGCGCCTGCTGATTCAGGACGGCATCCTCATGTTCAAATACTGGTTCTCGATCAGCCACGAAGAGCAGGAACGGCGGTTCAGGGCCCGGCTGGAGGATCCGCTGCGGCAATGGAAGCTTTCGCCGATGGACCGGGAGGCGATCCTGCGCTGGGAAGACTATTCCCGGGCCAAGGACGACATGTTCATGCAGACGGATACGGCGGAATCGCCCTGGTTCGTGGTTGAGGCAGAGGACAAACGGCGGGCCAGGATCAACATGATCGCCCACCTGCTCTCCAGCATCGACTACACCGAAGTCCGTACCGAGCCCGTGACCCTGCCGGAGCGGCCGCGAGCCGTCAATTACACCCGCCCACCGCGCGAGCTGTACCGCTATGTCCCGGACCACGCCGCCCAGCTGCTGAAACCCGCCGCGGAATAGTCCGGGGCCGGTCTCTGGCGAACCTAGTGGCCGAACGGATCCGGGTCCACGCCCGGCATCCAGGTCAGCCCGGGGATACCCCAGCCGTTCTTCTTGGCCTGCTTCAGAGCCTTGCGGGAGTACCGGTCGATCAGCCGGTTGACGTACAGCTTGCCGTCGAGGTGGTCGTATTCGTGCTGGATCACCCGGGCGAACCAGCCTGTCGCCTCGAACTCGACCGGCTTGCCGTCGCCGTCGAAACCCTGGACCCGCGCCCATTCGGCCCGTTTGAGCGGGTACTGCCCGCCCGGGAAGGACAGGCATCCTTCCTCTTCCTCGTCCGGGTCCGGAAGTGCGCCGGAGACCTTGGAGAGGGTCAGCACGGGGTTGACGACGACGCCGGACGGCGGGGCGCCGTCGTCGTTCTCGTATTTGTACACGAACAACCGCTTGCCCACGCCGACCTGGGGCGCGGCGAGGCCCACACCGTTGGCGGCGTCGTTGGTCTCGAACATGTCCGCGATCAGGGTGCGGAGTTCGTCGTCGAAGACCTCAACCTCGGCGGCCCGGCGGTGCAGCACGGGTTCGCCCCAGATTGTGATGGGAAGGACTGTCATGTCGAAAGAGTTCCTTTGGTGCTGGGGGTTGCTGGCGGCGGAGGGGTCAGTCCGCGATGGTGCGGCCGACGACGTCGCGCATGATTTCGTTGGTGCCGCCGAAGATGGTCAGCAGCCGGGCCGCCAGGAAGGCCTGCGCCACCGGGTACTCGAGGATGTAGCCGTAGCCGCCGTGCAGCTGCAGGCACCGGTCGGTGACGGACTTGGCCCGCTCGGAGGCCCACAGTTTCGCCCGGGCCGCGGAGCCGGCGTCGAGCTCGCCGGCGTTGAAGGCCTGGATGGCCCGGTCAACGTAGGATTCGGTGACCTCAACCTCGGTGAGGATGTCGGCCAGTTCAAAGCGGGTGTTCTGGAAGTCGATGATCCGCTCGCCGAAGGCATTGCGGTCCTTCGTGTAGTTGACCGTCGCCTCGTAGACGGCCCGGACGACGGCGGAGCTCGCCACGGCGATCGCGAGCCGGCCCTGGGGGAGCTGCCCGGCGGCGTACTGCAGGCCCTTGCCCTCCTCGCCGACGAGGTCCGTGTGCGGGACGCGGACGTTGTCGAAAAACAGTTCCGCGGTGTCCGATGCCTTCAGGCCCATCTTGTCCAGCTGGTTGCCCGTGGTGTAGCCCTCGCCCTTGCGCACCATAAAGAGGGAGAAGGAGTCGCGGCCGCCGCGCCCGGTGCCGCCGTCGGTGCGGGCAAGGACCAGCGAGGCGTCGCCGGAAATGCCGTTGCCGATGAACGTTTTCTGGCCGGTGATCAGCCAGTCATCGCCGTCGCGCACGGCCTTAGTGCGGATGCCGCGCAGGTCCGACCCGGCGCCGGGCTCGGTCCAGGCGACGGAGGTGACCGTTTCACCGGAGACCATCCCGGGCAGCCAGCGGCTCTTGAGGTCATCGGAGCCGTACGCCAGCAGGTGAGGCAGGACCAGGTCATCGTGCAGGTGGAAGGCCAGGCCGACGGCTAGGTGGTTGCTCCGGGCGAATTCCTCGTCCAGCACTGCGCGGAACCGGTAGTCGGCCATGCCCATGCCGCCGAACTCCTCGGGCACGGCGAGGCCCAGCAGGCCCTGCTCACCGGCCGCAGTCCACAGCGAGCGGGGCATCATGTGGTCCTGGTCCCACTGGGCGTAGTGCGGGGCAACCGCCCGGGAGTTGAACTCCGCTGCCATCCCACGGAACATCTCGTGGTCTTCTTCAAAGAGCTGGCGCTTCATGAGATTCCTTCCGTGGACGGACAACACTGGACAGACAAGGCTGGACAGACACAATCTGGACAGACAACAAAGGCCGCACCGGATAACCGGTGCGGCCTTTGGCAAGGTCGGACAATTCTGCCGTCCTTGGTGAGGGTGAGCGACGGGGGTTGAACCCGCGACCTCCTGGACCACAACCAGGCGCTCTGCCAACTGAGCTACGCCCACCATGTGCCCCGCCGTGACCACCGGCGAACCGGCTGTCTGGAAAGGCAACGACAAATAGCTTACCTGCTCCTTGGGGGTGGTTTTGCCAATTTCCCCGAATTCGCGGAAATTTTCCCCAAACGTGGTGCAGATTACTCCGCGGGTGCTGCCGCCCGTGCTTGCGCTGAGTCGTCCGCTGACGATTCCGCGTCCGATGCGGCAGCCGCCATGACGGACTTTGCGATCCGCTGCGCGGTGGCGCTGTCGGGACCCGGGGGCGGCACAAAGACCGCCTCACGGTAGTAGCGGAGCTCGTCGATGGAATCCTTGATGTCGCCCAGGGCCCGGTGGCCGCCGAGCTTGGCGGGGGACTGGAAGTACGCCCGGGCGTACCAGCGCCGGGAGAGCTCCTTGATGGTGCTGACGTCGATCACGCGGTAGTGCAGGTGCTCCACCAGTTCGGGCATGTCGCGGACCAGGAACACCCTGTCGGTGCCCACCGAGTTGCCGCCCAGCGGGGCCTTCTTCGGGTCCGGCACCCACTTCTTGATGTACTCCAGCACAACGGCCTGCGCTTCGGCCATGGTCTTGCCGCGGGGGAGTTCGGCCAGCAGCCCGGAACGGGTGTGCATGTCGCGCACGAAGTCGTTCATCTGGGCAAGCGCGGCGTCGTCGGGTTTGATCACGACGTCGACGCCGTCACCGAGGATGTTGAGCTCCGAGTCCGTCACCAGGGCGGCCACCTCGATCAGGGCGTCGTTCTTGGTGTCCAGGCCGGTCATTTCGCAGTCGATCCACACGATGCGTTCATTAGATATAGGCACCCGCCCAGCCTACCGTTCCGGCGCACCTGAGCGGTCCGGTGCTAGGATTTTGGCAACGCGGCCTTCGAAGATTTTCGTCATCGCGGCGCGCCCCCTCACTGCCTTTCGGGCCGGATGCGGGCCAAACCAGCTCCACAACAGATTGGACGACCCTGAGATGACGGCGCCTGTACCTGCGGCGGGGCAAACGGCTGTCGGTACGTCCCGCACCTCCCCGAAGGCAGGGGTTGCGGATGTGGACAACGCCGCCTCGCCGATCCTCTCCGGATTCCTCGGATCCGTGTTTATGGCGGTCGGGTCGCTCGGCGTCGGCTGGCTCGCCCCGGTCTCCGAACTGCGCCGGCTGCCCCTGTTCATCTGGATGCGCACCGAGGCCGTCGGCGTCGGACTGAGCATTGTGCTGCTGGCCGTCGGCGGAATGCTGCTGGTACGGGCCTGGCTCCGGCTGGGGCAGCGCGTGCGGCACTGGGGCGCGGGCGCGCGCAAGGCGACGCTGCTCGCGGTGGCGGCCTGGGGGCTGCCGATGATGTTCTCCGTCCCGCTCTTCAGCCGCGATGTCTACGCCTACATCGGGCAGGGCCGCCTGATGGTGGAGGGCTTCAACCCCTACGAGAACGGCATCTCGGCGCTCTCCAACTACTTCCAGCTCGGCGCTGACAAGATGTGGACCGAGGCGCCGGTGCCGTACGGGCAGCTCTTCCTCTGGATCGAGCAGCTCGTGGTCTGGTCCACCAACGTCCATCCCGAGGCCAGCATCATGCTGTTCCGGCTCGCGGCCCTGGCCGGCATTGTGCTCTGCGTGGTCTACGTGCCGAAACTGGCCGAGCTCCACGGCGTCAACCCGCACCGCGCCCTCTGGCTCACCGCCGCCAACCCCCTGTTCCTGACCAACTTCATCGCCAGCGTGCACAACGACGCCCTGATGATCGGCCTCGCCCTCGCCGGGCTCTACTACTGCGCCACGAAACGGGTGCTCTTTGGCCTGGTCCTCGTCACGCTCTCCATCTCGGTCAAACCCATCACGATCGTGTTCCTGCCGTTCATCGGCCTGTTGTGGGCGGGCAAAAATGCCGGCTGGCCGCGCAAATTCGTCTTCTGGGCGCTCACCGCGGGCATCAGCCTGGCCCTGCTGTACGGGATGAGCCTGGTCAACGGGTTCGGCTTCGGCTGGATCAACGGACTCTCCGCCCCGGGCAGCATCTGGATCTGGTACGCGCCGGTCGGGCTGCTCGGGCTCATTGTCGCCTCGATCTTCAATGCCTTCAGCCTGGACGGCTGGGGGATGGCCAAGTGGGTGTACGACGCCGGGAAGCTGCTTGCGCTGGGCGTCGTCGCCTGGCAGATCTTCCGGGGCGACTTCGACCGCCTGATGCGCCGCCTGACGCTGGCCTTTGCCGCCGTCGTGGTCCTGGCACCGATGATCCAGTCCTGGTACGTCGTCTGGCTCATCCCGCTGTTTGCGGTCACCGGCATCCGTGACGACTGGCAGGTCAAGGCCGTGTACTTCATCGTGTCCTTCTTTATGGTCTACGCCATTTCGGACCAGCTGGAGGTTTTCCCGTACCTGCAGACCGAGGACCTGGGCCTTGCCCTTGCGCTGGCCCGCAACGCCGCGGCCATTATCGCGCTGCTCTTTGCGCTGTACCTGATCTTCCTCGACCCGAAAACCAAACAGCTCTTCAGCAAGCCGGCGGAGCCGGTCACCACCCGTCCGGTCATCTAGGCGTCCGCACGAAGTTTCCGCAGCGCTTCCGTGCGCGACAACGGGCTGAGCTGATCCCAGTGCTGTTGTACGAACGCGCGCACCCATTCCGGGTCGGTGGCGGAAAAATCGCGCAGCGCCCAGCCGATCGCCTTCCGGATGAAGAACTCGGAATCGGCCAGGTTGGCCTCGATGACAGCGGCCAGCAGGGCTCGGTCGGTGGCGGCCTTCGCCCCCAGCTGGGCGGTGATGGCGGACCGCCGGATCCAGAAGTCCGGATCCGTGCTCCAGCGCAGCAGCACCGGCGACATGTCTTCCCGGTGGGTCTGCAGCAGTTCGCAGAGCCGGTGGGAGACCCCGTCCACCAGATCCCACCAGGCGCCGGTCCGGATGATCTCCTCGTACAGCGGGAGCATGCCGAGCGCGCCGCCGGCCAGCCGAAGGCCGGCCAGATCGATGGCCGCGTAGCGCTCCTCCCGCCAGCGCGCTCCGCGCCACAGCTCCAGGACCGCCGACTGCAGCTCCGCCAGGGAGCCGGGAGGCAGCTCCCTGGCGGCGGCTTTGACGATCCGCCGGACCTCCGGAACGCGGACCCCCAGCGAAGGCATCTCGGACTTCATGTACGCCCGGGCCCCTGCCGCCCGGAGAGGATCGGCCGCCGCCTGCAGCCGGGACCGGATGGTGGAGATCAGTTCAGCGGGGGCCATGAGACCACTTTAGCCACGCACCCGCCGGCCCTAGAGTTAGGGCATGTCGATGATCAAGAGCCCCGCCGAGATTGCCCTGATGCGCGAAGCCGGCCGGGTTGTGGCCACCACGCTGGAACGCGTCCGAGACGCGGCCGCCGTCGGCGTGTCCCTGAAGGAACTGGACGAGCTGGCTGCGGAGACGATCGCCGGGGAAGGGGCCACCCCGGCCTTCCTGAACTACCGTCCACGCTGGGCCTCGGTGCCGTTCCCCGGCGTGATCTGCACGTCCGTTAACGACGCCGTGGTCCACGGCATCCCCAACGACTACCGGCTGGCCGACGGCGACCTGCTCAGTGTGGACTGCGGCGCTTTCCTCGAGGGCTGGTGCGGCGACGCGGCCATCAGCTTCATCGTGGGCACGGCGGAACCGGTGGACCAGGCGCTGATCGCCGCCACCGAGGAAGCGCTGGCACGCGGCATCGAAGCCGCGCGCATCGGCAACAAAATGGGCGATCTGGCCTACGCGATCGGCGGCGCGGCACGCCGGGCGGGCTACGGGTTGCTGGCCGACCACGGAGGCCACGGCATCGGCAAAACCATGCACGCGGAACCGCCCGTGCCCAATGAAGGCCGTCCCGGCCGGGGCATCAAGTTGACCGAGGGGCTCGTCATCGCGATCGAACCCATGCTGATCCTCGGCGGCAAGGACGACTACTACCACGACGAGGACGAGTGGACGCTCCGCTCGGCCAACGGACGCCGGGCAGCGCACAGCGAGCACACGGTCGCGATCACGGCCGACGGCCCGAAGATCCTGACGCTGCCCTAGGGCGGGTGAACTACGCCGGGCCGCGGGTTATCAGCGGGTCCGTGTGCTTTGGCCAGCCAGCCGGACGCGTTGACGATGGGTTGCAAGCCGCAGCTGAATGATGCGTGCCGCTCCGGCGATGGCGACCAGCACGCCGCCGCCGACCGCGGCAATGAAGAGGGCAATTCCGAGCGGAACCGAGCCTTCGAGGCCAAAGAACTTCACTTGGACGTAGACCTGGTTTTGCAGAATGAAGACGATGAGCAGGACCAGCACCACGAGTGCGCTGGCAACGGCGGCCCAGACCATGCCCGCGCGGGTGACCTGACGGGGTCCCGGGGCGGACGACGGCGACGTTGACGCTGCCGCGGGGAGTGTTTCCTCCCGGGAGCCGGGCGGGGCGTCCGTTGTCGCTGGGTACTGCGGGCTCGGGCCTTCTTTCGGCTCCTGGGGATCGAATCCGCTGGGTATCTGGGTCATGGCGGCCGTACCTTTCGGTTGCGGGCGGGCTGTCGGGCATTCCCAATATCCCGTTTGTCAGTCCAATACTAAGGGTACTGACGACCGGGCGGGCGCACGTGCGGTTGGCAGCCGGCGGGGGACGGTATAGCGTCACAGCCAAGGGGCCGCCCTGAGCGGGCGGTTCAGGCGAGGAGGCATGGCCGTGACGATCGTCGACAACGCCGTTTACGTGGACGGGTACCGGACCGCGGACCCGGAGGACCTGGACGAGACCTATTTCCTGTTGCGGCAACGCCAGGGGATGGCCTGGATCGGGCTCTACCGCCCGGACGCCCCGGAGCTCCGCTCGGTGGCCGAGGAATTCGACCTGAACCATTTGGCGGTGGAGGATGCGCTCGCCGGCCACCAGCGCGCCAAACTCGAGCACTACGGCGACACCCTGTTCCTGGTGCTGCGGCCGGCCCGCTACCTGGACGAGGTGGAGAAAGTCGAATTCGGCGAGATCCACGTCTTCACCGGCCCCGACTTTGTGGTGACCGTCCGCCATGCCGAATCACCGGACCTGGCCCGGGTACGGCGCCGGATGGAAGCCGAGCCCGAGTTCCTGGCCCTCGGCCCGGACGCCGTACTGTACGCCATCCTGGACCAGGTGGTTGATGAGTACGAGCCCGTGGCCGCCGGCCTGGAGAACGACGTCGACGAGATCGAGGATGAGCTCTTTGCCGCCGATCCCGGCGTCTCCCGCCGGATCTACGAGCTCTCGCGGCAGGTGATCATGTTCCAGCGCGCCACGGCTCCGCTGACCGCGATACTGCAGGCGCTCAGGGCGGGCAGCCCCAACCGGGTGCCCGGGCCCGAACTGCAGGACCACTTCCGGGACGTCCTGGACCATGTGCTGCGCCTGAGCGAACGGATCACGGCATTCCGGGCCCTGCTGCAGAATGCGCTCGCGGTCAACGCCGCGCTCGTGGCGCAGCGGCAGAACGACGAAATGCGGCTGCTGACGGAATCGAGCATCGCCCAGAACGAGCAGACGAAGCGGATCTCATCCTGGGCCGCCATCCTCTTCGCCCCGACGCTCATCGCCTCGATCTACGGTATGAATTTCCGCCTGATCCCTGAGCTCGACTGGGTCTTCGGCTATCCCATGGCCCTGGGGCTGATGCTGGCGATGGGGCTGGGGCTCTACCTGACGTTCCGGCACAACAAATGGATCTGACCGGCTGACGGCCGGCGCCGTGAAATGAGGTGGTTGCGGCTCTGGCCGGCGGATGATCCGCGGCCAGAGCCGCACTTTTGTGCCCCAGGAGGGAATCGAACCCCCGACCGGCGGATTAGAAGGCCGCTGCTCTATCCCCTGAGCTACTGGGGCGCGTGTGGCGCGCCGTCNGGAGGATCCGCGCCCACCCCCCCACTTTTGTGCCCCAGGAGGGAATCGAACCCCCGACCGGCGGATTAGAAGGCCGCTGCTCTATCCCCTGAGCTACTGGGGCGCGTGTGGCGCGCCGTCCGGCTGCTGCCGGGGGACGCCTCAAGAAGTTTACAGTGCCCGGTGGGCGCCGCCGGTCAGGGCGCCCGGAGATTCCCGCATGCCTGTCGCCGCTTCGCGAGAGGCTGCTTCGGCTGGAGACCCGCCGGCTGCCCGTGGGTTTGTCCACATAGCGCAGGTGGGCCCTGCCGCTGGCCCGGCCCCGGCGTGAAGCTGGGATGGCCAGCAAGACTCATCGAGACAGGACAGCGCAATGAATGACAGCATCACGGTCCGCGGCTTCGTGGCCACGGAGATCAAGACGTCCACGACGCCGGGTGGCGTCGCCACGGCCAACTTCCGGCTCGGCTCCACCGGGCGGCGCTTCGACCGGTCGGCCAACGCCTGGGTGGACGGCAACACCAACTGGTTTACGGTGCAGGGCTACCGCCAGTTGGCCGGAAACATGGGCTGCAGCATCAAGAAAGGCCAGCGGGTCATCGTCGTAGGCCGGCTCAAGATGCGCAGCTGGGAAAAGGACGGCCGCATCTACCACGTGGCGGAAATAGACGCCGAGTCCGTCGGCCACGATCTGATGTGGGGGTCCGCAAACTTCACCCGGAACGCCGGCAACGGCCCGGTGCCGGGCCAGGAAACCGCGGCCGCCAACCGCGGGGAGGGCGTGCCCGACGCGCCGGACGACGCCGACCGCGGGCCGGATGCGGACCGGGACGACGCCGCAGACCACTCCCAGGATGACGAACCGGAGTTCGACGAGGAGACCGGTGAGCTGAAGGAGGCCGCCGCCTGAGCCGCGGTTATCGGCCCGTGGCGCCTGCCCCGCGCGCCGGGTGCAGGGCTCCGGCGTGCGGCACCGGGAATGTGAGTTATCCCGGTGTAAGCACTAGATTTGTAGGCATGGCGGAATTTATCTACACAATGACCAAGGCCCGTAAGGCCGTTGGCGAAAAACTTATCCTCGACGACGTGAGCATGTCCTTCTTCCCGGGGGCCAAAATTGGTGTTGTTGGCCCGAATGGTGCCGGTAAGTCCACCATTCTCAAGATCATGGCCGGCCTGGACACTCCCTCCAACGGCGAAGCCCGGCTGAGCCCCGGCTACACCGTCGGCATCCTGCTGCAGGAGCCGCCGCTGAACGAGGAGAAGACCGTTCTGGGCAACGTCCAGGAAGGCGTGGGCGAGATCTACGGCAAGATCCAGCGCTTCAACGAGATCTCCGAAGAAATGGCCAGCCCCGACGCTGACTACGACGCCCTCCTCGAAGAGATGGGCCAGCTTCAGGAAGCCATCGACGCCGCCGACGCCTGGGACCTCGATTCCCAGCTCGAGCAGGCCATGGACGCCCTGCGCTGCCCGCCGGCCGACGCCGACGTCACTCTGCTCTCCGGTGGTGAGCGCCGCCGCGTCGCGCTCTGCAAGCTCCTGCTCCAGAAGCCGGACCTGCTGCTCCTTGACGAGCCCACCAACCACCTCGACGCCGAGAGCGTCCTGTGGCTCGAACAGCACCTCTCCAGCTACCCCGGCGCCGTCCTGGCCGTTACCCACGACCGGTACTTCCTCGACCACGTGGCCGAATGGATCGCCGAAGTGGACCGCGGCCACCTGTACCCGTACGAGGGCAACTACTCCACGTACCTCGAAAAGAAGCGCGCCCGCCTGGAGATCCAGGGCAAGAAGGACGCCAAGCAGGCCAAACGCCTGGCTGAGGAACTCGAATGGGTCCGCTCCAACGCCAAGGGCCGCCAGACCAAGTCCAAGGCCCGCCTCGCCCGCTACGAGGAAATGGCTGCCGAGGCCGACCGCACCCGCAAGCTCGACTTCGAGGAGATCCAGATTCCGCCGGGACCGCGCCTGGGCGGCCTGGTCCTGGAGGCCAAGAACCTGCAGAAGGGCTTCGAGGACCGCACCCTGATCGACGGACTGACCTTCACGCTGCCGCGCAACGGCATCGTCGGTGTCATCGGCCCCAACGGCGTGGGCAAAACCACGCTGTTCAAGACCATCGTCGGGCTGGAGCCCCTCGACGGCGGCGAGCTGAAAATCGGCGATTCGGTCAAGATCTCCTACGCGGACCAGAGCCGCGGCGGCATCGACCCCAACAAGACCCTTTGGGAGGTCGTCTCCGACGGGCTCGATTTCATCCAGGTCGGCCAGGTCGAAATGCCGTCCCGCGCCTATGTTGCCGCGTTCGGCTTCAAGGGACCGGACCAGCAGAAGAAGGCCGGGGTGCTGTCCGGCGGTGAGCGCAACCGCCTGAACCTGGCGCTGACCCTGAAGCAGGGCGGAAACCTGCTGCTCCTTGACGAACCGACCAACGACCTCGACGTCGAAACCCTCAGCAGCCTCGAAAACGCCCTGCTCGAATTCCCGGGCTGCGCCGTCGTGGTCTCGCACGACCGCTGGTTCCTGGACCGGGTGGCGACCCACATCCTGGCCTACGAAGGCGACGAGGAGAACCCCTCCAAGTGGTACTGGTTCGAGGGCAACTTCGAATCCTACGAGGAGAACAAGATCGAGCGCCTCGGCCCCGACGCGGCCAAGCCACACCGCGTGACCCACCGCCGCCTCACCCGCGACTAGATCCCGCCGGGCCCGCGACGGCCACAGAAAAAGGCCGGCTCCCCAGTTCACACTGGGGAGCCGGCCTTCTTTGTGGGTGCCGCTCAGGCGCGGTCGGCCTTGCGCATCTGGTGCTGCAGCACCTTCGTCTGCACTGCGCCCTTGACCTTGTTCTTGAAGTCCGTCGGCACGCGGATCATGCCTTCCTGCGCCACGGTGGCCACGTGCCGGCCGTCGCGGCTGAAGATCTTGCCGGTGGCGAGGCCGCGGGCGCCTTGGGCGCTGGGGGACTCCTGGACGTAGAGCAGCCACTCGTCCACCCGGACCGGCCGGTGCCACCACATGGCGTGGTCCAGGCTCGCGACGGACATGCCCGGAGTAATCCAGCTCATCCCGTGCCGGCGCAGCACGGACTCCAACAGGGTGTAGTCGCTCGCGTAGGCCAGCGCTGCGCGGTGCATCTCCGGGTCGTCGGGCATGGGCCCGAACGTGCGCATCCAGACCGCGTTCCGGGCCTCCTTGGGACCCTTCGCCGACACATACAGGGCCGGATCCACGTGCCGGATGTCGAAAGGCCGCTCATAGGCCCAGTGCCGGGCCACCGGGTGGTCGTACTTGCCCAGCAGGTCGGCAGTGCTCGGCAGCGATTCCGGGTCCGGGATGCCCGCCGGCATCTCGGTCTGGTGCTCGATGCCCTCGTCCTCGTCCTGGAAAGACGCGATCATCGACAGGATGGGCATGCCCTCCTGGTACGCGTGAACCCGCCGTGCGGAGAACGACCGGCCGTCGCGCAGCCGCTGGACACCGAAGGTGATGGGCTTGTTGGCGTCGCCGGGACGGAGGAAGTAGCCGTGCATGGAGTGCACGCCGCGGCCCTCCGGGACGGTGCGACTGCCGGCCACCAGGGACTGCGCCAGGACCTGGCCGCCGAACACACGCTGCCGCGGCTGCTTCTGGGACGGGCCCATAAAGATGTCCTCGTCCGTCCGCGCGCCCTCCAGCTCGCCGAGGGTCAGGAGTTGGATGAGCGAGGAGGTGGGGTCCTCGATGGGCAGCGCCTGCAATCCGGCTTCGGCTTCAGTCATGGTTTGACTCTAGACGGCACCCCGGCACCGCTCAAAAGAGGCACAGCCGGTAGAGTCAAGATTGTGTCTGACGTCCTCACCCAGCCCCTGCAGTTCACCGATCCCCGCGACCTTGACGACCTGCGCACCTTCGCAACCCGGGCCCGGGCGGTCGACGACGGCGCCATCCGGCTGACCGCGTCCGGGCCGGTCCTGGCCGCCTACGTCTGCGTGCTCCGGCCCCGCCTGCTGGGGGAGTCGACCCCCACCATCCTGGGGCTCCGGACCGTGGCCCTGGCCCGGTCGGCCGAACTCGACGTGACGGTCCCGCTCGCAGCCGTGCTAGACCGGCTGGCACGCGCAGTTGCCGATGACGTCGAACTGCCGGTGCCGCCGATGACCGTCACCGAATCGTGGGCCGGCGTCGGCGCTCCCCGCACGGGGTGGGAACCGCTGGGCGCCCTGCCGGACGCGGCCCTGCGGCAGGCAGCGGAAGCCGGGATCACCGAGATCGCCGCCATAATCCCGGACAAGCCGGGCGCCCTGATCGTCAACAACGCGCGGGCCACCGTCTGGGGCCGGCCGCTGCCCGACGCCGGGGGACTGCCCGCCGGGGCCGCGTTCGCCGCGCTGACCCTTGGTTTCCTGGCCGACGGCGAACAGAGCCTCTTCCGGGCAGGCCGGTGGTACCGGCTCAGCAGCGCCCGCGGACACGTCCTGGTCCGCGCCGGCTCAGGACTCCAGTCGGCACTGTCCGCCGACGGCGCCTAGCCGGGGCTCACTTCAGAACCGGAGGATGTTCAGCTCCGCGGCGGGCTGGAAGCCCAGCCGGGCGTAGAAATTGCGTGATGCCGGCGACGGCGAGAGCACCATCCGTGCCGCCTTGATGCCCTGCGAGAACTCAATCGCGGCTTCGACCAGTTGCGCTCCGATGCCGGCATTCCGGAAGACCGGCAGCACGTAGACATTCCCCAGGTAGACCCAGCGGGAGGGGTCCTTCCCGGGTTTGGGCATCCGCTCAAGGACCAGCAGGTTGAGCATCCCGACAAGCTCGTCGTCCCGCTCGGCAACAAAGAACTTCCGCGGGTTGGCATCCATCCAGCCGCTGTACACGTCTTCGAAGTCCGGATCGTCGACAAGCCCGGGATCCTGCTCCGCGGCCCACGTTGCCCTCAGCGCTGCAAGGGCGGGCCGGTCTTCGCTACGTTCCTCTCGGATGATCAGCATGGGTTCACCCTACTGTCCGGGGTGCCCGCACACGGCAGATGAAACGCTTGCCGACGGATACCCGGCCGGGTATTATTGGGGCAGAAAGACCCCGGAGACATTCCCCCAAGTGCCTCCGGGGTCTTTCCATCTCTAAAACCAGGCCGGGCGCCCCAGTGCGCCGGCATTGCCGCCTCTGTGATACTTGGCGCATGAGCAGCCTGTCCGTGCTGGATCCACCTGTCGAGCGGCACCCCCGTTTCAACCGGGCCTTACATCCGGACCGCGGCTGGATCCGGGTGCTGCGCTTCGCGGTGGGTGTCCTGGTGCTCGTCGCCCTTGTCCAGAAGACATACGATGCGACGCGCCCTGGCAACGACGTGGATGTCGCCCAGCTCTACTCCGAATTCACGGTGCAATCGAACCTTGCCCTCGGGCTGGTGCTGGTGGCCGCGGCTGCCCGGCCGCGGGTCCGGCTGCCGCACTGGTGGGACAGCCTGTCGGGTGCGCTGGCTTTGTACCTGGTGATGACGGGCATCATCTACGTGGTCCTTGTGGCTCCGCCGGACGAGCCGTGGTGGAGCCTGGACATGTACTGGCCCCAGCTGGTGCACCACCGTCTGGCTCCGCTGATCGCCGCGTTGGATTGGCTGCTGGTCACCAGGACGGTCCGTGGCAGCTGGTGGCGTCCGCTGGCGTGGCTCGGCTATCCGGCCGCCTTCCTCATCTTCTCGTGGGTGCGCGGTGGCATCGACGGCTGGTACGTCTACGACTTCCTCGATCCGACCCTCGAGGGCGGGTGGGGCGCCGCGCTCACGACGACGGCGCAGGTGCTCGCCGCGTTCCTCGTCGTCGCCGTTCTCCTGCATGTCGCGGGGAATATTCGTGCGTGGCTGGCCGCTCCGCGCCTGCAGCGCTAGGGAGCCCTTAGGCCCCCGAGGGGCTGTTGACCATGGAGAGCGCGGCGCGTTCCATGTAGTCCCAGAGAGTGCCCTCGTAAAGGGGCGGCAGCTCCAGGGCGTCCACGGCGGTGCGCATGTGGTGAAGCCAGGCGTCCTTGGCTTCGGGCGTGACGCGGAACGGCTGATGCCGCATCCGGAGCCGCGGGTGGCCGCGCTCCTCGCCGTAGGTGGTGGGACCGCCCCAGTACTGTTCGAGGAACATCAGGAAGCGGCGCTTGGCCGGGCCGAGGTCTTCCTCCGGGTACATCGGGCGCAGCAGCGGATCAGTGGCGACGCCGTCGTAAAACACGTCGATGAGCTTCACGAAGGTCTCGTGGCCGCCGACGGCGTCGTAGAAGTTGTCCGTGTAGCCGGGCTGGCTGAAGGGATCGTTCTGCATCAGCTGCTTGGGCTGGCGGGGTTCGCCGGCGGTGGGGATCGTCATTCTTATTCTCCGGCCTGTTGCTGGGGTGCTGATCCGGCGTCGTCCGCCGGTGGGCTGTCGGGGGAAACATAGGTGCCCTGGGAGCGGTTGCCCACCCTCAGGATCTCGCCGTTGCGCAGGTACCAGATGGTGCCGTCCTCGGCCCTGACCCGGGTGATGCGCAGCCCCATGGACTCCACCGTGCCCACTACCTCGGAGGTTTCGATCACGTCACCGATCCCGTACTGGTCCTCGATCGTAATGAAGATGCCGGCCAGGAAGTCCCGGATCAGCTGCTGCGCGCCGAAACCGATGGCCACGCCCAGGATGCCGACGCTGGTCAGCAGCGGGGCGATGTTCACGTTGAGGTTCTGCAGGACGTACATCACCGTGATGATGACGACGAGCACGCTCGCCACGCTGTTGAGCAACGAGCCGATGGTGTTGGCACGCTGTTCGCGCCGCTGATGGTCCAGCGCACGCAAGGCAGGGGCAACCCAGCGGAAGTGGGGCTTTTTGAAGAACGAGGTTCCTGCGGCGACGCTTTTGGTGATCCCGGCGATCACGAAGGACGCCACCAGCCACGTGGCTACGCCGACGCCGATGCTGATCAGGACGCCCGGCAGGTTGACGGCCGAAATGTCCGGCGGCGTGATGGACTCGGCGGAGGTCAGGCGGTACATCAGCGCGGTGTGCTCCTTCGCGCGCCCGCGTTCGCCGGGCGCATAAGACTCTGTTCAGCTTCAACATTAGCGCCGTAGCGTGGCACCATGCGCATCCTGGTCCTCGGCGGTACCGCCTTCCTCTCAGCAGAAATCGCCCGACAGGCCGTCGCCGCCGGCCACGAGGTCATGTGCCTGGCCCGCGGCACACAGTCCGCCCCGCCGGAGGGGGCCACATGGCTGCAGGCGGACCGTTCGCAGGGCCCGGCTGCCTACGCCGGCGCCGTCCACGCCGGTGAGTGGGACGCCGTCGTCGAGGTGGCCAGGGACCCCCGGTACGCGCTGGAGGCGCTCGAAGCCCTGGCTACCAGCGCGCGGCACTGGACGTTTGTCTCCAGCTGCTCGGTCTACGCAGACCATTCCGTCCCGGGTGCGGCCGAGGACGCCGCCGTGCTGGCCCCGCTGGCGCCCGGCGCCGAGGCGACCCCGGAAACCTACGGCGAGGCGAAGTCGGCGATTGAACTCTCGACGGCGAAACTCGCCGCGGGCAAGGCGCATCTGTGCCGCGCCGGGCTGATCGGGGGACCCGGGGACGGGTCGGACCGCTACGGCTACTGGCCCGCCCGCTTCGCCCGGGACTCCGGCCCGGTGCTGGCGCCTGACATTCCCGCCGACCCCACCCAGGTCATCGATGTCCGCGATCTGGCCGCCTGGGTGCTCACAGCGGCCGCGGCCGGCGTCACGGGGGCGCTGAACGCCGTCGGCGAGCCGGTGCCCTTTGCCGCGTACCTCGAAGAATCTAGGCGGCTCGCCGGGTCAAGCGCCGACGTGGCGGCCGCTCCGGCCGGCTGGCTGGCCGCACGCGGGGCGAACTACTGGGCAGGGCCGGACTCGCTGCCGCTCTGGCTACCGCCAGGCCACGACGGCTTCGCCGCCCGCAGCAACGCAGCGGCGCGGGCCGCCGGGATGAGTGTGCGCCCGTGGACCGAGACACTGAGCGACACCCTGGCCGACGAACGCCGCCGCGGACTCGACCGGGCCCGCAGGGCCGGCCTGAGCCCGGCGGCCGAGCGCCGCTTGCTGCAGGAGTTCGAGGCCGAGTTTCAGTCCGCCTGAGCAGCCACACCCGGATCGACGGCCGCCGAGGGCTCATGCCGGACCGGGAAATTGACGCTCCGGGCGATGAAGCACACCGCATTGGCGCCGTGGTGCAGCTCCGCCATCAGCTCGTCGGCCACCGGAGCCGCCGTCGTGACACGGGGCTTCAGCGTGACCGACTCGAACTGGCCGCTGCCGTCCCGGTTGGTCCGCATCACGCCCTCGGCCCGGTCCTCGTAGCCGGTCACTACCACCCCGTGCTTGACGGCGACATGGAGGAAGGAGAGCATGTGGCACTGCGAGAGCGCGGCCAGCAGCAGCTGCTCGGGGTTGTACCGCTCCCGGTCGCCATGAAAGGTCGGGTCCGCCGAGCCTTTGAGCACTGGCAGCCCGGGGATCTCGACGTCGTGGTCCCGGGAGTAGCCGCGGTAGGAGGAGGTCCCCTCGCCCAGGTTCCCGGTCCACCGGACGGTCAGCGCGTAGTGGTGCTCGTCGAGGCTCATGCCGCCAGTCTAGCGGCGCGAAAACGCCAAGACCCCGGCGCCGCCATGCGGTGCCGGGGTCCTGTGCCGAGGGGATCTAGAACAACGAGGCGTGCCTAGACGTCCGCGGCGCGGGCGCGCAGGGCGCGGGCGACGCCGTCGCGGTTTTCCAGCATCATCCGGCGCAGTGCCGCGCTCTCCTCCGGCAGCGAGGTGAGGAACTCGTCGGTGCGGTCAACGGTTTCCTGCGTGGTCAGCTGCGCCGGGTAGAGGCCGACGACGATCTGCTGGGCCAGCGCGTGGGTACGGTCCTTGACGATGCCCGGGACGGCCGCGAAGTACTTCTCGGCGTACGGCTCCAGCAGCGAGGTGTCCAGCACCCGGGTGAAGCCGGCGACCGCGGAACCCTGCAGCGCGTTGGACAGTTCGCCCTTGACCACAATCGACTCCCAGGCCGCGGCCTTGGCCTCGGCGGTGGGGATGGCTGCCTTGGCCAGGGCAGCCGCGTTTTGGCCGGTGGCGGTGTTGTCGTGCTCCAGCTCGGCGTCGATCGTTTCCTGTCCGGCCCGGCCGCCGACCACGAGGGACGTGATCAGCTCCCAGCGCAGATCCTGGTCCACGGCGAGGCCTTCCAGCTCCCGCGACCCGTCCAGAAGCCCGGCGACGGTGTCCAGCTGGGCCTCGCTGCGGGTCAGCAGGGCGTAGGACTTCACGAACTGCAGCTGCGCGTCGGAGCCGGCCGGGACGCGGGAGGCGAGCTCCCAGAGCCGGTCGCCGGCGGCGGTAGCGGTGGCTTCCTTGTGCTCGGCGGCGACGTAGAAGTTCAGCGTCGTGGCGAGCTGGCGGAGCTGGACCAGGATGACGGAGGAGTCGGATTCCTCGGCTATGTTGGCCAGGATCAGGTCCACGTAGCCGCGGGCCGGGGTTTCGCCGTCGCGCGCAGCGTCCCAGGCCGAACCCCAGACGAGGGTGCGGGGGAGGCTCTGGCCGAAGTCCTTCAGGTGCGCCGTGGCGGTGGCGAGGGACTTCGGGTCCAGCCGGACCTTGGCATAGGCGAGGTCGTCGTCGTTGAGCAGGATCAGGTCAGGCTGCGCCAAGCCGGCCAGCGCCGGAACCTCGGTGCGCTCGCCGTCGACGTCGAGCTCCTCCCGGTGCACCCGCTCGAGCTTCCCGGCGCCGTCCAGGTTGTAGAAACCGACGGCGAGCCGGTGCGGGCGGATGGTCGGCTGCGCGTCGGTGGCGGACTGCAGGATGGCGAAGGAGGAGATCGTGCCATCCTCGCCGACGGAGAGTTCGGGCTTGAGCGTGTTGACGCCGGCGGTCTCCAGCCAGAGCCGGCCCCACTGGTCCAGGTCGCGGCCGCTGGCCTTCTCGAGCTCGACCATCAGGTCGCTGAGCTCGGTGTTCTGCCAGGAGTGCTTGCGGAAGTACTCGCGGACCCCGGCCATGAACTCCTCCGGGCCCACCCAGGCCACCAGCTGCCGCAGCACCGAGGCGCCCTTGGCGTAGGTGATGCCGTCGAAGTTCACTTCGACGTCCTCCAGGTCGTTGATCTCGGCGAAGATCGGGTGTGTGGTGGGCAGCTGGTCCTGGCGGTACGCCCAGGACTTCTCCACCGACGCGAAGGTGGTCCAGGCGTGGTCGAACTTGGTGTTTTCGACGGCGGCGAGGTGGGACATGTACTCGGCGAAGGACTCGTTGAGCCAGAGGTCGTTCCACCAGCGCATGGTCACGAGGTCGCCGAACCACATGTGGGCCAGCTCGTGCAGCACGGTGATGGCGCGGCGCTCCACCTGGGCGTCCGTGACCTTGCTGCGGAAGACGTACCCTTCCAAGATGGTGACGGCTCCGGCGTTTTCCATGGCGCCGGCGTTGAATTCCGGCACAAAGAGCTGGTCGTACTTCTCGAACGGGTACGGGCAGCCGAACTGCGCCTCGAAGAACTCGAAGCCCTGCCGGGTGAGCTCGAAGATGTTGTCCGCGTCGAGGTACTGCATCAGGGACTTGCGGGCAAAGACGCCCAGCGGGGTGACCTTTCCGTCCGCGGACTTCACCTCGCTGCGGACCGACTGGTACGGGCCGGCGATCAGGGCGGTGACGTAGGAGGAAAGCCGCGGGGTGGGCGCGAATTCCCAGACCGAGCGGGCGCCGCCGTCCTCGCCGGGGATGGTTTCCACCGGTTCCGGGGTGGGGGAGTTGGAGACGACGTCCCAGTGCGAGGGGGCGGTGACGGTGAAGCTGAAGCTGGCCTTGAGGTCGGGCTGCTCGAAGACTGCGAACATCCGCCGGGAGTCCGGAACCTCGAACTGTGTGTACAGGTAGACCTCGTTGTCCACCGGGTCCACGAAGCGGTGCAGGCCCTCGCCGGTGTTCATATAGGGCGCGTCCGCGACCACCAGCAGCTCGTTCTCGGCGGCGAGGTCCGGCAGCTGGATGCGGATGCCGTCGGAGACCTCCGCGGGGTCAAGCTCGCGGCCGTTGAGCGTGACGCTATGCACCGTGTGGGTCACGGCGTCGATGAACGTGGAAGAGCCCGGTGTGGCCGTGAACTTCACGGCGGTGCTGGAGCCGAAGACCTTCTCGCCGCGGGTCAGGTCCAGGCTGACTTCGTAGGAGTCGACGTCGATCAGTGCGGCGCGCTCGCGGGCTTCGGCGCGCGTGAGGTTCATACCGGGCAAGTGGTGCCTCCAAAAGGGGGTGGGAACGGTGGGAACGATACTGTGAAATTATTCTTTCACGACGCGGCGGGTGGCAAGTTGCGCAGGTCACAGCGAGTCTCTCCCGGCGGCCCCTGCAGGGGTAGCGTTGGAGCCATGGGAAAGATCCGTGATTCCGTGGACGCCAGGGCCCTGCGCTTCGCGGTGGCGTTCCCGCTGATGCTGGCGGCTGCCTTCGTGGTCTGCGCGCTGCTGATCCGGGCCGACCTGCCCGAGCCGCTGGCCGTCCGCTGGTCCGGTGAGGGCGCCGTGGATTTCGCACCCTTTGGCGCAGTGGTGGGCGTGGGCGCGGGCCTGATCGTGCTGGTCAGCTGGGCTGTCCTGTTGCAGGCGGCGCCGTTGTCCCGCCCGGCGCTGATGCGCCGGTTCATGATGGGCACCGGGCTGACCGTGAGTCTGTTCGTCACCACCGTCCTGGCCGCCGTGCTGGTGGGCCAGCTGGGCCTGGCGGACGCGCGGGAATCCCGCGTGGACGTGGCGGTCCTGGCCATGGGCAGCGGGGCGGCCCTGGGCCTGGGGGTGGTGATGGGCTTCGTTTTCAAGGCGGACGAGCGGTGGTCCGTGGATGACGAGCGGGCGGTGCGGGAGGCGCTGGAACGGGAGCTGGACCCGGAGCTGGCGCGGGATACCGTCAGCCTCTGGGTCCATGCCCGCAGCTCGGTGTTCGTGATGCTCGGGATCGCCGCCCTGTTTCCCGCAGCCCTGCTGACCGTCGCCGTCCCGTGGCTGGCAGCGTTGCTGGTGGCGGCCGCGCTGCTGGTGGCTGTGTTCCTCTTCGCCCGAATCCGGGTTGACCGGAACGGGCTCCGGGTGTTCGCTGGCGGATTCCTGCGGGTCATGGATGTCCCCGCGGCTGCCATCGAGTCGGCCACCCCCAAACACGTCAAGGCCGCGGACTACGGCGGCTGGGGCTACCGGAGCCACGGTGCCACGACCGCGATGCTGGTCAGCAGCGGACCCGCCGTCGTCGTGGACCGGTTCGATGGCCGCCGTCTGGCGGTAAGCGGCGGCAGCGCGACGACGGCGGACAATATGGCGCAGGTGCTCTCCCGCGTCGCTGCCCGCGCGCGCCGCCGCAACGGCGGGGCGCCGGCATCGTAGCCCTAGTAGGCTGGTAGCAGCCCAGACCAGCAGCGCCGGACGTTCACCGGCGCCCCAGAGAACGGATCCGCCCGTGACCACTGCCCCGGATTTCCCGCGCGTTCATATCGCCACCGACCACGCCGGCATGGAGCTCAGCGCCCACTTGGTGGGCCACCTCAGCGCCAAGGGCTATGACGTGGTGGACCACGGGCCCAAGATCTATGACGCGCTGGATGACTACCCATCCTTCTGCATCAACGCCGCCCGCGCCGTCGTGGCGGACCAGGCAGCGGGCACCCGCGCGCTCGGCATCGTGCTGGGCGGGTCGGGCAACGGCGAGCAGATCGCGGCCAACAAGGTCAAGGGCGTCCGGGCCGCCCTGGCCTGGAACCTGTCCACCGCCAAGCTTGCCCGTGAGCACAACGACGCCAACGTCGTCGCCGTCGGCGGCCGGCAGCACAGCGTCGAGGAGGCCACAGCGATCATCGAGGCCTTTCTGACCGAGCCGTTCAGTCACGACGAGCGCCACATCCGCCGGATCGGCAAGATCGCCACCTACGAGACCACCGGCGAGGTCGTCGAGTAGTGCCGGAGGGGCATTCGGTCCACCGACTGGCCCGGCAGTTCGCGGACGTGTTGGTAGGGGAGCGGTTGGCCGTCTCCAGTCCGCAAGGACGTTTCGCCCAGGGCGCGGCGCTGCTGGACGGGCACGTCCTCACCGGGTCCGTGGCGCACGGCAAGCACCTGTTCCTGGGCTTCGGGCACGGCCTGGTCCTACACGTGCATCTGGGGCTCTACGGCGCCTGGGACTTCGGCGGCGACGCCGGCTTCCGCGGGGCCTCCAGCATCGGCGCGCCCCGGAAGATCGGGGAGCGGGAAGTCTACGGCGACGACGCCGGCCCGGACGCCGTGTATGCCGGCCCGCCTGAGCCGGTGGGCGCGGTCCGGGTGCGGCTGGCCGGCGGGCACGGCTGGGCTGACCTGCGCGGGGCCACCACCTGCGAGACGTTGACCCGGGCCGAAGCCGACGCCGTCGCCGCCCGGCTGGGTCCGGACCCGCTGCGGAACCTCCCGGGCGACCGGGAGGGTTTCATCGCCGCGCTGGCGAAAAAACGCACCCCGCTGGCGACGCTGCTGATGGACCAAAAGGTGATTGCCGGCGTCGGCAACGTTTACCGCGCCGAACTCCTGTTCCGGCAGCGGCTCGACCCCTGGCTGCCCGGGAGTGTCCTGCCGGCGGAATCCGCCGGCCTGCTCTGGGACGACACGGTCGCCACGATGTCCGACGGCGTCCGCGACGGCCGGATCATCACCACCCCGCCGCACTACTGGACTAGGCTCCGCGAGGCCGGGGCGGGTGAAGCAGGGACACTGCGGGAACCGGAGGACGCGCATTTCGTCTACCGCCGGCACGGCCTGGACTGCCGGGACTGCGGCACCGCCGTAGCCCTGACCGAGCACGCCGCCCGGAAACTCTACTGGTGCCCGGGCTGCCAGCGTTCCTGAGCCGCATCCCCGGTGGGCATGAAAAAAGCCCCTCCGCAGAGGGGCCGTTCTTCGTCATATTTCGGAGGGGACGACGGGAATCGAACCCGCGTAATCAGTTTGGAAGACTGAGGCTTTACCATTAAGCTACGTCCCCGGGAATTTGCTGGAACTTCGGCAAAACTTCCGGGCGGCTGTTGAAGCCGGATACAACTAAACCCAATTCAGGCCCCCAGTGTCAAATGTGCAAATCGCCACAGGATGACCGTAGACTGTTCTGTGCACTTACGGGGTGTAGCTCAGCTTGGCTAGAGCGCCTGCTTTGGGAGCAGGAAGTCGCAGGTTCAAATCCTGTCACCCCGACTCTGCAGCAATGCCTTTAGAAGTGGCGTTGCAGAGCCCCATCCCCCAAAACCAGGAGTACTTAGACTGTGAAGAGCGCTGTCGAGAACCTCACCCCCACGCGGGTCAAGCTCAATGTTGAGGTCCCCTTTGAGGAATTGAAGCCCAGCATCGCCGAGGCATACAAGACTGTTGCTTCCCAGATCCAGGTTCCCGGGTTCCGCAAGGGCAAAGTCCCCTCCAAGCTCATTGACCAGCGCGTTGGCCGTGGCTACGTCCTGGAGACGGCCATCAACGAAGGCCTCAACGGCTGGTACCAGGCTGCCGTGCAGGAAACCGGCATCCGCCCGCTGAGCCGTCCCGAGGTCGAGATCACCGAGGTGCCGGACCCGTCCGCCACCGACGGCGAGCTGAAGTTCCACGCCGAGGTCGATGTCCGCCCCGAGATCGAACTCCCGGACTACGCCGGCATCAAGGTTGAGGTCGCCGCCGCCGAGTCATCCGACGCCGACGTCGACAAGGCCCTCGACGAACTGCGCGGCCGCTTCGGCACGCTCAAGTCCGTGGACCGCCCCGCCGCCGACGGTGACTTCCTCACTATCGACATCACCGCCTCGATCGACGGCGCCGAGGTCGACTCCGCTTCCGGCCTGTCCTACCAGGTAGGCGCCGGCACCATGCTCGAGGGCCTCGACGAAGCCGTCACCGGCCTCAGCGCCGACGAGGACGCCATCTTCGACACCACCCTCGTGGGCGGTGACCACGCCGGCGAGTCCGCTCAGGTGAAGGTGGTCGTCAAGGCCGTCAAGGAGCGCGAGCTTCCCGAGGCCAACGACGACTTCGCCCAGCTGGCGTCCGAGTTCGACACCCTTGCCGAGCTCCGCGAGGACCTCGCCAAGCAGGCCGCCGACTCCAAGACTGTCGAACAGGGCGTCGAGGCCCGCGACAAGGTCCTGGACAAGCTCGTCGAGCTCGTCGAGGTTCCGGTTCCGGCCTCCGTCGTCGAAGAGCAGCTCGAGCAGCACTTCAGCGCCGAAAACTCCCACGGTGAAGGCGAGCACGACACCGAGGAGCACCGCGCCGAGGTCAAGGCCAACACCGAGCGCGCCTTCCAGAACGAGATCATCCTTGACGCCATCGCCGAAAAGGAAGAAGTCAACGTCACTCAGAACGAGCTGATCGACTACATCGTCACCACCGCCAGCCAGTACGGCATGGACCCGAACCAGTTCGCCCAGATCATCGATCAGAGCGGCCAGGTTCCGATGATGGTGTCCGAGGTGCGCCGCCGCAAGGCACTCGCCGTCGTCCTGGGCCAGGCCGAGGTCACCGACACCGAGGGCAACAAGATCGACCTGAGCGATTTCGTCCGCCCCGGCGGCGAAGAGGCTTCCTTCGAAGCCGACGCCGAGGAAGCTGCTACCGAGGAGACCGCTTCCGAGGAAGCAGCCACCGCCAAGAACGACGACCCGGCAGCAGTGAAGTTCTAACACTTCCTGTTCCCGCAGTCCCTGCCCGCACCCCCGGATCACGCATCCGGGGGTGCGGCTTTTTAAGCCTGCAATGAACCCTCCCGGCCAATCGTGCGCCGTCAGCGAACAGCCCTGCGCCTGCGCACAAAGCGGCCGCGAAAACCGTTAGTGTCCATGTAGGAAAGTTCAGTGATGCCGTCAAGTGGCGTCACCGTCGCCAGCGAGAGGTAAGTACACATGTCACAGCAAGCAGGGGCACCCCGGATGGCTACCGTCGATCCGGCGGCCCAGGATAACTACATTTACAACCGCCTGCTGAAAGAGCGCATCATCTGGCTCGGCTCCGAGGTCCGCGACGAGAATGCCAACGCGATCTGCTCGCAGCTGCTGCTGCTCTCGGCCGAGAACCCCGAGAAGGACATCTACCTCTACATCAACTCGCCCGGCGGCTCCGTGACCGCCGGCATGGCCATTTACGACACGATGCAGTTCATCCCGAACGACGTCGTCACCGTGGCCACCGGCCTGGCCGCCTCGATGGGCCAGTTCCTGCTCTCCTCCGGCACCAAGGGCAAGCGCTACGCGACCCCGAACGCCCGCATCCTGATGCACCAGCCTTCCGGCGGCATCGGCGGCACCGCCTCGGACATCAAGATCCAGGCCGAGCTGATCCTGCACATGAAGAAGGTCATGGCCGAACTGACGGCCGAACAGACCGGGCAGACCGTGGAGACCATCCTCAAGGACAACGACCGCGACAAGTGGTTCACGGCGACCGAGGCCCTCGAATACGGCTTCTTCGACAAGATCGCGGCGCACGCCGGGTCCGTGGCGGGCGGCGGCGGAACCAACGCCGACGCCGGCAGCGAAAACTAACCGGCACGCAGACAGAACCGACTCCAGGAGCAATGAACATGAACTACAACTTCGGATCGACTGCCGGGAACCTGCCGAGCAGCCGCTACGTGCTGCCGCAGTTTGAAGAGCGCACCCCCTACGGCTTCAAGCGCCAGGACCCCTACACCAAGCTGTTCGAGGACCGCATCATCTTCCTGGGTGTCCAGGTCGACGACGCCTCCGCCGACGACGTGATGGCCCAGCTGCTGGTCCTCGAGTCCACCGACCCGGACCGCGACATCACGCTTTACATCAACTCGCCCGGCGGTTCCTTCACCGCCATGACGGCGATCTACGACACGATGCAGTACATCCGCCCGGAGATCCAGACGGTCTGCCTGGGCCAGGCCGCCAGCGCGGCCGCCGTGCTGCTCGCCGCCGGCACCCCGGGCAAGCGTCTGGCCCTGCCGAACGCACGCGTGCTGATCCACCAGCCCGCCCTCTCCGGCGGCCAGGGCGGACAGGCCTCCGACCTGGAAATCCAGGCCGCCGAGGTCATGCGGATGCGCTCCTGGCTCGAGGACACACTGGCCAAGCACTCCGGCCGCACCTCCGAACAGGTCAACAACGACATCGAACGCGACAAGATCCTCACGGCCGCCGAGGCCATGAGCTACGGGCTGATCGACCAGGTGCTCGATTCCCGCAAGATCAAGCCGCAGGCGATCACAAAGTAGCTCCAACGGCAGTTCCAACACGACTGCCGCACGACGCCGGTGCCGCTCAACAGAAATGGGCGGCACCGGCGTCTTCTTTCCACCCATCAGGGCGAAAGTGACCTAGAGTGGAAGATGTCACGGCCTCTCGTCCCGCGGGGACGGTCCGTGATCCAGTAACGGATGCAGCGCTGCACAGGAGCACGACCCAGCCGGCAGCAAGATACTAAGGGGTTCCCATATGGCTCGGATTGGCGAGAGCACCGATCTGCTGAAGTGTTCTTTTTGCGGAAAGAGCCAGAAGCAGGTCCGCAAGCTCATTGCCGGGCCCGGCGTCTACATCTGCGACGAGTGCATTGAACTCTGCAACGAGATCATTGAAGAAGAACTCGCCGAAGTAGCTGACCTGGGAAGCTTTGAGCTGCCCAAGCCCCGCGAAATTTTCGATTTCCTGCAGGAATACGTGATCGGCCAGGAGCCCGCCAAGCGGTCCCTCGCCGTCGCCGTCTACAACCACTACAAGCGGATCCAGGCGGGCCACGCACCCAAGAGCGGCGCCCTGGCCGAGGGCGGCCACCACGACGACGTCGAGATCGCCAAGTCCAACATCCTGCTGATTGGCCCCACGGGCTGCGGCAAGACCTACCTGGCCCAGACCCTGGCCCGGCGCCTGAATGTCCCGTTCGCCGTCGCCGACGCCACCGCCCTGACCGAAGCCGGCTACGTGGGCGAGGACGTCGAGAACATCCTGCTCAAGCTCATCCAGGCCGCTGACTACGACGTCAAGAAGGCCGAACAGGGCATCATCTACATCGACGAGATCGACAAGATTTCGCGCAAGAGCGAGAACCCCTCCATCACCCGTGACGTCTCCGGCGAGGGTGTGCAGCAGGCGCTGCTGAAGATCCTCGAGGGCACGGTCGCCTCGGTTCCGCCGCAGGGCGGCCGCAAGCACCCGCACCAGGAATTCATCCAGATCGACACCACCAACGTGCTCTTCATCGTGGCGGGCGCCTTCGCCGGTCTCGAGGAGATCATCGGTTCGCGGTCCGGCCGCAAGGGCATCGGCTTCGGCGCCCCGCTGAACGAGGTCAAGAACAACGCGGACTCCTATGGCGAGGTTATGCCCGAAGACCTGCTGAAGTTCGGCCTCATCCCCGAATTCATCGGCCGGCTGCCGGTCATCACCACGGTCTCGAACCTTGACCGTCCGGCGCTGATCCAGATTCTCTCCACGCCCAAGAATGCCCTCGTGAAGCAGTACCAGAAGATGTTCCAGCTCGACGGCGTCGAGCTGGTCTTCGAGGACGAGGCGCTGGACCTGATCGCAGACCAGGCTCTGGAACGCGGCACCGGTGCCCGCGGCCTCCGCGCCATCATGGAGGAAGTCCTGCTGCCGGTGATGTTCGACCTGCCGAGCCGGGACGACGTCGCCAGTGTGGTCATCACAGAGGACGTGGTGGCCAAAAAAGCCGCGCCCACCATGATCCCGCACGACGTCAAGCGCCGTAAGTCCGCCTGATCCTGACAGCCCGCGCGCGCGGTAAAGCCGGAATAAATCTTGCGGCAGCGTCGCTGTGCCTAACTGTTGCGCTTAACCATTGCGCCGTGCCGTCCGTGGCTACAGCCCCCGGCAGGCCTTGGCGAACGCTCCCCGTTGACTTCCAAAGGAGAACCCTGTGCCCGAAACGATGACGAACAAAGCAGACTTCTGGTTCGACCCCATGTGCCCCTTCGCCTGGGTGACCTCCCGCTGGATCTCCGAGGTGGAAGAAGTCCGGGACATCAAGACCGAGTGGCACGTGATGAGCCTGGCGGTCCTGAACGAGGGCCGCGACGAGCTCCCGGCCGAGTACAAGGAGTTCCTGGTCAAGGCCTGGGCGCCGGTCCGGGTCATCATCGCCGCCGCGGAAAAGCACGGTGCGGAGTACATCAAGCCGCTCTACGACGCCATGGGCACCAAGATCCACAACGAAAGCAACAAGGACATCGAAGAGGTTGTCGCCAAGTCCCTCGCCGAGGCGGGCCTGCCTGCCGAGCTCGCTGCCGCCGGCCAGTCTGACGAGTTCGACGTCCAGCTGCGCTCCAGCCATGAGGCCGGCATCTCGCTGGTCGGCCAGGATGTCGGAACCCCGGTCGTCGCGTTCAACGGCACCGCGTTCTTTGGTCCCGTCCTCACCCGCATCCCGCGCGGTGAAGACGCCGGGAAGCTCTGGGACGCCACCGTGACGCTGGCCTCATTCCCGTACTTCTTCGAACTCAAGCGCAGCCGCACCGAGAGCCCTGTCTTCAACTAGGCCGCGGCCCGGACGGTACGCCAAGGGCCCCGGATGAACTACCCGCTTGTAGTTCGTACGGGGCCCTTGTGCATCCGGAGGAGCGGGAGAACAATAGAACTTACCCACTTCGAAAGAAGCGGGACGCAGGAACCAAAGATTCAGTGACACTCATCCGACGCAGCCTTCGGCAAAGTCAGATGATGGCTACCAGTGACGAGGTAGGAAGACCTGAAACTCCAAGGATCCCGCCAGATTACCTAAGACGTCACGTGGTAATCGAAAAGTCGAAGCCCCACCAACCGCAAAAAGCTGATGGGGCTTCCCCTTTGCCCAAAAGTCGCCTCTGATTGGTGCCATGAGCACTGAGCCCATCGCGGAATACGCGCTGCTGTCCGACTGCTGGTCTGCGGCCCTGGTCAGCGCCGCGGGCTCTGTGGACTGGCTCTGCTTCCCGCGCTTCGACAGCCCGTCGATCTTCGGCCGCCTGCTGGGCGAGGACGCCGGCCACTGGTCCATCCGGCCCTCCGGCGAATACACAACCACCCGGCGGTACTTAGGTCCGTCCATGGTCCTGGAGTCGCTCCACACCACCGCCCACGGCCGGCTCGCCGTGCGCGACGCGCTGGTCCTCGGCTCCGGACGGCGCGGGCACGACCTCGGCCAGGGATCCCCGGGCACGCTGCTGCGCTGGCTGTCCTGCACCGCGGGGAGCGTTGAGGTGGACGTCAGCTTCGCGCCGCGGCCGGAGTACGGGCTGCTCCTCCCGTTGCTACAGGCCGTGGACGGCGGCCTGCTGATCCGCGCCGGCGCCGAGGAACTCGCCCTGTCCGCTCCGGTGCCGTTCACGCTCGACGGCGGTACCGCCCGCGCCGTCCTGCGGCTCGGCGCCGGCGACAGCCTTGGCTTCGCCCTCCACCGCCAGCCTGAAGCGGGCGAGGTGCCGGGGTTCTGGGACCAGGAGGAGATGGTGCACCGCCTTGGTGACACCCTCGAGGGCTGGAGCAGCTGGTCCGGGATCCACCAGGGCTACCGCGGCCCCTGGCAGGAGCTCGTGGCCGGCAGCGGCCGGGTCCTGCAGGCCCTCAGCTACTATCCGTCCGGCGCTATCGTGGCCGCGCCGACCACCTCCCTGCCCGAGGTGGCCGGCGGCACCCGCAACTGGGACTACCGCTACACCTGGGTCCGGGATGCCAGCATGACCCTGCAGGCGCTGTGGGTGGCGGCGTGCCCGGACGAGGCAGGAAAGTTCTTCCAGTTCCTCGCGACGGCCGCGGCCCGCCAGCTGGCCGGGGGCGAGGAGCTGCAGATCATGTATGGGATTGGCGGTGAGCGCGACCTTCCCGAGCGGGTCCTGGACCACCTCCCCGGCTGGCGGGGCAGTTCGCCGGTGCGGGTCGGCAACGGAGCCTGGGACCAGCGGCAACTGGACGTCTACGGCGAGCTGCTGGATGCGGCCGCGACCATGCCGGAATTCCTCGACGGCCTGGCACCGGAAACGCTGCGTTTCCTGGCGGACGCGGCCGACGCCGCCGTCGCCCGCTGGCAGGAGCGCGACCAGGGGATCTGGGAGGTCCGCGGCGAACCGCGGCACTACCTGTATTCTAAGCTGATGTGCTGGGTCGCCGTGGACCGGGCCATCACCCTGGCCGGGGTGCTGCAGGCCACGGACCGAGTGCCGCGCTGGAGGGACGCCCGGGAGCTGATCGCCGACTCCATCCGCGCGAACGGCTGGAGCGATGCCGCCGGGGCGTACACCCAGGCGTACGGTGCCGAGCAGCTGGACGCTTCGGCCCTGATGCTCGGGATCGTGGGATTCCTGCCCCCGGATGACCCGCGGTTCCTGGCCACGATCGAAGCCGTCGAACACCGGCTCACCGACTGGCGCGGCCTGGTCTACCGCTACCACACCGACGACGGCCTGCCGGGGGAGGAGGGGGCCTTCCTGCTCTGCACCTTCTGGCTCGCCCACGCCCTGGCCCTCGCCGGGCTGACGGACCGGGCCAGGGCGGTCTTCGAACGTGCGGCCGGATTTGCCGCCGGCCTGGGACTGATGGCCGAGGAGGTGGCTCCGGACAGCCGGGAACTGCTGGGCAACTTCCCGCAGGCGTTCAGCCACATTGGACTGGTCAACGCGGCCTGGGCCATCAGCGAGGCGGAACGGCGAAACCGCGAGGGCCCTCCGCCCGGCCTGAGCCGGCCGGAGGGCCCTCGCGTTTGATACTGCGGTACCGGGCGTTACGCCTGGCCCGGCTCCTCCGCGGGGGCCAGCACGACGTCGCTCACGCTCAGTTCACCCTCGCCGGCCACCAGCGCCAGCTCACGGGCGTTGGCCGCGGCCTTGAGGTCGCCCAAGCCTGCCTTCAGCTGGGTCGTGAGGGACTCCGACGCCGTGATGGTCGCGGAGAGCACCTCGGTGCGCTGCTTGACCTTGGCCTCGGACTTGGCCTTGCGGATGCCCCCCAGCGCCGTTCCCACCGTGGCGAGCAGGGTGGTGTCGCCGTCGATCTCCACGGGGGAGGGCCACTGTGCGCGGTGCACCGAGCCGGTCCGCCACCAGCCCCAGACTTCCTCCGTCGCGAACGGCAGGAACGGCGCGAAGAGCCGCAGCAGGGTGTCCAGGCTGGTGGCCAGCGCGGCCAGCACGGACGCCTGCTCGGCCTTGCCGGCGGCACCGTAGGCGCGGTCCTTGATCAGCTCCACGTAGTCGTCCGTGAAGTGCCAGAAGAAGCTCTCGGTGATCTGCAGGGCCCGGGCGTAGTCGTAGTTCTCGAACGCCTTGGTGGCCTGCTGGACAACCTCGGAGAGCTGCGCCAGCACGGCGCGGTCGAGGGGATTGGTCAGCACTGACAGGTCCGCGGAGACTACCGAGTTCTCGGTGGCGCCCAGATTCAGCACGAACTTGGACGCGTTGAGCAGCTTGATCGCCAGCCGGCGGCCGATCTTCATCTGCGCGATCTCGTAGGCGGTGTCCGCACCGAGCTTGGCCGAGGCCGCCCAGTACCGGACGGCGTCCGAGCCGTATTCGTTGAGCACGTCGGTCGGGACGATCACGTTGCCCTTGGACTTGGACATCTTCTTCCGGTCCGGGTCGAGGATCCAGCCGGAGATCGCGGCGTGCTTCCACGGCGCGACGTCCTGGAGGGCATCGGCACGGACGGCGGTTGAGAACAGCCAGGTCCGGATGATGTCGTGGGCCTGCGGGCGCACGTCGAACGGGAAGACCTTGGCGAAGAGCGCCTCGTCGGTGCTCCAGCCGCCCACGATCTGCGGGGTCAGCGAGGAGGTGGCCCAGGTGTCCAGGACGTCGGCGTCGCCGGTGAAGCCGCCCGGCACATCGCGCTGGGCTTCCTCGTAGCCGGGGGCCGCGTCCGCGGCGGGATCCACCGGGAGCTGGCCGTCGGTCGGCAGGATGGGCGCGTCATAGTCCGGGTTGCCGTCGGCATCAAGTGGGTACCAGACCGGCACCGGCACGCCGAAGAACCGCTGGCGGGAGACCAGCCAGTCGCCGTTGAGGCCGGTGATCCAGTTCTCGTAACGCGAGCGCATAAAGGACGGGTGGAACTCGATCTCGTTGCCGCGACCGATCAGGCGTTCGCGCCGCTCCTCGTCGCGGCCGCCGTTGCGGATGTACCACTGGCGCGAGGTCACGACCTCAAGGGGCTTGTCGCCCTTTTCGAAGAAGTTCACCGGGTGCATGATCTTCTTGGGCTCGCCGTCGAGCAGGTCCGCGGCGGCAAGCTGTTCCACCACGGCCTCCTTGGCGCTGAAGACGGTCTTGCCGGCGATCGCCTCGAACGCGGCGCGGCCTTCCCCGGTGGTGATCCACTCCGGGGTTTCGCCGACGATTCGGCCGTCGCGGCCCACGATCGCGCGGGTGGGCAGCTGCAGTTCACGCCACCAGGTCACGTCGGTCAGGTCGCCGAAGGTGCAGACCATGGCGATGCCGGAGCCCTTGTCCGCCTTCGCGAGGTGGTGGGCCTTGACCTCCACCTCGACGCCGAAGAGGGGAGAGGTGACCTTCTTGCCGAACAGCGGCTGGTACCGCTCGTCATCGGGGTTCGCCACCAGCGCGGCGCAGGCGGCCAGCAGCTCGGGGCGGGTGGTCTCGATGTAGATCTTTTCGCCGTCCTCGGTGAAGAACGGGTAGCGGTAGTAAGCGCCGGCGACCTCGCGGTCCTCCAGCTCGGCCTGGGCCACCGCGGTGCGGAAGGTGACGTCCCACAGGGTGGGCGCCTCCGCCATGTAGGCGTCGCCGGCGGCAAGGTTCGCCAAGAAGGCGCGCTGGGAGATGGCGCGGGACTTGTCGTCGATGGTGCGGTAGGTCAGGTCCCAGTCGACGGACAGGCCGAGGGTCTGGAACAGGTTTTCAAAGACCTTCTCGTCCTCGACGGCGAGTTCCTCGCAGAGTTCGATGAAGTTCCGGCGCGAGACGACGTCGAAGTCGCGCTGGTTCTTGGCGGGCTCCGCCGGCGGCCGGTAACCGGCGTCGTAGGGGATGGCCGGATCGCAGCGCACGCCGTAGTAGTTCTGCACGCGCCGCTCGGTGGGCAGGCCGTTGTCGTCCCAGCCCATCGGGTAGAAGACGTTCTTGCCGGTCATCCGCTGGTAGCGGGCCAGGACGTCGGTCTGGGTGTAGGAGAACATGTGCCCCACGTGCAGGGACCCCGATGCGGTGGGCGGGGGAGTGTCGATCGAGTAGACCTGCTCCCTGGTGGTCTCCCGGTTGAACTTGTAGGTCCCTTCGTCAAGCCAGCGCCGGGTGAGGGCGGCTTCCAGCCCCTCCAATGCGGGCTTGTCCGGAACGTTGATGGGGGCGGTGGTGGGCGTGTCTGTACCCTGCGTGTCTTCAGCCATGGGCCAATTCTTTCACGCCCGGCCGCGGGCGGGCGCAATGGCCTGCCGGTGGGGAGGACCTTAGGGGTGATGCGGGGAGGCGACCAGGCCGCCGTCAGCCGGATTCGCTGCTAGCGCCCCACGACGAATTCCCACCGCAAGCTGCCGCATGTCACCATGGACCGCCCCGAGAATGCTGGCCGTCCGTCTCTTAGGCTCGAAAGTGTGTCCGCCAGGAGGGCGTCAACGGACGGCCAGATCGCTGGGCGCCAGTCGGCGTCGCCCTTGAAATACTCGCTGACGCAGCCGTGCTGCCGCCCTGGCCTGAGATCGACGAACAGGAAGTCGCCGGCGTTGTTGTCGGCGATCGGCAGGAAGGAAGCGATGAACATTGAAGCTTGCGTACCTGCCTCATCAGCTTCCGCCAGTTCCGGGTCGTAGGGTTTGTGGGGTTCGGGCAAAGGGGCGCTGCTGCTGGCCGCCTGGAACGCCCTCAAGTTTCGGTATCGGGGGGAGATTCTTTCACGTTCGAATTCTGCGTTCATGACCGCCCCAACCTGCGCCCAGACGCCAAGCATCATCTCCCGCAAACTCCTGCTTTCCTCCAAGGGAAGGGGCCGATACCTCGGGAATATGTTCGCCGCCGGCGACAATTCTGCCCCGTCGAACAGGCGGTACAGGGCCGACAGCTCGTCCGGCCACCCGCCGGGCACAATCTGTTCCAACGAACGGACCAGATTTTCCGGTGCCGGCGCCCGGATGGTTTCAGCCGTCACAGGTGCATTTTGACTCAGCCAGTCAACAATGCCCGCCCAGAGTTCCCGTGTCCCCATGGCGTGAATTTACGCGCTCCTGCCATCAATAAACACGGCCCATGATCCGCGTTCCGGCGTAGCATGCGCAGATGGAGACTTTTGCCGGGACCTTCGCGATCAAGCGCATCTATGACGAACCCGCGGATGACGACGGCTGCCGGGTCCTGGTGGACCGGCTCTGGCCGCGCGGCGTCAGCAAGGACCGCGCGCAGCTTCAGCTGTGGCTCAAGGAAGTAGCGCCCTCGCCGCCGCTGCGGACCGAATTCGCGCACATGCAGGAACGCTTCACCGACTTCCGCGCCGCCTACGAGGCCGAACTCGAAACCAACCCCGCGGTGCAGACGCTGCGGGACCTGGCCGCGGAGCACGGCAAGGTGTCCCTGCTGTTCGGCGCCCGGGATCCGGAGACCAACCACGCCCGGGTGCTTTTGGAGTTCCTGCAGCGCTGAAACGCTAGGGTGGTGCCATGACTGAGGAAATCGACATCGCACGAACTGCCAATACAGCACCAGCAGCCAAAGCAGCAGTAGTCACCGGCGCCAGCACCGGCATCGGCGAGGCCACGGTGAGGTCCCTCCGCCAGGAGGGCTGGACCGTGTTCGCCGTCGCCCGCCGCGCCGAGCGGCTTGACGCGCTCGCCGCCGAGACTGGAGCCTTCGCGCTCCCCGCCGATGTGACCGACGACGCCGACGTCGCCAGGCTGGTGGAGGAGGTGACCCGCGCCGGCGGCATCGACACCCTGATCAACATCGCCGGCGGCGCCCGGGGCGCGGACAAGGTGGCCGAGGCCAAGACGGAGGACTGGGCCTGGATGTACGAGGTCAACGTCCTCGGCACCATGAAGCTCACCCGGGCGTTCCTGCCGATGCTGCGGGCCTGCGGCGAGGGCACCGTGCTGAACCTGACCTCGACGGCGGGCCTGTCCGCCTATGAGGGCGGCGGCGGTTACAACGCCGCGAAGTTCGCCCAGCACGCCCTCACCGGCGCGTTGCGGCTGGAGGAGGCCGAACACAACCTCCGTGTGATCGAGGTGGCCCCCGGCATGGTGCAGACCGAAGAGTTCTCGCTGAACCGGCTCGGCGACGCCGGCGCCGCGGAGAAGGTCTACGCCGGGGTGGAGAAGCCGCTCACCGCCGCCGACGTCGCCGACGTCGTCCGCTTCGCGGTCACCGCGCCGCACCACGTGAACCTGGACCAGATCGTGATCCGTCCGGTGGCGCAGGCGTCCAACTTCAAGGTGATCCGCAAGGGCTGACGGGGCCTGGGGCGGCCCCGGACGTTCACCCCGGCGTCGCCCGGGGGCCGGGGAGTGGTGGCCGGGCGTTGGCCGGGGGAGGGCACGGTGGCTGGTGCAACTGCACACCACCAGAGTGGAGATCCTTTCCCATGCGCAACACGACCAAGCTGGGCGCTGCCGTACTCAGCGCAGCCCTGCTGCTCGCTTCCTCCGTCCCGGCCCAGGCGGCCGACACCAACCCGAACGGCGGCGACAACCATTTCGACCTTCAGGCACACCGCGGCGGGATCGGACTTACCGTTGAATCGACGCTGGCGTCCTTCGCCAAGGGGATCGAGACCGGCGTCTCCACCCTTGAACTGGACCTCCAGATCACCAAGGACGGTCGCGAAGTCATCACCCATGACCGCAAGATCAGCGGCCAGAAGTGCCTCGACACGGCACCCGTCACCCCGAATGACCCGCAGTTCCCCTATGTGGGCAAGTACATCAAGGACCTCACCTTCGACCAGGTCCGCAGCCTGGACTGCGGCTCGCTCACCCTGCCGCAGTTCCCCGGCCAGCAGGCCTCCCCGGGCGCCAAGATGCCCACCCTCGCCGAGGTGTTCGCCATGACGGACGCCCACCACGCCAGCCAGGTGAGGTTCAACATCGAGACCAAGGTCGAAGCCGGCGCCCCCGAGCAGACCGCACCCCGCGAACAGTTCGTCGAGGTCGCCCTGCGCGAAATCAACAAGGCGCACATGCAGAGCCGTGTCTCGATCGAAAGCTTCGACTGGGGCGCGCTGCGCCTGGTCCAGCAGCAGCAACCCCAGATCCCGACCGTGGCACTGACCAATAAGGACTTCCTGCAGGTCGGCCAGCCCGGCAAGTCCCCGTGGCTTGGCGGCATTGACGCCGACGACTTCGGCGGCGACCTGGTTGCCGCGGCTGCGTCCCTGCACTTCAACGCGATCTCCCCGGTGCACGGTAGCCCGCAGAACGGTAAGGTCACCGACGCCAACTACGTCCCCTACGTCACCCCGGATATGGTGCAGCGCGCCCACGCGGCCGGCATGCAGGTCATCCCGTGGACCGTCGATGACAAGCCCACCATGCGGGCCCTGATCGCCGACGGCGTCGATGGACTCATCACCGATTACCCGAACCTGCTCCGCGACGTCATGGCCGAGTCCGGCATGAAACTGCCCAAGGCCTTCGAGCTGCAGGCCGCCCACTAAGGTGCAGGCGTCGTGTTTCACTGCCCGGTGGCTGGTCCGCCGGGCAGTGAAACACGGGGACTTCCGGTAACATCGACGTATCAGCTTTGACCCGGCCATCACCGGTGAGCTTCCGGAAGAACGCTCCGGCGCGGCAAACATACCGCGCCAGGGCCGGTAGAACCGGACGGGTAAGCCCGTCACAGCAGTCAACGAGCGGCCGACGCCGGTGCAGCGCTTTCCTTTGGATTCTTAGAGGAAGGACGGGACCGGGGACGGTAAGTGAGGTGGTACCGCGGTGCCGGTGTTGGTGAAACAACACAGGAGCCGTCCTCGCATCCTGAATGAATCCCGCTATTCACCAGCTCAACCCAGGATGTCGAGATGACCCATTACCCCAAGGCCTCCGCCGCACCCGCAGGCGCCAGCACCTCCGCCTCCAACACCACTGGCGTGTCCGCCTCCGTGAAGTTCCCGGAGATCGAAGAGCGCATCCTGAAGTACTGGGACCAGGACGGCACCTTCCAGGCCAGCATTGACCAGCGCGATGCCGGTAAGGACGGATCCAATGAGTTTGTCTTCTACGACGGCCCGCCCTTCGCCAACGGCCTGCCGCACTACGGCCACCTGCTGACCGGCTACGCCAAGGACCTCGTGGGCCGCTACCAGACCCAGCGCGGCCGCAGGGTGGAGCGCCGCTTCGGCTGGGACACCCACGGGCTGCCCGCCGAGCTGGAAGCCATGAAGCAGCTCGGCATGACGGACAAGACCCAGATCGAGGCCATGGGCATCGACAAGTTCAATGACGCCTGCCGTGCCTCGGTCATGAAGTACGCCGACGAGTGGAAGAGCTACGTCACCCGCCAGGCCCGGTGGGTGGACTTCGAGAACGACTACAAGACGCTCAACGTCGAGTACATGGAGTCCGTGCTCTGGGCCTTCAAGCAGCTGCACGAGAAGGGCCTGACCTACAACGGCTACCGGGTGCTGCCGTACTGCTGGAAGGACGAGACGCCGCTGTCCAACCATGAACTGCGCATGGACGACGACGTTTACAAGAACCGCCAGGACCAGACCGTCACGGTCACCTTCCCGATCACGGCGGGGGAGTCGGAGCTTTCCCGGCAGCTCGCCGGCGTGCAGGCGCTCGCCTGGACCACCACGCCCTGGACGCTGCCCACCAACCTGGCGCTCGCCGTCGGGCCTGCCATTAACTACGTCGTGCTGCCCGCCGGCCCCAACGGAATCAAGGCCGCCGCGGCCGACGCCCCGGTCAGCGGAAGCTTCCTGCTCGCCGCGGACCTGCTGGGCGCCTACGCCAAGGACCTCGGCTACGGCGACGGCGTCGAGGGCGCGACCGCCGCCGAGGCCGCCGTCACTTCCCGCCACACCGGTGCCGAGCTCGAGGGCCTGAGCTACGAACCGCTCTGGGACTACTTCCACGACGCCGAGAAGTACGGCACCGAGAACGCCTGGCGCTTCCTCGTGGCCGACTACGTCACCACCACCGACGGCACCGGCATCGTCCACCAGGCGCCCGCCTACGGCGAGGACGACCAGAAGGTCTGTGAAGAGGCCGGCATCCCCGTGGTCCTCTCGGTGGACGAGGGCGCGAAGTTCCTGCCGCTCTTCGGCCACGGCGACCTCGCCGAGATCGCCGGGCTCCAGGTCTTCGAGGCCAACAAGCCCATCACCCAGGTGCTCCGCGCCCAGGGCCGCCTGGTCCGCCAGGCCAGCTACGAGCACAGCTACCCGCACTGCTGGCGCTGCCGCAACCCGCTGATCTACCGCGCCGTCTCCTCCTGGTACGTCGAGGTCACCAAGTTCAAGGACCGCATGTCCGAGCTGAACCAGGAGATCAACTGGATCCCGGGCAACGTCAAGGACGGCCAGTTCGGCAAATGGCTCGCCAATGCCCGCGACTGGTCCATCAGCCGCAACCGCTACTGGGGCAGCCCCATCCCTGTCTGGCAGTCCACCGACCCGGACTACCCGCGCACCGACGTCTACGGCTCGCTCGCCGAGATCGAAGCCGATTTCGGCCGGCTGCCGCTGAACAAGGCCGGCCAGGTGGACCTGCACCGGCCGTTCATCGACGAACTGACCCGGCCCAACCCGGACGACCCGCGCACCCCGGAGGAGGGCCAGTCCGTGATGCGCCGCGTCGAGGACGTCCTGGACGTCTGGTTCGACTCCGGCTCCATGCCCTACGGCCAGGTGCACTACCCGTTCCAGAACGAGGAATGGTTCGACACCCACAACCCGGCGGACTTCATCGTCGAGTACATCGGCCAGACCCGCGGCTGGTTCTACATGCTGCACATCCTCTCCACCGCACTGTTTGACCGGCCGGCCTTCCGCAACGTCATCAGCCACGGCATCGTGCTGGGCTCGGACGGGCAGAAAATGTCCAAGAGCCTGCGCAACTACCCTGACGTCTCCGAGGTCCTGGACCGCGACGGCTCCGACGCGATGCGCTGGTTCCTGATGTCCAGCCCCATCCTGCGCGGCGGCAACCTCGTGGTCACCGAACAGGGCATCCGCGACGGCGTCCGCCAGGTCATCCTGCCGCTGTGGAACGTGTACAGCTTCTTCACGCTGTACACCAACGCCGCCACAGGCGGCGCAGGCTACGACGCTAAGCTCCGCTACGACGGCTACGCCGACACCCTGGACCAGTACTTGATGGCCAACACCGGCGACCTCGTCCGGAACATGACCGCGCAGCTGGACAGCTACGACATCTCCGGCGCCTGCGACGAGCTGCGCGGCTACCTGGACATGCTCACCAACTGGTACGTCCGGCGCAGCCGCCAGCGCTTCTTCGACGAGAACGTCGACGCTTTCGACGCGCTCTACACCGCAGTGGAAACGGTCTGCCGGGTCGCGGCGTCGCTGCTGCCGCTGGTCTCCGAGGAGATCTGGCGCGGCCTCACCGGCGGGCGCTCCGTACACCTGGCCGACTGGCCGGACGCGGACCTCTTCCCGGCCAACCCGGAACTCGTCGAGGCGATGAACCGGGTGCAGCACATCTGCTCCACCGGCTCCTCGCTGCGCAAGGCCGCCAACCTCCGTGTGCGCCTGCCGCTGCAGGAACTCACCGTGGTGGCACCCGGCGCAGGCGCGCTGGAAGGCTTCGCCGCCGTCGTCGCCGATGAACTGAACCTGCGCTCCGTGCGCCTGCTCGACGCCGAGAGCGCCTCCCCGGAGGAATTCGGCATCGAACAGAAGCTCGTGGTCAACGCCCGGGCCGCCGGCCCGCGCCTGGGCAAAAACGTCCAGCAGGCCATCAAGGGCTCCAAGTCCGGCGACTGGAGCGTCGACGACGCCGGCGTCGTCACCGCCGGCGGCCTGACCCTGGAACCGCAGGAGTACACCTTGGAAACCGTCGTGGCGGAAGCCGCGGAGGGTGAAGGCTCGCGCGCAGCGGCCGTCCTGCCCGGGGGCGGGTTCGTGGTCCTCAACACCGAGGTCACCCCGGAACTGGAAGCCGAAGGCATCGCCCGTGACATGGTCCGCGCCATCCAGCAGGCCCGCAAGGATGCCGGCTTGAACGTCAGCGACCGGATCCGGACCAACGTCACCGCCACGATGGACGTCGTCGACGCCGTGAAAGCCCACGAAAACCTGGTGGTCACCGAAACCCTCACGATGGAGCTCGGCTTGTCCTCCAACGGAGACGGCACCGAACTGCAGATCACCGTCGAAAAGATAGAGGCCTAATCCATGACCGACGAATTTTCCGTAGAGAGCGTCTACGCCGAGCTGCTGGGCCGGGCGCCGGAAAACAAGATGGAGCCGCGGCTGGCACCGCTGCACCGGGCCATGGACATCCTGGGGGAGCCGAACAAGGCGTTCCCGATCATCCACGTCACCGGCACCAACGGCAAGACCTCCACCGCCCGGATGATCGAGGCCGGCCTGCGCGCCCACGGCCTGAGCACCGGCCGCTACACCAGCCCGCACCTGTCCAAGGTCACCGAGCGGATCAGTATCGACGGCGAGCCGGTGCCGGACGAGACCTTCGTCCGGATCTGGGACGAAATCCGGCCCTACCTGGAGATCGTGGACGGCGAGCTCGAAGCCGAGGGCCAGCCCCGGCTGACCTACTTCGAGTGCCTGACCATCCTGGGCTTCGCCGTCTTCGCGGACCAGCCGGTCAACGTGGCCGTCATCGAGGTGGGCCTGGGCGGCATTACCGACGCGACCAACGTCGGCGACGGCCAGGTCGCCGTCATCACCCCGATTTCACTGGACCACACCGAACTGCTGGGCGAGACCACCGAGGAGATCGCCTACGAAAAGGCCGGCATCATCAAGCCCGGCGGCTTCCTGGTCAGCGCGGCGCAGCCCGTCGACGCGGCCCAGGTCCTGCTGGACAAGGCCAAGGAAACCAACGTGCCGTTCCGGTTCGAAGGCGTGGAATTCGGCGTCGAGTCCCGCAACGTGGCCGTCGGCGGCCAGATGGTGACCATCCAGGGCATCGCCGGCCGTTACGAGGACCTGCTGGTGCCGCTGCACGGGGCGCACCAGGCCGAGAACGCCGCCGTCGCGATCGCCGCGCTGGAGGCCTTCTTCGGCGCCGAAAAGCCGCTCGACGCCGAGGTGCTGCAGGAAGCCTTCGCCTCAGTCAGCTCCCCGGGCCGGCTGGAGGTGCTCCGCACCGCGCCGACCATCATTGTGGACGCCGCGCACAACCCGGAGGGCATCCGGGTCTCCGCCGAGGCCATCCACGAGGCCTTCAGCTTCAGCAAGCTCGTGGTGGTGGTCGGTGTGCTGAAGGAAAAGGACGCCGAGGAGATCCTCCGCCAGCTCAAGGAATCGCTGGGCGACCTCGCCTCGGAGTACTGCTTCACCCAGTCCAACTCGCCCCGCGCCGTACCGGCCGAGGACCTCGCCGAGCTGGCGATGGACCTGGGTTTCGGTGAGGACAACATCCACGTCGCCGAGAAGCTCGACGACGCCCTCGAATGGGCCGTGGAGAGGGCCGAGTCCAACGAGGACCTGGCTGGCGGCATCCTCGTCACCGGCTCCATCACGCTCGTGGCCGAGGCCCGGATCCTGCTCGGAAAGCCCGAGGCGTAACCATGGCCAGACTTACCAAGGCCCAGCGCGAATGGCGCCCGGGAATGCCCAAAAAGCGCCGCTCCACCAAGGTCATGTTCGCCTCGACCGTGCTGCTGCTGGAGGCCTTTGTGGCGCTCTTCGGCACCCTCGCGGTCTTCGGGCTGCGGCGCGGGGAGCTGCCGCCGCTTCTCGTCTTCGGCGTCGGCATCGGCCTGAGCGTGGTGCTCGTGCTGACCTGCGCGGTGCTCTCGAAGCCGTGGGGCGTGGCCCTGGGCTGGATCCTGCAGATACTGCTGATCCTCACCGGCATCGTGGAGCCCACAATGTACGTGGTCGGCGGCCTCTTCGCCATCACCTGGTGGTACGGCATCCGGACCGGCATCCGGATCGACCGCGAGGCTGCCCAGCGCGAACGCGAGCAGGCAGCCTGGGACGCCGCGAACCCCGAGGGCCAAAGCAACTAGACTTGTCCCGAACCCCACCCCAACCACATTGGAGCAGCTGTGAGCATTGAGCGCACCCTCGTCCTGGTCAAGCCCGACGGCGTCGCCCGCAACCTGACCGGCAGCATCATCGCCCGGATCGAAGCCAAGGGCTATACCCTGGCCGAACTGAAGAAGGTCAACGCGACCCGCGAACTCCTCGAGCAACACTACGAGGAGCACGTGGGCAAGCCGTTCTACGAGCCGCTGGTCGAGTTTATGCTCAGCGGCCCGGTGGTGGCCGCGATCTTCGAGGGCCACCGCGTGATCGAGGGCTTCCGTTCCCTCGCCGGCACCACGGACCCGACGACGGCGGCGCCCGGCACCATCCGTGGCGACTTCGGCCGCGACTGGGGCGTCAAGGTTCAGCAGAACCTGGTCCACGGCTCCGACTCGGCCGAGTCCGCCGAACGCGAGATCAACATCTGGTTCTAGGAACCAGCAGCACCCCAGCGAGGTGACAGCTGAGGCCAATGTTCAACGCGAACATTGGCCTCAACTGTCACCTCGCGGCGGTTAATCCGGGTCCGTCTCCTCAGTAGCCGGAGGTGCCGATGAAGACCTGGATGAATGCGAAGAAGATGGTGGCGACCACGGCGACGTAGAGCAGGGCCGTAAGGATCCAGCCGGAGTCGCCGAGGATGCGGGCTGCGGCGGAGGGCATCGGGATGACGCCGTGGCTGACGTTGCGGACGGTCACCCAGACGAACAGCGGGATCATTGCGGCCCAGACGATCATGCAGAACGGGCACAGGATGTGGATGGAGTAGAGCGCCTGCGACCAGAGCCACACCACAAAGGCGAAGCCCAGGGTGACACCGGCCTGCAGGCCGAGCCAGTACCAGCGGGCGAACCTGGCGCCGGCGAGGAGGCCAATGGCGGTGGTGATGATGACGGCGAACGCGACGATGCCGATGAACATGTTGGGGAATCCGAAGACTGAACTCTGCCAGGTCTGCATCACCTGGCCGCACGAGATCCACGGGTTCACGTCGCACACCGTCACATGGCCGGGATCCTTCAGGACTTCCAGTTTTTCCAGCACCAGCGTGCCGGAAGCCAGCCAGCCGACGACGCCGGTGATCAGCAGGAGCCACGCGAACGGCCGGTCGCGGGTCATCGGCGGCAGGGGGCGCTCCGCCTCGGCCGCGCCGGCGGCGTGCTCGCCGGCGGTCACGTCGTCCGGGGCGTGGGAAATGCTGGGCATGGGAACTCGATCCTTCGCGTCGGGTGCTCTTGGGCCGATTGTATCGCCGCAGGCTGGACGAATCGGGATGGGTGTTGTGCCGGCACTAGTGATTCGGTGCGCGGCGCGGGACGGATGCCCCGCTTAGCCCGGCTTTGGCGGCTCTTGTGAGACAATGAACGTGGCTGGGACATGATCCACATTCGCGTCTCAGTCCGGCGACTTTGTTTTCAAGACCGCCAATGATGAGCAGGGCATACTTCGGGTCCCTCGATCCGTCCTATCCCGCAATGCCATTGGACGGCACCTGGTTGTGACGTACTGATCAACGGGTTCAGCACAATCTCGCCGGCCTTCCAGGGCTGCCGCACCCCACTGCCGGTGCGAACCTGGGGGTACTCAATTGACTTCTGTCAATGCCTGCGGGTGTTGACAAATATTTGCCCCCGCGGGTGCCGGATGTGGCGGTACATCAGGGGCAGGAGTGTCGCCACATATGGATAATGACCAGCTTGTAGCCGGTAACGACGAAGCAACTGTTACCGAGGAAGCAACGGAAACCGCCGCAGCAACGGAGGCGCCGAAGAAGGCCACCCGGACCCGGCGCAAGGCCGCGGCCAAGGAGGAAGCCCCCGCTGCGGACGCAGAAGCAGCAGCCGGCACATCCGACGCCGTCGCCGACAGCCCCGCGGCAGCCGAGCCGGTGAAGGCCCCGGCCCGCCGGGGCCGGTCGCGGAAAAAGATCGAAGCCGAAGCAGAGCCCGCCGCCGCCGAACCAGCTGCAGCAGCTGAAGAGGCGCCCGCTGACGCCCCGGCTGAGCAGCCCACAGCCGAAGAAGCCCCGGAGAAGCCCGTCCGCCGCCGCGCCTCCCGCGCCAAGAAGGCGGCCCCCGTGGCCGAGGAGACCGAGGACGCCGCCGCGCCGGCAGAATCCGTCCCAGCCGCCGAGCCGGTCCTCGCTGCCGCCGACGCCGCGGCCGAGGCCGCCCCTGCTGCGGATACCCCCGAAGCCACCGAGGCCCCGTCACTCTTCCTCGCGCCCGGCGCCGTCACCTCGATGATCTTCCAGGCCCCGGACCTGACCGCCGTCGTCCGCCCCGCCCCGGCCGCAGCCGAGGAAACGGAGGACGAGGACGACGAATCCGAGGGTGACGACGCGGGCAGCCGCCGCCGCCGTCGCAGCCGTGGACGCCGCGGCCGCAGCCGCGCCGGCGAGGCGGACACCGACGCCGACGGCGGAACCGAAGACGCCGCCGAGTCCGGTGAGGATACCGAGGGCACCCTCGAAGACGGCGTCACCTCGCGCCGCCGCCGCCGTCGCCGCCGCGGCGACCAGGACCTCGAACTGACCGGCGGCGGGGACGACGATCCGCCCAACACGGTAACCCGGGTCCGTGCCCCGCGCGCGATCAGCGAGGCCCCGCCCAGCAACCGCGTCACCTCCGTCAAGGGCTCCACCCGCCTCGAGGCCAAGAAGCAGCGCCGCCGCGAGTCCCGCGACACCGGCCGCCGCCGCACGGTCATCACCGAGGCCGAGTTCCTGGCCCGCCGCGAATCCGTGGACCGCCAGATGATCGTCCGCCAGCGCGACGACAGAATCCAGATCGGCGTCCTGGAGGACGGCGTGCTGGCCGAGCACTTTGTCTCCAAGACCCAGCAGGACTCCCTGATCGGCAACGTCTACCTGGGCAAGGTCCAGAACGTGCTGCCGTCCATGGAAGCCGCGTTCGTCGACATCGGACGCGGCCGCAACGCCGTGCTCTACGCCGGCGAGGTCAACTGGGACGCCGTCAACCTCGAGGGCAAGCAGCGCCGGATCGAAAACGCGCTCAAGTCCGGGGACTCCGTACTGGTCCAGGTCACCAAGGACCCCGTCGGCCACAAGGGCGCCCGCCTCACCAGCCAGATCTCCCTGCCCGGCCGCTACCTCGTGTACGTGCCCGGCGGCTCCATGACCGGCATCTCCCGCAAGCTGCCCGACGTCGAACGGAACCGCCTCAAGCGGATCCTCAAGGACCGCCTGCCGGAGAGCGCCGGGGTGATCGTCCGCACCGCCGCCGAGGGTGCCTCCGAGGAAGAGCTGACGCACGACATCAACCGTCTGCGCGCCCAGTGGGAAGGCATCGAGAGCCAGTCCACGTCTACGAAGATCCTGGCCCCCGAGCTGCTCTACGGCGAACCGGACCTGACCATCAAGGTGGTCCGCGACGTCTTCAACGAGGACTTCTCCAAGCTGATCGTCTCCGGCGAGGAAGCCTGGGACACCATCGAGGCCTACGTCACCTATGTGGCTCCGGACCTGGTGGGCCGGCTCGAGAAGTGGACCAAGGACACGGACATCTTCGCGGCCTGGCGCATCGACGAGCAGATCCACAAGGCACTGGACCGCAAGGTCTTCCTGCCCTCCGGCGGCTCGCTCGTGATCGACCGCACCGAAGCCATGACCGTGGTGGACGTCAACACCGGTAAGTTCACCGGCAGCGGCGGCAACCTCGAGGAAACCGTCACCAAGAACAACCTGGAAGCGGCCGAGGAAGTCGTCCGGCAGCTCCGACTCCGGGACATCGGCGGCATCATCGTGATCGACTTCATCGACATGGTGCTCGAATCCAACCGCGACCTCGTGCTGCGCCGCATGGTGGAGTGCCTGGGCCGCGACCGGACCAAGCACCAGGTGGCGGAGGTGACCTCCCTAGGGCTCGTGCAGATGACCCGCAAGCGGATGGGCACCGGGCTGCTGGAAGTCTTCGGCGAACAGTGTGAAGCCTGCGCCGGCCGCGGCGTCGTCACCCATGACGAGCCCGTCGAGCACCGCCGTGCCAACACCGTCGCCGCCGAACACCACGTCCCGCGGGCCGAACACCAGCCCCCCGCGCGTACCGAGCGCAAGCGCCGCCGCGGCCGGGGTGGCCAGGGTTCGGACGAGCAGTCCGCGCCCGTTGCAGTGCACCCGGAGCCCACCGAGGCCGAGCGCCACGCCAAGGCGGAGGCTACCCGCGCGGCGCTTGCGAACATCGCCGCCGCCGCACACGCCGCCCACCTGCACGACGGCGACGCGACGGCTGCGCCCGACGCCGAAACCCGCCAGGCGGCGCTGAACGCGGCCGTGGAAGTTGCCTCGACGGAGGAAGCTGCCGGGCGTCCGGCCGCCGTGCTGACCTTCGGCGGCGAGCAGGTTGCCCTGCCGTTCGTCGAGCACGCCGAGGAAGCGCAGCAGCCGGCGCTGACCCTGGACCTGCTCACCGAGGCCTTCGCCAACCTGGGCGACGCCGAGGCCGGCAAGCCGGCGGCAGCGGAACAGGGCGCGGAAGCACCCGAAGCCCAAGCTGAGGCCGCCGAGCAGGCCCCTGCAGCGGAAGCCGCCGAAGCCGCCGCCGCGGCGCCGTCCCGTGCCACCCGTGGCCGGGGACGCGCCCGAACCGCACGGATCCAGGCCCCGAGTGCCCGCACCCGCGAGCCGCAGGCGCCCGCCCGCCAGGAAGCCGCCAAGGCACCGGTCCGTCAGGAAGCCGCAAAGGCTCCCGCTGCGCAGGCACCGGTCAGGCAGGAAGCTGCCAAGGCTCCCGTAGTGCAGGCCGCCGCGGCGGACACCACCCCGCCGCGCCGGGTACGCCGGAACCGGAGCGCCAGCCGCGCCCAGGGCGCCGCCAACGAGACGTCCGTGCAGCAGCGCGCGACTGCTCCGTCGGCCGTTGCCGGTTCGGTCCACGAGGCCAAGGCCCCTGAGCCGGCGAAGGTGGCCGCCAAACCGGCCGCCAGCGAGCCAATCATCCTCGGCGTCGGCGTTCCCGCCTCGGAGCTGTAGCACCGGGCAGACACCGCCACTCGCGGGTATCGACCGGGCTAGACGCAACATTGCGTCGAGCCCGGACGGTACCCGCGAGTTCGTTAACGGGCGCACGGTAACAACCGCAGCGGTGCGGACAGAGCCTGGCACGGACCGCTAGGCTGGGGGACTGACACGGGGTGCCGCGCAACGAGCCGGCTGAGATCCAGACCCGTTGAACCTGTCCGGTTAGCACCGGCGAAGGGATGTCTCTTGATTTCATCGACCCAGCCAGCCGCAACCGAGCAGGCAGGACCGGCCCGGCCCGCGTCCATCCTGCAGTCCACGTTCCCGTCTGCCGCCCCCGGCGAACCCGTTCTGCCGACGATTCCGCGGGTCCTCGCCATTGCGGGCTCGGACCCCTCCGGCGGCGCCGGCATCCAGGCGGACCTGAAGAGCATCGCCGCGCATGGCGGCTACGGCATGGCGGCCATTACCGCGCTGACGGCCCAGAACACCCAGGGCGTCCGGTCCGTCCACGTGCCGCCCGCGTCCTTCCTCACCGCCCAGCTGGACGCCATCAGCGAGGACATCACCATCGACGCCGTCAAGATCGGCATGCTCGGCGACGCCGTCGTGATCGACGCCGTCCGGGCCTGGCTTGAGGAGGTCCGCCCCGCCGTCGTGGTCCTGGACCCGGTGATGGTGGCCACCAGCGGCGACCGGCTGCTGCAGGAATCGGCCGAGACCGCCCTGCGGGCCCTGCTTCCGCTCGCGGACCTCATCACCCCGAACCTGGCGGAACTGGCCATGCTGCTTGGCGAAGAACCCGCCGCGGACTGGGACGAGGCGCTGGACCAGGGCAAACGGCTCGCGGCGCTGACCGGCTCCACCGTGCTGGTCAAGGGCGGCCACCTCCAGGACACCGGCGCTGACGACGACGGCGCAGGCTGCCCGGACGCGCTCGTCAACACCGGGGGACTGCTTGGTGCGGAGACGGTGGTGGTGCCGGGCAAGCGGATCGCCACCCGCAACAGCCACGGCACCGGCTGCTCGCTGTCCTCGGCGCTGGCCACGGTGCAAGTCCGGACGGGGGACTGGGAGGCGTCGCTGCGTGAGGCCAAGCCGTGGCTGCTGGGCGCGCTGCGGGAGGCCGGGCGCCTCGACGTCGGACGCGGCAACGGTCCGGTGCACCATTTCCACCACCTGCAGCAGGGCGGTTCGCCCTCCGCATCCGCCTTCGCCCGCGAGGGGGACTTCGCCGCGGTCCTCGACGGGCACGCCGCCGGCGGGCTGGACGCGATCTACGCCCTGGACTTCATCCGCGGCCTCGTGGACGGCTCCCTGCCGGAACAGGAGTTCGCCTACTACCTCGGCCAGGACGCCCTCTACCTCAACGGCTACTCCCGGGTGCTGTCGCGCGCGGCCGCCCTCGCGCCGTCGGAAGCCGAACAGCTGTTCTGGTCCCGTTCGGCGCAGCAGTGCCTCGAAGTGGAGTCCGAGCTGCACCGGAACTGGCTGGGAGGCCGGGCAGTGGCGGGAACGCCGGGACCGGTCACCAAGGCCTACGTGGACCATCTGCACGCGGCCTCGCTCGCCGGCAGCTACGGCGTGCTGGTGGCCGCGGCGCTGCCGTGCTTTTGGCTCTACGCCGAGGTGGGCGCCACCTTGCACCGGGAGTTCCTTGGCGCCGGCGCCCCGGTGGGTCACCCCTACGCGGACTGGCTGCGCACCTACGCCGACGAGGCCTTCGCGGAGTCGACCCGGCAGGCGATCAGGTACACGGACGCGGCGGGCCGGCGGGGTTCCGAGGCCGAGCGCAGCGCCATGGCCCTCGCTTTCGGGCAGTCCTGCCGGTACGAGGTGGAGTTCTTCGACGCGCCGAGGTTGCACGCCTGAGCGGCCCGGCGGGATGCGGCCGGTACGATGATGGGGCGCGGTTCCGGAAGTCGCTGCGATGCCACCACTTTGGCCCTTCGGGGACAGTGTGTGGCGTCCGTCACGCACTACCGCCGGGACCGGCCTCGTTTGCGGCCGAAGGCAAAATTAGCGTAGTCTAGATCTTCGGTGCTTACGCCAACACTTGGGTTATGACCTTGAGGAACTGTTCACCCGCCCTGCGGGCAGGACTTTCCACGGGATAGCTCATGGGTTCCCCCGGGGAATCCACCGGCGTTGAGGCACAGCGTGAGCCGGTCCAAAGACTTTGGCGCCAGGTTCCGCACGCAAATCTAGTAATAAACGTCGAGAGAAGTGAGTTCCCCAGTGGTGTACGCGATTGTCCGCGCAGGCGGCCGCCAAGAGAAGGTTTCCGTTGGAGACTTCGTTACCCTGAACCGCGTCCCCGGTGGAGCCGGCAGCACCTTTGAGTTGCCCGCACTGCTCCTGGTGGACGGTGACAAGGTCACGACTGCAGCCAAGGACCTGGCCAAGGTAACGGTTACGGCTGAGATCCTGGAAGACCTCCGTGGTCCCAAGATCGTTATCCAGAAGTTCAAGAACAAGACCGGTTACAAGAAGCGCCAGGGTCACCGTCAGGAACTGACCAAGGTCAAGATCACCGGTATCAAGTAACTCCCCGTTACTGATCAGGTTCCAACAGTTTCCCCAGAATTTTTGAAGGCAGGCATTCCAAATGGCACATAAAAAAGGCGCGAGCTCCACTCGCAACGGTCGTGACTCCAACGCCCAGTACCTCGGCGTCAAGCGCTTCGGCGGCCAGGTAGTTTCCGCAGGCGAGATCATCGTCCGCCAGCGCGGCACCCACTTCCACCCGGGCGCCGGCGTCGGCCGCGGCGGCGACGACACCCTGTTCGCCCTGACCCCCGGTGCTGTCGAGTTCGGCACCCGCCGTGGTCGTCGCGTTGTGAACATCGTGGCTGCTGCAGCTGCAGAGTAACAACAAGTTCTAAATCGGTGGGGCGGGCCAATAGGTCCGCTCCACCGGTGTTTTAACCGCATTACAATCATCTTGGGCCCCTGGGACCCGAGGAACAGCACTGAGGAGATCCACGTGGCGAGCTTTGTAGACCGGGTAGTACTGCACGTATCCGGCGGTACCGGCGGCCACGGCTGTGTCTCCGTCCACCGCGAAAAGTTCAAGCCACTTGGCGGCCCCGACGGCGGCAACGGCGGCAACGGCGGCGACGTCATCCTGCGCGTGGACCCCCAGACCACCACCCTGCTCGACTACCACCACGCCCCGCACCGGCACGCCACCAACGGCGGCCCCGGCATGGGGGACTGGCGCGGCGGCAAAAACGGCGAGACCCTGGTCCTGCCCGTTCCCGAAGGCACCGTCGTCAAGAGCAAGGACGGCACCGTCCTGGCTGACATGGTGGGTGAAGGCGCCGAATTCATCGCCGCGGCCGGCGGCATCGGCGGCCTCGGCAACGCCGCGCTCTCCTCGCAGAAGCGCCGCGCCCCCGGCTTCGCCCTGCTCGGCATCGAAGGCGAATCCAGCGACATCGTCCTGGAACTGAAGTCCATCGCCGACATCGCCCTGGTCGGGTTCCCCTCCGCCGGCAAGTCCAGCCTGATCGCGGCCATGTCCGCGGCGCGGCCCAAGATTGCCGACTACCCCTTCACCACCCTGATCCCCAACCTCGGCGTCGTCCAGGCCGGCGACGTGCGCTTCACCATTGCCGACGTCCCGGGCCTGATCGAAGGCGCCAGCGAAGGCAAGGGCCTGGGCCACCACTTCCTCCGCCACGTCGAACGCTGCGCCGCGCTGGTGCACGTGCTGGACTGCGGCACGCTGGAATCGGACCGCGACCCCCTCTCGGACCTGGCCGTGATCGAGGCAGAGCTCGAAAAGTACGCCGTGGACATGAGCTACGCCGGCACCGACGGCGAAGTCGTGCCGCTGAACCACCGCCCGCGCCTGGTCGCCCTGAACAAGGTGGACCTGCCCGACGGCAAGGACATGGCCGAATTCGTCCGCCCGGAACTCGAAAAGCGCGGTTACAAGGTCTTCGAAATCTCGGCCACCAGCCATGAGGGCCTCCGCCAGCTGGGCTTCGCCATGGCGGAGATCGTCAAGGCCGCCCGCGACGCCGTCGCCGCAACCCCGCCCAAGGTCCAGGCCCCCGTGCTGCGGCCCCGCGCCGTCAACGAGAGCGGCTTCACCATCCGCCGCGAGGAGAAGAACCTCGAGCCGCTGTTCCGCGTCCTCGGCGAGAAGCCGGTGCGCTGGGTCAAGCAGACCGACTTCACCAACGAGGAGGCCATCGGCTACCTCGCCGACCGCCTCGCCAAGCTCGGCGTCGAAAACGAACTCTTCAAGCAGGGCGCCAAGCCGGGCGACATGGTCGTCATCGGCGAGGACGACGGCGTCGTCTTCGACTGGGAGCCGACCATGATGGCCGGCGCCGAACTGCTGGCATCCCCGCGCGGCACCGACGTGCGCTTCGCCGACATCGGCGACCGCCCCACCCGTGGCCAGAAGCGCGAGGACCAGCAAGAGCGCCGCGACGCCAAGGCCGCCGCCCGGGCCGAGCTCGAAGCCGAACGCAAGGCCGGCATCTGGACCGAATCGGTCAGTGCCCGGCGCGCCCGGCAGCCGCTCAAGGAGAGTGGACTCGGCGAAGCCGATGACGAGTAACGCGGTCACTGTGCCCGGCGCGGCCGAGTCGCCCAGCCGCGCCGTGCTCTCCGGCGCCCGCCGGATTGTGGTCAAGGTCGGCTCCTCCTCGCTGACGTCCATCCGCGGCGGCATCGCCGAGGAAGCCCTCACCGACCTCGCCGACGCCCTCGCGCACAAACGCAACGCCGGCACCGAGATCATCCTCGTCTCCTCCGGGGCGATCGCCGCCGGGCTGGCGCCGCTGGGCCTGGACAAGCGCCCCCGCGACCTCGCCACCCAGCAGGCCGCCGCCAGCGTGGGCCAGGGGCTCCTGATGGCCCGTTACACCCACGCCTTCGGCGCCCACGGCGTGACCGTGAGCCAGGTGCTGCTCACCGCCGACGATTTTATGCGGCGCAGCCAGCACACCAACGCCTTCCGTGCCCTGGACCGGCTGCTGAACCTGGGCGTGGTCCCGGTGGTCAACGAAAACGACACCGTCGCCACCCATGAGATCCGCTTCGGCGACAACGACCGGCTCGCGGCCCTGGTGGCGCACCTGGTCCGCGCCGACGCGCTCGTACTGCTCTCCGACGTCGATTCGCTCTACGACGGCCCGCCCTCGCACGGTGCCCGGCGGATCGCCCACGTCGCCGGCCCGCACGACCTCGAAGGGATCTCGATCGGCAGCACCGGCAAAGCCGGCGTCGGCACCGGCGGCATGGTCACCAAAGTCGAGGCCGCGTCCATCGCCGCCGGCTCCGGGATCCACGCCCTCGTGACCTCCACCGCGAACGCCGCCGCCGCACTGGCGGGGGAGGACGTGGGCACCTGGTTCTCGGTCAACGGCGCCCGCAAGCCCATCCGGCTGCTCTGGCTCGCCCACCTGGCCTCCGTGCAGGGCACCCTGGTGCTCGACGACGGCGCCGTCCGGGCCGTGCGGGACCGCCACACCTCGTTGCTGCCGGCCGGGATCTCCGCCGTGCACGGCGACTTCGAAGCGGGCGACGCCGTCGAGATGGTCGGCACCGACGGGACCGTGATCGCCCGCGGCCTCGTGAACTACGGCGCCGCCGAGCTGCCGCAGATGCTGGGCCGTTCCACCCGTGAACTCGGCAAGACGCTGGGGCGCGGGTATGACCGTGAAGTTGTTCATGTTGACGACCTGGTGCTGGTCTAAGCCCGCTGCTCGCCTAAACTTGGAGCATGACTGAGGCCCTGACTTCGCACCCCGACCTGCCGGTTCACGACGCGCCCGCCGAAGGCGTCCCGTCGGCCGCAACGGGCGTCGAGGCCGCCGTGCATGCCATCGCCGACCGGTCCCGGGTGGCCTCCCGCCGGATGGCACGCGCCAACCGGGCGTGGAAGGACCGCGGCCTGCGCGCCGTCGGCGCCGCGCTGCTGGAATACAAGGACCGGATTCTGGCCGCCAACGCCAAGGACGTCGCGGCCGGTCGCGCCAACGGCACCTCGGCCGCGCTGCTGGACCGCCTCACCCTCACGGACGCGCGGGTCCAGGCCCTCGCCGCCGCCCTGGAAAACCTCGCCAACCTCCCCGACCCGGTGGGCAACGTGGTCCGCGGCCAGACCCTCCCGAACGGGCTGCGGCTGCGCCAGGTCAACGTGCCGATGGGCGTGGTTGCCGCGATCTACGAGGCTCGTCCCAACGTCACCGTCGATATTGCCGGGCTGGCGCTCAAAAGCGGCAACGCCGTCATCCTGCGCGGCGGCAGCGCCGCCGCCGCCACAAACGCCGCGCTGGTAAGTCTGCTCCGCGAGGCACTGGACTCGGTGGGGCTGCCCGCGGATGCGGTCCAGAGCGTCGACGAGTTCGGCCGCGAGGGTGCGAATGTCCTGATGCGGGCCCGTGGCCGGGTGGACGTGCTGATTCCCCGCGGTGGACGCGAACTTATCCAGACCGTGGTGATGAACTCCTCGGTGCCCGTCATCGAAACCGGCGAAGGCAACGTCCACATCTTCCTCGACGCCTCGGCGGACGAGGAGATGGCCGTCGAGATCCTGCTCAACGCCAAGACCCAGCGCCCCAGCGTCTGCAACACCGTCGAGACCCTGCTGGTCCATTCGGGCTCCACCGTGCTGCCCGCCGTCGCTGCCGCCCTGCGGGCCGCCGGCGTCACCCTGCACACGGACGAACGGATCCGGGCCGCGCTCGGCCCCGGGGTGGAGTCCGTTGCCGCCACCGAGGCGGACTGGGCCACCGAATACATGGATCTCGACCTGGCCGTGGCCATGGTGGACAGCCTGGACGAGGCGGTGCAGCACATCCGCACCTGGTCCACCGGGCACACCGAGGCGATCCTCACCAACGACCTTGCCAACGCCGAGCGCTTCATCGCCGAGATCGATTCCGCGGCCGTGATCGTGAACGCCTCCACGCGGTTCACCGACGGCGGCGAGCTGGGCCTGGGCGCCGAGGTGGGCATTTCGACGCAAAAGCTGCACGCCCGCGGTCCGATGGGCTTGACCGAACTCACCACCACGAAGTGGATCGTGCAGGGCGAAGGCCAGATCCGGGCATAGCAACGCGGTAACATGGAAGGGAAGCCAGGAACGGCGGGACCTTTCTGCGACGTAAATCAGTCGTAAATCAGTCGTGAACCCGACGTAAACCTGCCGTAAAACCGTCATAAATTGTGAACTCACTAGGGGAGAACATGCTGTTGCAGCAGATCGCCACATCCATCGCCGCGGCCGGCGAACACGAAGAACTCGCGCCGCTCATTGCGCCGCCGTTCGTTATCGGTGGCACCATGTTCGCGATCCTGCTGGTCCTGATGTTCATCACGCTGTCCTACGGCAACCTCGGCAACCGCCACGAAGCCGTTGAGGAGCACGCGGACCCGCACCGCCAGCACCCGAACAAGCACGACCACGGCCAGGGCCACTAATATTTCCGCCACCGTGAAGCAGCACGGCGCAACGCGCCGCCTGCGGCTGGGTGTGATGGGCGGCACGTTTGATCCGATCCATCACGGCCACCTCGTCGCGGCCAGTGAGGTCGCGGCGAAGTTCGGCCTCGACGAAGTGGTGTTTGTGCCCACCGGGCAGCCTTGGCAGAAGAGCAGCAAAAAGGTCAGCGAGGCCGAGCACCGGTACCTCATGACCGTCATCGCCACAGCGTCGAACCCGCGCTTCACGGTGAGCCGGGTGGACGTCGACCGCCCCGGCCCCACCTATACCATCGACACGCTGCGTGACCTGCGCACCCTGCGCCCCGATGCGGACCTGTTCTTCATCACCGGCGCCGATGCGCTGGCCCAGATCCTGTCCTGGAAGGACATCGACGAGCTGTGGTCGCTCGCGCACTTCGTTGGGGTGACACGCCCGGGGCACGTGCTGGACGGCATGGGCCGCGACGACGTCAGCCTGCTGGAAGTGCCTGCCATGGCGATTTCCTCCACGGACTGCAGGGCACGCGTCGCCGCAGGAAACCCCGTCTGGTACCTCGTGCCCGACGGCGTGGTCCAGTACATCGCCAAGTATGACCTGTACGACGGCGGGCCCGATCCCCAGCCGGACAGCCAAGAGTTCCGCCCCGTCCAAGAAGTAAACCAAACCGCCAGCACCGAATGAGCCTTCAATGAGTCAGGAACAGCCTCCCATCCGCAGCCGCCGCGAATTGCGCCTGGCCAGGGATGAACGCCAGGAAGTGGACCCCGGCGCCGGCGCGCCCGGTGCTGTTCCGCCTGCCCCGGAGCGCGCCGCTGCGGCCGGCTCCGGTACGGCCGAGGACAGCGCGAACCCTGCCTTCTCCGAGCGGCCCGAGGAGCCGACCGAGGCCGAAACCACCGGCCGCCGCCGGATCCCCGGCCCGGTGGACTCGGTCCGGACCACTTCGGCTGCCCAGCGGTCGTCCCAGATCCGCGCCCGCGACCGCGCGGCCCTGCGCACCATCAAGGAACTCGCCGAGAAGGAAGGCCAGCTTTCCCCCGGCGGGCCGCCCACGCGCCGCCAGCTCCGGCTCCAGCAGCTTGCCGAGGAAACGGCCCCCGCCACCTCGGCCAACCCCATTGTGCCGATGCCCTCGCCGCGGACCCGCTCGCACCCCGTCGTCGCGCCGGCTGCCGCTGCACCGGAGGTCCAGGCCGCCCCGGCTACGCAGGATGCCGACCCCGACGGCGGTGTTCCCGGCCCCGGCGGGAAGCTGCCGGAAGGCATGAGCGTCGAGCAGGCCCTGGCCGCGCGTGAGCTCCTGGCCGCGCAGGCCCGCAACCAGGTGGCGAAGATGGAGCACATCGCCGCTACGGACCCCGACGCCGTCAACCCGGAGGTGCTTGCCGAGCAGATCGCCCTGGCCGAGCGTGCCGCCGTGCTCAACCGGCGGGCCGCGGCCAAGCAGAAGCTGGCCGAACAGAACAGCCAGCCGCCGCAGCGCAACGATCCCTCGACGGCGAGCAACCTCGCCATGGTCACTCCGCTGGAATTCGTCGAGGTTCCCGGCGTCGAACGGCCGGTGATGAAGCGCCCTGCCACGTCACACGTGCCGGTCGCCACCAACTCCAGCCCCAAGGTCCAGCCGAAAACCTCTCGCCGTCCGGGCCTGTCCCGGCTGCGGGATGCCGGACCGGTGAAAGGCCGGGCAGGCGTCCTGGCCCGGGCGGAGGCTGCCGCGCAGGCGGGTACCCGGCCGGCCGTGTCGGCCGCCCAGCCGGTTCCAGACGCCCCGGTAACCGAGGAGGACTTCGCGGCCCGGCCGCCCGTGGCTGCCAACGCCGCCTATGGGCTGGATCCGCTTGACGCCGCCACAGCCGGACTGGGCAGGGCACAGCGCCTGCGCGCCCTCCAGCTCGGCGTCCTGGCCCTGGGCGTGCTCGCACTCATCGCCGGAATCATCCTGATCATCACCGGAATGGCCCACTAGCCGCCAACCCCGCAACGACCCCGTGCCGCGCCGGTCCGCCAGGTAGCGCTTACGGACCGTTCAGCTTCCCCGTCTAAGAGTTTCTACATCTCAAGAATTTCCAATTTCACCAAGGAGTCCCGTGACTGCAACCGATTCATCCATCGCCACAGCCCGCCACGCAGCCCGTGCGGCAGCGGAAAAATTGGCCGAGGACATTGTGGCCCTCGACGTCAGCGAACGGCTCGCCCTGGCGGACGTGTTCCTGATCGCCTCGGCGCCGTCCGAGCGCCAGGTCAACGCGATCGTCGACGGCATCGAGGATGAACTGTCCAAGTTCGACCTCAAGCCGGTCCGCCGCGAGGGACGCTCCGGCGGCCGCTGGGTGCTGCTGGACTACGCCGACGTCGTGATCCACGTCCAGCACGAAGAGGACCGCGTGTTCTACGCCCTGGAGCGCCTCTGGAAGGACTGCCCGGTGGTTGACCTGCAGCTCGGCGACGACGCCTCGGCAAAGGCCGGCGCGGCCACCGAAACCGAGTAGCCGGCCCGGCCGCCGCAGCGCCAGAGCCTGAATATGCCCGATTTGGAATTTTCAGAAGTGCTGATCTAAGATATTTGAGTTGCTTCGGGGAGAACGAAATCGGAGCAGCGAAAATTCGGGGCTGTGGCGCAGCTGGTAGCGCACCTGCATGGCATGCAGGGGGTCAGGGGTTCGAGTCCCCTCAGCTCCACCGGATGATCCGCCGGAATCGAAAGATTCCGGCGGATTTTTTGTGCCCAGCCGGTGCCACGACGCCGGCGGTGGCGCGCTGCACGACGCGCCGCGCCCCGATTAGCGTCACGGGCAAATGTAGATTAAGCTAATCAGGTTGCTTGATCGAATCGGCCTTCGGCCGGCGGGATCAGCGGCAAGTTCGGGGCTGTGGCGCAGCTGGTAGCGCACCTGCATGGCATGCAGGGGGTCAGGGGTTCGAGTCCCCTCAGCTCCACCGAACAGGGTCCCGCTCAATGAGCGGGACCCTGCTGGTTTAACCCTCACCTAGGATGGGACCGTGAACGAAGAGCGCCTGGCCGACGTTGTGGTCATTGGCGCGGGGCAGGCCGGACTGTCCGCCGCCTACCACCTGCAGCGCCGCGGTTTCGTCCCGGCTGACGACGCCGACCAGGGTGCCGCCCACGGCGGCGGCAGCGCCGCAGGCCCGCTGACGTATGTGGTGCTCGACGCCGAGGACGGCCCCGGAGGCGCCTGGCGCCACCGCTGGAAAAGCCTGCTGATGGCCACCGTGAACGGCATCAGCGATCTCCCCGGCATCCCGCAGCCCTCGGTGGACCCGCAAGAGGCGAGCTCCAGCTTCCTGAGCCGCTACTTCGGCGACTACGAGACCGAGCTGGGTCTGGCCATCCGGCGCCCCGTGAAGGTGCGCTCGGTCAGCCGCGAGGATAGCAATCCGGCCGGACGGCTGCGTGTTGTCACCTCCCGCGGCGCCTGGTCAGCCCGGGCCGTGGTCAACGCCACCGGCACCTGGACCCGGCCGTTCTGGCCGATCTACCCGGGCCAGTCCAGCTTCCGCGGCCGGCAGCTGCATGTGGCGGACTACGTTTCGGCCGAGGAGTTCCGCGGCCAGCACGTGCTCGTGGTCGGCGGGGGCATCTCCGCCGTCGGCCTGCTCGAGGAAATTTCCCACGTCACCACCACCACCTGGTTCACCCGGCGTGAACCCGTCTGGCGCGACCGCCTTCGACCGGCAGGCCGGCCACGGCGCCGTCGCCCTCGTCGAAGAGCGGGTCCGGCAGGGACTGCCGCCGCAGAGCGTCGTGGCCGTCACCGGCCTGATCTGGACCCCAACCTTGCGCGCCGCCGCCGAGCGCGGTGTGCTCCGGCGCAACCCCATGTTCACCGGCATCGAACCCGGGGGAGTGCGGCTCGCGGACGGCAGTTTCCTGGCCGCCGACGTCATCCTTTGGGCCACCGGCTTCCGGGCCGAGCTGGAGCACCTCGCACCGCTGCACCTGCGCGGGCCCGGCGGCGGCATCGCGATGGACGGAACGCAGGTCGCCGCGGCACCCCGGGTGCACCTGGTGGGTTACGGCCCCTCCTCATCCACCATCGGGGCCAACCGCGCAGGCCGGGCCGCCGTGGCCGGGATCGTCAAACTGCTGTCCGGTTCGGGATAACGTAAAACGGTGCAAAATACGCTCGAACAACTCTTCCCCCGGCTGCGGCGGTTCCCCGATGTCGAGGCCGCCAACCTGCAGGCCTGGGACGCCACCGACAGGCTGCTGCTGGACACCGCGGCCGAGCTACAGGCCGCCGGTGTCATCGCACCCGGCGCCACGACCGCCGTCGTCGGCGACCGGTACGGTGCGCTGACCCTCGGCCTGCTGGCGCTGGGCGGGCCGGGCACGCAGGCGGGCGGGGTCCGCGTACACGAGGACCTGGTCACCGGCGAACGCGCGCTGCGCCACAACGCCGAACTCGTGGGGATCACCGAAGGGTTCGACCAACTCCCGCTGGACGCTGCGCTGGACGGCGCCGGACTGGTGCTGCTCCAGCTGCCCAAGTCCCTCGCCGAACTCGAGGAGATCGCCGACGCCGTCGCCCGGCACGCCGCGCCCGGGGTGGTGCTGCTGGCCGGCGGCCGGGTCAAGCACATGAGCCTCGGCATGAACGCCGTGCTGGAACGCTACTTCGGCGAGGTGCAGCCGCAGCTGGCGCGGCAAAAATCCCGGATCCTGCTCGCCCGCGCCCCCAAAACGGTCGCCGCCGTCCCGCCCTTCCCGGTCACCGAGCGCAACGCCGAGCTGGACCTCACCGTCTGCGCCCGGGGCGCCGTGTTCGCCGGCACCGGGCTGGACATCGGCACCCGCTTCCTGCTGGGATTCCTGCCGGAGATGCCCGCCGTCCGGCACGCCGTCGACCTGGGCTGCGGGACCGGAATCCTCGCCGCTATGTACGCCCGAAGCCACCCGGACGCCCGTGTCACGGCCACCGACAGGTCCGCGGCCGCCGTCGAATCGGCCCGGGAAACGGCCCGCGCCAACGGCCTCGACGCCCGGCTCGACGTGCTGCAGGACGACGCCATGAGCACCCTGCCCGACGCCGGCGCCGGCCTGGTCCTGCTCAACCCGCCCTTCCACCTCGGGGCCACCGTGCACGCCGGGGCAGGACTCAAGCTGATCGAAGCCGCCGCCCGGGTCCTGGCCCCCGGCGGCGAACTCTGGACCGTGTTCAACAGCCACCTGCACTACCAGCCGGCGCTGGAACGGCTGGTCGGGCCCACCCGCCAGGTAGGCCGCAATGCGAAATTCACCGTCACCGCGAGCGTCCGCAGGCCGTAGCCCAGACCGCGCTGGCGGCAGCGCCGGCCGGCCGGGCAGAAAACAGCCCGACTGTGAAGCCGCTCTATGGGGCTCGGGCCGCGGGTAACGTACGATTCTGGAATCAGCAGTGCTTGGCCGAAGACGTTTAGAGGTATCAGTGACTGAGATCCGCACACCCTCGCCGCGGCGCGGAACGAACCTCCCCCGGATGGGGGATTTCAACCTCACCGTCATCCTCGACGCGATCCGGCGCGCCCCGGGCGGCCTCAGCCGGGTGGAACTCGCGCAGATCGTCGGACTCTCGCCGCAAACCATTTCCAACATCTCCCGCCGGCTGCTGGACCAGAACCTCATCGTCGAGGCGGGCAAGGAAGGCACCGGGCCCGGAAAACCGCGGACCATGCTCAGGCTCAACCCCGGCGGCATGTACGCCGTGGGCGTCCACCTCGACCCCGCCGTCCTGACCTTCGTTGTGCTGGACCTCGTCGGCGCCGTCGTCAAGCACTCCCGGATCAAGACCCCCTCCCGCACGGATCCGGGCTCCATCATCGACACCATCGCCGCCGAGATCAAGCAGCTGGTCGAGGACTCCGGGGTGGACCGTTCCAAGGTCGCAGGGCTGGGTGTCGCCTCGCCCGGGCCCATCGACCTGGTCGAAGGCGCCGTGGTGGATCCGCCGCTGCTGCCGGGCTGGGAGCGCGTTCCGTTGCGCGACGCCCTGGCCGAGGCGACCGGACTCTCCACGATCCTGGACAAGGACGTAACCAGCGCCGCCGTGGCCGAAACATGGGCCGGCGGCCCCAGCGGTGCCGGCAGTTTCGTCTTTATGTACATGGGCACCGGCATAGGCTGCGGTCTGGTCCTCAACGACGAGGTCATCCGCGGCACCTCCGGCAACGCCGGCGAAATCGGCCACATCATCGTGGACCCGGACGGGCCGCTGTGCGATTGCGGCCAGCGCGGCTGCGTGAAATCCTCGGCCATCCCGCAGGTCCTGGTGGCCCAGGCCGAGGCAGCCGGGGTGTTGGACGGCTCCCGCGCGGACCGGAGCGCCCCGGCGGTGCAGGAAAGCTTCGCGGAACTCTGCGCGCTGGCCTACGGCGGGAACGAGGCCGCACTGGAGATCATCCGGAAATCCGCTGTGCTGGTCGGCCGGGCCATCTCCGCGGTCACCAACGCCCTGGATGTAGACCGGGTGGTGTTTGGCGGACCGTTCTGGACCTGCCTCGCGCCGGCCTACCTGGAGCTGATCCCGGGCCTCGTCGGCGAGAACAGCGCCACCTGCAAGATCCACGGGATCGAAGTGGTGGGCACGGGCGTGGGCGAGGACGTGGGTGCGATCGGCGCCGCGTGCCTGGTCCTCGAACACACCCTGGCGCCCCGCTCCCAGCGCCTGCTGCTGGAGGGTTAGGGCCCGCCCTCAGACGCCGCCGCCGGCAGCGCCGTCACCGTCAACACCAATTCAGTCGATGTCCTCGATGACGGTGCCGAAGGGGATCGCCTCGTCCACGTGCGCCTGGTGCCCGGTGGGACCCCGGTTGTAAGACACCTTGACACCGTGCAGCTTGTCCGCGGCGGACTGCATCAGCACCGGCCGGACCGTGTTGATAAAACTCTCGCTCTTGCCTGCGAGATACTCCTGGTAACTGGCTGGAAGCTGAATCATGGCATCAGGATAGACCTGCGCCGCGGACAAGGGGAGGGCCCTTGGGGGCGAATAATCTTCTGTCCCGACCGTCACAGCTGCGTAAAGACGCGTCTTAATTCGGCGTCCGACTTGTTTGCCGCTTTCCCGGCCCTTAGAGTCGTAGTCAAGTTACCGCGGTAACGTGTCAGCGATCCTCCGCTGCAGGCCAGCCCACTGGAGCAATCCCAGCGGCGGCCAAGGAGGGTGTGGGTGCCCCCATGTGGGCCTGACATTTGCTCACGGACAACTTCGTACCAGGCGTAACAGTCGCGGCTGCGCCCTGCTGAAGTTTCCTCCGTGTTCCCCAAACTCAACTCATTGGCGGCAGCGCCGGCCGGTTTTCCGGCCTCAGCTGGCGGCAATGGCTCACAGCCAAGGACGCAAATGTCACCACCAAGCCTTATCGACGCACATCCCAATCTCGCCGGCGCGGCCCCTCTGGCCCTGTCGTACGAGCTGTTCCCGCCCCGGTCTCCCGCGGCCGCGGAAACGCTCTGGACCACCATCGCCGAACTGGAAGCCACCAGCCCCGACTACGTGTCGGTGACCTACGGTGCGAGCGGCTCCAACCGGGGCACCGCCGTCGAACTTGTCCGACGCCTGGTGCAGGAAACCTCGCTGCGCCCGCTGGCGCACCTGACCTGCGTGGGCAACACCCCTCAGGAGCTCGCCGAAATCATCGGCGAACTGCTCGACGTCGGCGTCCGCGGCATCCTCGCCTTGCGCGGGGACCAGCCCAGGGACGGCGAACTCCCGGCGGACGGCTCGCTCCGGTACGCCCAGGACCTGATCGAACTGATCCGACGCGTCGAACAGCGCCGCTCGGCGCTGCTCTGCGCCGGCAAAGTGGCAGTCGGCGTCGCCGCCTATCCCACCCGGCATCCCGAATCACCGAGTGAGGCGCACGACGTCGAGGTGCTGCTCGCCAAACAGCGGTCCGGCGCGGACTTCGCCATCACCCAGGTCTTCTTCCACACCGAGCAGTATGCGCAGCTCCTAACCCGGGCACGCCGTGCCGGCGTCACCATCCCGATCGTCCCCGGGGTGATGCCGCTGACCAGCATCCGCCGGCTCACCCGCCTCGGCGAACTCACCGGCGTGGAGCCGGCCCCGGAGCTGATCGAAAAGCTCTCGGCCGCCGAGACCGACGCCGAACGCAACCGCATCGGGGTCGCGGCCACCGTGGACCTGGCCAACGCGGCACTGGACGCCGGAGCCCCGGGCCTCCACCTCTACACCTTCAATGAGCACGCCAGCGCCCTCGACGTGCTGGACAAGCTTGCGCTGCCGCGCCCGCACCGGGCCGGCAACCGCACCGGGGCCGCGCGCCGCGGCGCCGGCCAGCAGCTCGCCAGCTGACCATCCGCTTCCGACGCAACCTGACGACAAAACCCAAGGACTTTCCCATGACTGAACAGCACAACACCCCCTTCCCGTCCGCCTCGATCCTCGGCTACCCGCGCATCGGCCGCCGCCGCGAGCTCAAGAAGGCCGTCGAGGCCTACTGGGCCGGCAAGATCGACGCCGCGGCCTTGGACGCCGCCGCCAAGGACATCCAGCTCGGCACCGCCAAGCGCCTGCAGGGCCTGGGCCTGACCGAGGCCGCCGCCGTCCCCGGCACCTTCTCCTACTACGACCAGGTCCTCGACGCGGCAGCCCACCTCGGCGCCGTGCCCGCCCGCTTCGGCAACCTCCTGGACGCCGACGGCCAGCTCGACATCGACGGCTACTTCACCCTCGCCCGCGGCACCAAGGACCAGCAGCCGCTGGAAATGACCAAGTGGTTCGACACCAACTACCACTACCTCGTCCCGGAAATCGGCCCGGAGACCAGCTTCGCGCCGACCTCCGAGCGGATCGTCGAGGAATTCGCCTACGCCCTCGCCAACGGGGTGGAAACCCGGCCGTACCTCGTCGGACCGGTCACCTTTCTGCTGCTGAGCAAGGCCTCCGATGACGCCCCGGCCGGGTTCAGCCCGCTGTCCCGCCTCGAGGACGTCCTCCCGGTCTACACCGCCCTGCTCCAGAAGCTGGCCGCCGCCGGCGCGAGCTGGGTCCAGCTCGACGAGCCCGCCCTCGTGGTGGACCAGGACACCCCGGCAGCGGAAATCGACGCCGCCGTCGCCCGCTCCTACGAGGTTCTCGCCGCCACCGCGAACCGCCCGCAGCTGTTCGTCTCCACCCCGTACGGCGCGCTGGGCGGCCAGCTCGGCACCCTCGCGGCCACCGGCATCGACGCCCTGCACCTGGACGTCTTCAAGGGTGAGGTCCCCTCGGCCGCCGCGCTGGCCGCGCTGGGCAACAAGACCCTCGTCGCCGGCGTCGTGGACGGCCACAACATCTGGCGCAACGACCTTGCCGCCTCCGCGGCCAAGATCGCCGAGCTGCAGAAGTCCGTCGCCAAGCTGGCCGTCAGCACCTCTACGTCGACCCAGCACGTGCCGCACGACGTCGAGGAGGAAGTCCAGCTCTCCGCGCAGCTGCGCAGCTGGCTCGCCTTCGCCGACCAGAAGGCCGCCGAGGTGGTCACCCTCGCCGGGCTCCTGACCGACCCTGATGCCGTCCGTCCGGCCATCGACGAGGCCACCCGCATCATCGCCGACCGCGCCGCGGCCGACGGCGTCCGCCGCGCCGAGGTCCGGAACCGAACCGCGGCCCTGACCGACGCCGACTTCAGCCGCTCCGCCTACGGCGTCCGCGAGGCCGCGCAGACCGAGGCCCTGCACCTGCCGCCGCTGCCGACCACCACCATCGGCTCCTTCCCGCAGACCGCCGAGATCCGCACCGCCCGGGCCCGCGCCAACAAGGGCGAACTCAGCACGGAGCAGTACGAGCAGCTCATGCAGGACGAGATCAAGCGCGTGGTGGAACTCCAGGAAGAGCTCGGCTTCGACGTCCTGGTCCACGGCGAACCCGAACGCAACGACATGGTCCAGTACTTCGCCGAGAACCTCGAGGGATTCGACGTCACCGTGCACGGCTGGGTCCAGTCCTACGGCTCCCGCTGCACCCGCCCGTCCATCCTCTGGGGCGACGTCACCCGCAGCGCCCCGATCACCGTTGAATGGGCCAGCTACGCGCAGTCCCTGACGAACAAGCCGATGAAGGGCATGCTCACCGGCCCGGTCACCATCCTGGCGTGGTCCTTCGTCCGCGACGACCAGCCCCTCGGCGAGACCGCCAACCAGGTGGCCCTGGCGCTCCGGGACGAGATCGCGGACCTCGAAGCCGCCGGCATCAAGGTCATCCAGGTCGACGAGCCGGCGCTGCGCGAACTCCTCCCGCTGCGCAAGGCCGAGCAGGCCGCGTACCTGGACTGGTCCGTGAAGTCCTTCCGGCTCGCGACCGCCGGCGCCGCGGACGCCACCCAGGTCCACACGCACCTGTGCTACTCGGAGTTCGGCGCGATCATCGACGCGATTGACGGCCTCGACGCCGACGTCACCTCGATCGAGGCCGCCCGTTCCCGCATGGAGGTTGTCCACGACCTCGAGTCACACGGCTTCGGCCGCGGCGTGGGCCCGGGCGTCTACGACATCCACTCGCCCCGCGTCCCGGGGGAGCAGGAAGTCACCGAGCTGCTCAGCACCGCGGTCAAGCACGTCCCGTCCCGCCAGCTCTGGGTCAACCCGGACTGCGGCCTGAAGACCCGCGGCTACGCCGAGACCGAGGAGTCCCTGCGCAACCTGGTGCACGCCGCCAAGACGGTCCGCGCCGAGCTGCTGGAAGCGGCCAAGTAGCCTGCTGCGCCACCTACGGCGGCCGGCCACCTCACAAGGTGGCCGCCCGCCGTCGTACGCGTTTTACCAGGCTGCTGAGCAAACGCCCTTATGGCCCCTCAAAAGGGCGTGAACGGAGCAGCCGATCAGGATTCCCAGAGGATCTCGTCGTCGACGACGCCGTCCTCGTCCGCGGAGGCCACCAGGACCTCATCGGTGAAGTGTGAGCCCAGGGTGAAGTCCAAGACGAAGTAGCGCTCCGGCTGGCCGGGGAAGATGCCCACATGGCCCAGCTTCAGGGCCTTGAGGAAGACCTGGTTGGTCAGCTGCGCCTTGTCGGTCACGCCGAAGACCTGCTTTAGGTGCTCGGGCTTGATGGCGTTGCAGTGGAAGCGGAGGTATTCCTGCGGGCTGGTGCCTTCCTGCTCCAGCTCCTCAGCGATCATGTCGCGGACCTGGTCCACGAGCTCGGGCAGGAAACGCAGCCGGTAGTCAACCTTGTGCATGGCCGCCTCGTCGAAGTGGTCATGCGCGTTGACACTGAGGTCAAGTTCCAGGGGCTGGCCCGCGAGTTCGTGTTTCGCGGCGAAATTATGGTCACGCCCGTGGTTGAGCTCGATCTCTCCAAAGTGCTGGCTCGCTACCTTGCTCATGTCTTCAACATAGTCCTGAAAACTGGTCCGTTCCAGCATCGCTGGGGATTTATCCGATACCGGACCCGCCGCGGGGCGTGCGGCCGGTACATTGATCGGATGCAGACCGTCGCCGCCACCGTTGCCCGTGCCCGTGAAGTTTTTGACAACGGAACCACCCGTCCGCTGGCGTGGCGGCTGGAGCAGCTCGGCAGCCTGCGGCGGATGCTGATCGAACGGCGCGAGGATTTCGCCGCGGCGCTCGCCGGCGACCTGGGCAAACACGAAACCGAGGCTCAGCTGACGGAGATCGGCTTTGTCACGGCCGAGGCCGCGCATCTGGAGAAGCACCTGGAGACCTGGCTGCGCCCCCGGCCGGTGTCCGTGCCGCTCGCCGTCCAGCCGGCCAAGGCCTGGACCGAGCTCACCCCGCTGGGCGTGGTGCTGGTGATCGGCCCGTGGAACTACCCGCTGCAGCTGCTGCTCGCGCCGCTGGCCGGGGCCCTGGCCGCGGGCAACACCGTGGTGCTCAAGCCCAGCGAGCACGCCCCGGCCACCTCCGCCGCCCTGGCCCGCTGGATTCCCGAGTACCTGCCGGGCGCAGCGCAGGTCATTGAAGGCGGCATTCCCGAGACGACCGAGCTGCTGGCCCTCCGCTTCGACCACATTTTCTTCACCGGCGGGGAGGCGGCGGCCAAGGCAGTGCTGCGCGCCGCCGCCGAGCACCTGACCCCGGTGACCCTGGAACTGGGCGGCAAGTCCCCGGCCTACGTGGACGCCTCCACCGACGTGGCCAAGGCGGCCAAGCGGCTGGCCTGGGGCAGGTTCATGAACGCCGGGCAGACCTGCGTGGCCCCGGACTACATCCTCGCCACGGAGGACGTGCTCGCCCCGCTGGAACGCGAGCTGGTCAAGGCGATCGGGGCCCTCTTTGGGGAGGACTCGGCCCGGAGCGACTCCTACGGCCGGATTATCAACGACAGGCACTTCGACCGGCTGGCAGCGCTCGCGGACGGCAGCACCGTGGTCCATGGCGGCGGGCGCGACGCCGCCAGCCGGCACTTCGCCCCCACCCTGCTCCGGCCGGCTCCCGGGGACGCGGTGATGGGGGAGGAAATCTTCGGCCCGCTGCTGCCGCTGGTCCCGGTGAACGGTCGGGACGAGGCGATCCGGATGATCAATGCCGGCCCGAAGCCGCTGGCCCTGTACGTGTTCAGCAACGACGCCGGCACGCGCCGGGCGTTCTCCGAACAGACCTCCTCGGGTGCGCTGTGCTTCGACGTCCCGGCCGCGCACCTGACGGTGCCCGGACTGCCGTTCGGCGGGGTGGGCAACAGCGGCATGGGCGCCTACCACGGCGAACATTCGCTCAGGACCTTCTCGCACGAGCGCTCCACCCTGTCCAAGCCGCACTGGCCGGACACGCTGGAGTTGATCTACCCGCCCTACACCAAGGCCAAGCACCGGATCATCAGCACCCTGGTGGCGCCGGCCGGGAAACTCAGCATCAAGTCAGGCAAAAAGCCCGGCAAAAAGGCCAGGAAGGGCGCGGGCCAGCCCTAGGGGTCAGTCCCGGCGAGTGGTGCCGAGCTTGTGCAGCGTGTCCGAGAGTAACTCTACGAAAAGCTGGACCTGGGCCGTCAGCTGCTCCTTGGGCAGCAGGGCGAAGACGTTGCGGGCCAGCCGGATTTCCGGGACGTCCAGCACCACCACGCCCGGGGGCCGGCGCAGCAAGGCCAGTTCCGGGACCAGCGCCGCCCCGAGGCCGGCGGCCGCCATTTCCAGGCTGGCGTGGAAGTCGTCGCTGTAGGCGACCACACGCGGGTGCAGGTTGCAGCTGGCGAAGAGCCGCTCAATCACGGTGGCGTCCGAGGTGCCGGGGTGGTGCATGATCCACGGCATGTCGGAGAGGTGGTCCGCCGCGACCTTGGAATCAGGGCCGATGCCCCAGGCGGCGGGCAGCACCACCCGGAAGTCGTCGTCGCCGATCCATTGCCGGTTCACCGTGTGCGGCCAGGCCAGGCCCGACTGGCCCACCTGGTAGACCAGGGCCACGTCGAGATCGCCGCCGGCGCGCAGGCCCTGGATGGTCTGGCCAGGTTCGGCCACGGAGACCCGCAGCTCGATGCCGAGCTTCCGCCAGGCCGGATTCTGCAGGATGCGGGGGAGGACGTAGGTGGCCAGGGACGGGAAGATGCCCAGCCGGAGCTCCTGGCTCGTGCTGTCGTGGGTCCGGGCCGCCGCAGCCATCAGCGTGTCGATATCGGTGAGGACCTTGGCCGCGTGCCGGGTCATCACGACGGCGGCCTCCGTGGGCTGGATGCTCCTGGCCGAGCGCTGGAACAGGGCCACCCCGGTGTCCCGTTCCAGCGCGGACATCTGCTGCGACACCGCCGATGCCGTGTAGCCGAGCCGGGTGGCGGCCGCCGTGAAGGAGCCGAGCCGGACCACTTCCACCAGCGTTCGGAGGTGCACGGGGTTGATCAAGGGCTGCCCTTCGGTGGTTACGGTGAGGCGGGTGCGAAATCCCGCTTCATTCTGGCACATTGGTTCCCAGGCAGCCGGTGCGAAATCACACTCATCCGGCGGCCCCGCGGTGACGAATTGCCCATAAGTAGATCCATCAGGACAATTCAGGCGAAGCAACAGGAGCGGACCAGTGCAGCAAGCAGCAAGTATCCCGGACGGACGGCGGGTTGCCGTGATCGGCAGCGGGGTGGCCGGACTGACCGCCGCCTACGTGCTGAACCGGCGGGACCACGTCACCGTCTTCGAGGCAGACGTGCGACTCGGCGGCCACGCCCACACCCATGACGTGCCCCTGACCGACGGCTCCGTGCTGGGCATCGACACCGGCTTCATCGTCCACAACGAACGGACCTACCCCACCCTGCTGAGGCTCTTCCGTGAACTGGGCGTGCAGACCCAGGACTCGGAAATGAGCATGTCCATCCGCTGCGACGGCTGCGGCCTCGAGTACGCCGGTGCCCGGGGCGGCGCGCGGGGAATCATCCCGCGGCCCTCCACCCTGCTGCGCGGCCGCTACCTGAAGATGCTGCTGGAGGTCGGGCGCTTCTACCGCCGGGCCCGCGCCCTTCTCGCGGAAACCGACGCCGACGGGGCCGCCACGGCCGGCACTCCCGAGCTCACCCTAGGCGAGTTCCTGGACCGGGAGAAGTTCAGCAGCTACTTCATCGTGCACTTCATGACCCCGGTGGTCAGCGCCGTCTGGTCCTGCGACCCGACCACCGCGCTGGCGTACCCGGCCCGCTACCTCTTCACCTTCCTCGGCCACCACGGACTCCTCGGCGTCAATGGCTCCCCGCAGTGGCGCACGGTCACCGGCGGCTCCCGTACCTACGTGGACAAGCTCGCCGCCACGCTGCCGGACGTCCGCCTCGCCAGCCCGGTCACGCGCGTCCGGCGCCTCGCCGGAGGGGTGGACATCACCACAGACAACGGTACCGAGAGCACCGAGACGTTCGACGCCGTCGTGATCGCCACGCACCCGGCGCAGGCGTTGCGGATGCTCGCGGACGCTTCGCCCGCCGAGCGGGAGGCGCTCGCCGGCATGCCCTACTCGGTCAACCACACCGTCTTCCACCGCGACGACGCCGTGCTGCCCGCCAGCGACAACGCCAAGGCCTCCTGGAACTACCGACTGCCCTCCTGCGACGCCCGCCCGGACCGGGTGCTGGTCAGCTACGACATGACCCGGCTGCAGCGGCTGGAACCGACGGACGGCAAACGCTACATCGTCAGCCTCGGGGAGTCGGAGCTGATCGGCGACGGCACCGTGCTGGAGCAGATGGTCTACGAGCACCCGCAGTACACCCCGGATTCGCTGCGCGCCCAGCAGCAGATCCTGGGCCTCGGCGACAGCCGCCTGGCCTTCGCCGGTGCCTACCACGGCTGGGGCTTCCACGAGGACGGCGCCCTCTCCGGCGTCCGCGCCGCCGCCCGGCTGGGCCGCGACTGGGAAGACCGCGTGGCGGGGCCGCAGGCAGCGGAACTCCAGACGTCCCTGGAGGGCGCATGAGCAGCCAGGCAGCGATTTACCGCACCTCGATCGCGCACGTGCGGCGCACCCCGCTCAAGAACGCCTTCACCTACCGCTGCTATAGCTGGTATGTCGACGTCGACTCCCTCCCGAAGCTGCCGCGCTGGCTCGCGCCGCTGGCCGGCTTCTCCGCCGCGGACCACCTGGGCGACCCGGACGGGACACTTCGCGGCAACGTCGAGCGCTACCTCGCCACGCAGGGCATCACCCTCGACGGCGGACGGATCACCATGCTGGCCAGCGCCCGCGTCCTCGGCCACGTCTTCAACCCGCTGAGCCTGTTCTGGTGCCACGACGCCGCCGGGAACCTGCGCTGCGTGGTCGCCGAGGTCCACAACACCTACGGGGAGCGTCACTGCTACCTCCTGGAGACCGACGACGCCGGCCGGGCCAGCGTGCCCAAGGCGTTCTACGTCTCGCCGTTCAACGACGTCGAGGGCCAGTACCGGATGAAGCTTCCGGAGCCCGGCGAGCGGCTGGCGGTCTCGATCGTCCTGGAACGCGAAGGACAGAAACCCTTCGTCGCCACCATGGACGGCGTCCGCAGCGAAGCCACCGTGCCGAACATCCTGGCCGCGGCGCTCGCCGTCCCGCTGGCGCCGCTGCGGGTCGCAGCGCAGATCCGCTGGCAGGGCATCAAACTTTGGGCACGCAGGCTGCCCGTCATCAAAAGACCACACCACCCCTCACAGGAGGCAGTCCAGTGACCATCACCGAAGCGACCGGATCCCAGCCGGTGGAGAAGAACCCAGCACAGTCCAAGGCAGCGCTGAATAACGCCCAGTCCAACCACGGCGTGCCTTACACCGTGCCGCAGCCGCCCGCCGTCGTCGACGCCGGAATCTGGCCCAGCATCGCCGCGGTGCCCTCGAGCCTCAAGGCCCGGCTCGCCGGGCGGGTCGCGGACGCCATCTTCCGCGCCGCCGTACGCAGCCTCCCGCTGGAGGTGCGCTACCCCGACGGCACCGTCCTTGGCAGGGCCGCCGCCGGCAAGTCCCCGTCCGGCGAGCCGTACCCCGTCATGACCATGAACCGGCCGGAAGCCTTCGCCGCACGCCTGGGCGACGGCGGCCTGATCGGGCTGGGGGAGTCCTACATGGCCGGAGACTGGGACGCGGACAACCTCACGGCAGTGATGGAAGTCTTCGCCGCCCGGGTCGGGACGCTGGTCCCGGAGCCGCTGCAGAAGCTCCGCGGCCTCTACCTGCCCCGCACCCCGCGCACCGAACGGAACTCGGAGCAGAACACCCGCTCCAACATCTCCCGGCACTACGACCTGTCCAACGAGCTTTTCGCGACCTTCCTGGACAGCACCATGACCTACTCCAGCGCCCTCTTCCCTGAGAGCGGCGAGGCGCTGGGCCACGTGGCGTGGGACGGCCTGGCCGCCGCGCAGCAGGCCAAGATCGACCGGCTGCTGGACAAGGCCGGGGTGACGGAAGGTACGCGCGTGCTGGAGATCGGCACCGGCTGGGGCGAACTCGCCCTCCGCGCCGCAGCCCGCGGGGCCACGGTCTATTCCGTGACCCTCTCCAGCGAACAGCAGGAACTGGCACGCCAGCGCGTGGCCGAGGCAGGCTACGCCGACGCCGTCACGATCGAACTCAAGGACTACCGGGCCGTGGAGGGCGAGTACGACGCCGTCGTCTCGGTCGAAATGATCGAAGCGGTCGGCTACGAATACTGGGCCACCTACTTCCAGACGATCGAACGCGTGCTGGCCCCCGGCGGGAAGGTCGCCATCCAGGCCATCACGATCGGCCACGACCGGCTGATCGCCACCCGGACCAGCTACACCTGGGTGCACAAATACATCTTCCCCGGCGGCGTCATCCCCTCGGTCCGGGCCATTGAAGAGATCACCGAGAAGCAGACCGGGCTCCGCGTCCGCGAACGCCTCGCCATGGGCGAGCACTACGCCCAGACGCTGCGGCTGTGGGAGGAGCGCTTTATGGCCCGCGGCGAGGACGTCCGCGCCCTCGGCTTCGACGAGATCTTCCAACGGATGTGGCTGTTCTACCTCTGCTACTCCCGCGCCGGCTTCGAGACCGGCTACCTGAACGTCCAGCAGATCGTCCTGGACAAGGCAGCCACCAAGGCTGCCGGCCGCAGCGCGACGACGGCGTCCGGCGAACGGGCGGCAGGATGAGGGGCGCCCTGGCCGGCACCATCGCCGAGGTCCTCCGGCCGCTTGTGGGCGGCGAGCTTCCCGTCCGGCTGATCGTCTGGGACGGCAGCGAGGCCGGCCCCGCCGGCGCCCCCGTCGTGCGGCTCAACTCACCTGACGCCATCCGCCGGCTGCTCTGGGCACCGGGGGAACTGGGCGCCGCCCAGGCGTACGTCACCGGAGAGCTGGACGTCGACGGCGACCTCAACGCCGCCCTCGAGCACCTGTGGAAGGTGGTCAGGGACCGCGGCCTGTCCGGCATCCGCCCCACCCCGGCCGTGCTCGCCGGCGTCGCCCGGATCGCCAGGGAAGCCGGAGCCCTGGGCGCCCCGCCCGAGCCGCCGGCCAGCCAGGCCCGGGTGAAGGGGCGGCTGCACAGCCTGATCCGCGACCGCGCCGCCATCAGCCACCACTACGACCTCAGCAACGACTTCTACGCACTGATTCTTGACCCGCAGATGGCCTATTCGAGCGGGTACTGGACGGATTCGCGCGGGAACGCAGCGCCCGGCTACGGCCTCGAAGACGCCCAGCGGGACAAACTCGACCTGGTCTGCCGCAAGATCGGGCTGCGGCCCGGGATGCGGATGCTGGACGTCGGCTGCGGCTGGGGCTCGCTGAGCCTGCACGCCGCGCAACACTACGGCGTCGACGTCGTCGGCGTCACGCTCTCGGTCGAACAGAAGGCGTTCATCGACGCCCGGATCAAGGAACGCGGCCTTGAGGGGCGCGTGGAGATCAGGGTGCAGGACTACCGCGAGATTCCGGACGGCCCGTTCGACGCCGTCGCCTCGCTGGAGATGGGCGAGCACGTGGGGCAGCGGAACTACCCGGTGTACGCCGCCGCGCTGTTCAACAACGTGGTCCCCGGCGGCCGGGTGCTGGTGCAGCAGATGTCCCGCCGCGGCAAGCACCCCGGCGGCGGGCCGTTCATCGAGTCGTTCATCGCCCCGGACATGCACATGCGCCCGGTGGGGGAGACCCTGGGGTTCCTGGAGGACGCCGGACTCGAGGTCGAGGCCGTCGAGGCGATGCGCCGCGACTACGTCCGGACCCTCGAGGCCTGGTACGCGCGGTTCGAGCAGAACCACGACGCCGCCGTCGCGGTGATGGGCGAAGAGATCGCCCGGGTCTGGCGGCTCTACCTGGTCGGCGCGCTGCGCAGCTTCGCCGAGGGCCGGATGGGCGTGGAACAGATCCTCTGCAGCCGCCCGGAGTAGGCGGCCCCAGCGGCCCTTAGGCGGCTCCCGGCAGGTCCCCTGCCGGGAGCGCTGTTAGGCGAATCACCGTGAGCAAAGGCGGGCACCGAGAGGTGCCCGCCTTTGCTGTGCGGTCAGCCACTACATGTAGTGCTTCGTCCCACTCCGGCCCCTTCTGGGGGAACCCGCGACACGCCGTCCAGAATGCGACACGCGGGGCGGTTAATTGTGGCTAACTACTCCACAGGGTGTGGATGGTGTCCTCGAAAATGGCTGAATTCCGGACATTTTGAAGGCCCCGGCCTGTGGATTAATGGTGCGTTAAATGACATACTTGTAATACATCATCTTGGGGTCCACGCGGGGCTCTTGCACTACATGTAGTATCGACTTACAGTTCGAGCGAAGCGGTTGCAGACCGCCAGGCGAGGCCAGTAGCGGATAAGGATTCCTGTTCCGAGTCGGCCCCACCGGACACGAACCAAAGACTTCAACAAAGGGGACTCAGGACATGACCGTTACGGTTTACACGAAGCCGGCTTGCGTGCAGTGCAACGCTACCTACCGCGCTCTCGACAAGAAGGGCATCGCTTACCAGAGCGTCGACATCTCCCAGGATGCCGAGGCCCTCGAACGCCTCAAGTCCCTGGGCTACATGCAGGCCCCGGTCGTCGTCACCGACCAGGACCACTGGTCCGGCTTCCGCCCGGACAAGATCGAAGAACTGGCGCAGGCTGCCGCCGTCGCGGTCGCCTGAAAGCCTCCACGCAGCACCACCACGTCGGATGAGGTGACTCCTATGGCACTGGCAACCGCCGGACCGCCGCTGGCAGCGACCACCGTGGACTCAGCCACGGTTCGCACTACCGGCAGCCACCTCATCTACTTCTCCTCCACCTCAGAGAACACCAAACGCTTCGTGCAGAAGCTGGGTGTCGACGCCGCCCGCATCCCCCTCCACGCGAGGGAACCGGCACTGCTGGCGACCGAACCCTACGTGCTGGTGCTTCCCACCTACGGGGGGACCGGGGGAGAGGGATCCGTTCCGAAGCAGGTCATCCGCTTTCTGAACGATCCGAGGAACCGGCAACAGCTCCGTGGAGTGATCGGGGCGGGCAACACGAACTTTGGGGACAACTACTGCATGGCCGGCGACATCATCGCCGCCAAATGCCAGGTCCCGCACCTATATCGTTTCGAACTCATGGGGACGCCGGAAGACGTCAGCCGAGTACAACAAGGATTGGAAGAATTTTGGACACGACTGTCGCAGACACCGAAGTGACCGGGGGTTCCCACATGGCCGGTAACACCGCCGTCGAGAAGCACACCGTCCCCGGCGAGAAGCCGGCGCTGCCGGCCGCCTACCAGGGCCTGGGCTACCACGAGCTCAATGCCATGCTGAACCTGTACGGCCCCAACGGCGAGATCCAGTTCGAGGCCGACCGCGAGGCCGCGCACCAGTACTTCCTGCAGCACGTGAACAACAACACCGTGTTCTTCCACGACCTCGAGGAAAAGCTCGACTACCTCGTCAAGAACGAGTACTACGAGCGCGAAACCCTCGACCAGTACACGATGAACTTCATCCGTGAGCTCTTCAACCGCGCGTACAAGAAGAAGTTCCGCTTCGAGACGTTCCTCGGCGCGTTCAAGTTCTACACCTCGTACACGCTGAAGACGTTCGACGGCAAGCGCTTCCTGGAGCGCTACGAGGACCGCGTCTGCATGGTGGCCCTGCACCTGGCCCGCGGCGACGAGAAGCTCGCCACCGCGATGGTGGACGAGATCATCGAGGGCCGCTTCCAGCCGGCCACCCCGACGTTCCTGAACGCCGGCAAGAAGCAGCGCGGCGAGCTGGTCTCCTGCTTCCTGCTCCGCATCGAAGACAACATGGAGTCGATCGGCCGGTCCATCAACTCCGCGCTGCAGCTCTCCAAGCGCGGCGGCGGCGTGGCGTTCGCGCTGACCAACATCCGCGAGGTCGGCGCGCCCATCAAGCAGATCGAGAACCAGTCCTCCGGCGTCATCCCCGTCATGAAGCTCCTCGAGGACAGCTTCTCCTACGCCAACCAGCTCGGTGCCCGCCAGGGTGCCGGCGCGGTGTACCTGCACGCGCACCACCCGGACATCTACCGCTTCCTGGACACCAAGCGCGAGAACGCGGACGAGAAGATCCGCATCAAGACCCTCTCGCTCGGCGTCGTGATCCCGGACATCACCTTCGAGCTGGCCAAGAAGGACGAGGACATGTACCTGTTCTCGCCGTACGACGTCGAAAAGGTCTACGGCATGCCGTTCTCCGACGTCTCGGTCACCGAGAAGTACTACGAGATGGTGGACGATTCCCGGATCAAGAAGACCAAGATCAAGGCGCGCGAGTTCTTCCAGACCCTCGCCGAGATCCAGTTCGAATCCGGCTACCCGTACATCATGTTCGAGGACACCGTGAACCGGGAAAACCCGATCGACGGCAAGATCATCATGTCCAACCTGTGCTCGGAGATCCTCCAGGTTTCGCAGCCCACGACGTACCACGATGACCTGTCCTACGACACCACCGGCAAGGACATCTCCTGCAACCTGGGGTCGATGAACATCGCCAAGGCCATGGACTCGCCGGACTTCGGCCTGACCATCGAGACGGCCATCCGCTCGCTCTCGGCCGTGTCCGACATGTCCAACATCACCTCGGTGCCCTCGATCGCCCGCGGCAACGACCAGAGCCACGCGATCGGCCTCGGCCAGATGAACCTGCACGGCTACCTGGCCCGCGAGCGGGTCCACTACGGTTCCGAAGAGGGCCTGGACTTCACCAACATCTACTTCTACTCGGTGGTGTTCCACGCGGTCCGCGCCTCGAACCTGCTGGCGATCGAGACCGGCCAGACCTTCGGCGGCTTCGAGAAGTCCAAGTACGCGTCCGGCGAGTTCTTCGACAAGTACACGGACCGGGAATGGGTTCCGCAGACGGCCAAGGTGGCCGAGCTGTTCCAGAACATCCACATCCCCACCCAGGATGACTGGCGGGAGCTGAAGGCCTCCGTCATGGAGCACGGCATCTACAACCAGAACCTGCAGGCCGTCCCGCCGACCGGCTCGATCTCCTACATCAACAACTCCACCTCCTCGATCCACCCGGTGGCGTCCAAGATCGAGATCCGCAAGGAAGGCAAGCTGGGCCGCGTGTACTACCCGGCGCCGTACCTGACGAACGACAACCTGGAGTACTACCAGGACGCGTACGAGATCGGCTACGAGAAGGTCATCGACACCTACGCCGCGGCCACGCAGCACGTGGACCAGGGCCTGTCCCTGACGCTGTTCTTCAAGGACACCGCCACCACGCGCGACATCAACAAGGCCCAGATCTACGCCTGGAAGAAGGGCATCAAGACCATCTACTACATCCGTCTCCGCCAGCTCGCGCTGGAAGGGACCGAGGTTGAGGGCTGCGTCAGCTGCGCACTATGAAACCAATATCGGTTGATTCTCACTAGGAGATGAAATGATGGAAACGGCGACGGCGACGGGCGGCTTGGTCTACGGCATCCGTCTTCGGCGGGAGGTCGAGTACCGCTATGTCGGTATCACCACCAAGACGGCTAGTCGTCGTTTCCATCAGCACCTCCGCGTGGCCGCAGAGGGACGCAAGACCCCGTTCTACGATTGGCTCCGAAAGCATGACCCGGCGGACGTTATCGCGGATGAGTTGGACTGGATAGAGGGTCTGCCCGAGTTAGGGAAGGCCGAGATCGACTGGATCAGCTACCTGCGGCGCGAGGGGGACCGTCTGCTCAATCTGTCGGATGGTGGCCTTGGGCCGACCGGAGTTGTTTGGACGCACGCCATGCGGGAGGCCGCACGCATTCGTTCGACTGGTCGTAAGATCGCCCGGATTTCAGGGCCGGGAGCCTCCTTCTATGGGAAGAACCACAGTGCTGAGCAGCGCGAAAAATGGTCACGTGAGCGCAAGGGCACGATCACTGGCCCTGAGAATCCCAACTTCGGCAAGTTCGGCCCTGAACATCCCAGCTATGGCCGCGTCATGAGCGAGGAAACACGTGCGGCTCTTTCGGAAGCCAGGAAAGGTGCCGGCAATCCGAACTTCGGTAAGAAGGCCAGCGCGGAAACCCGTGCGAAAATGTCAGCAGTACGGAAAGGCGTCCCTAAGCCGTCCAGCCGACGCAGTGCCCACACAAGACATCACACCAACAAAGGCATCGAGAAAGCCGAGTGCAGCTTCTGCATCGAGGACTCAGCCAAACCCAGTCTCTCTTCAGAAAGCGAGTCGGAGTCATGACAGAAAAAGTGAAGCTTCTTAGCCATGTTGAGGCGATCAACTGGAACCGCATCCAGGACGAAAAGGACGTTGACGTCTGGAATCGTCTGGTCAACAACTTCTGGCTGCCGGAGAAGATTCCGCTGTCCAACGACGTGCAGTCGTGGGCGACGCTGACCCCGGACGAGCAGCAGCTCACCATGCGCGTGTTCACCGGCCTGACCCTGCTGGACACCATCCAGGGCACCGTCGGTGCCGTCTCGCTGATCCCGGACGCGCTCACCCCGCATGAAGAGGCTGTCTACACGAACATCGCCTTCATGGAGTCCGTGCACGCCAAGAGCTACTCCTCCATCTTCTCCACGCTGGCCTCCACCAAGGAGATCGACGAGGCTTTCCGCTGGTCCACCGAGAACGAGAACCTTCAGAAGAAGGCCCAGATCGTCATGGACTACTACCAAGGCGACGACCCGCTGAAGCGCAAGGTCGCCTCGACGCTGCTGGAGAGTTTCCTGTTCTACTCGGGCTTCTACCTGCCGATGTACTGGTCCTCACGGGCCAAGCTGACGAACACGGCCGACCTGATCCGCCTGATCATCCGCGACGAGGCCGTGCACGGCTACTACATCGGCTACAAGTTCCAGAAGGGACTGGAAGGTCTGTCCGAGGAGCGCAAGCAGGAGATCAAGGACTACACCTTCGAGCTGCTCTTCGAGCTGTACGAGAACGAAGTCCAGTACACGCACGATCTCTACGACTCCGTCGGCCTGGCCGAGGACGTCAAGAAGTTCCTGCACTACAACGCCAACAAGGCGCTGATGAACCTGGGCTACGAGGCCATGTTCCCGGCCTCCGTCACCGACGTGAACCCGGCGATCCTCTCGGCCCTGTCGCCCAACGCCGACGAGAACCACGACTTCTTCTCGGGGTCCGGTTCGTCGTATGTGATTGGCAAGGCTGTTAACACTGAGGATGACGACTGGGACTTCTAGGTCCCGTCCGTCGATTTCCCCTGAGAAGGGCGGATCGCGTCGTCCGCGACTGCTGTCAACGACGAAGGCTTCGCGCGTTGTAATCAACACGCGGAGCCTTCGTCGTTCCCGAATGGTATAGGTGGCTACTTCCGGGGCACCCCGGCGGCGGCCTCGGCCGCAGTCAGCGACGCGCGGAACGCCGCTACGGCGGACCGGTAGTTGGCCGTGTTGGATTCTGACTTTGCCTGCTCGGCGTGGCGCCTGGCCCTGTTCATGGCCGCGGTCGCGGGGAAAGCGGCGTCGGACATGGCCGGGAAATCGAACTGCAGCTTAGGGTCAACTTCGTAGGCCAGCCACTGGCTGTCTAGGAGCTTATGCTGTGCGGCAACGGAGCCGAAGGCTTGGGCGTCAGCCAGCGACAGCCCGCTTAGGCTTCCGGAAGCCAGACCCGCGGCTTCTTCCGCCTTCCGGATGGCCTCTTGCTGGCGTTGCAATGCTTGTTCGGCTCCAAGCCCTTTGGAGTCTTTGAGCCGGTGCTTTAGAACCATGTTGTTTTCATAAATCCGGATTTCCTGTGGGGTCATACGGTCCAGCTCCGACGAGCTTCGGCTGACCACATCGCTTGGGCCGCGCCGGCTGGCGATGCTGCTGACCGGGATGGGGAACAGGAACTTGCCCAACAGGAAACCCGCGAGCACGATGCCTACAACCACCCAGTCCGGCAGGGTTGCCGAGCCTGTAGACCCGGCAACGAAAAAGGCGCCCAAGTTCGTTAGCGCCTGGCCGGTGGTAAATGTCAGTCGCGTCTTTCCGAGACGCCTCACCTTGCGGTGCGTGGTGAGTTGCCGGACGTGAAAAGAACGGGCCCTGGAGATCCAGTCGCGGGTTCGGTTCACCAAGTGAGGGCTTTCAGTCATAATCCCGAGGATAGCGGTCTACACAGACACCGAACCGACGGTGTCCCCGGCCTGTCCGCAGTGCTCCCCGTGAGCGCTTCGAAAACCGAATGGACCCCGCACATTAACTCGTGCGGGGTCCATGGTCGAGCCGGTTCCCATGCAACTTATTTGTCGAGGAACGAAACCTTGATGCCGATGGAGCCAAACATCCCAGTCAGCATGGACTTGGTGTTTTCGGTGGCACGCTTCCGTAGCTCTGACTGCTCAGCGGCAGCGGTGAATTTCTTCTCGGCGAGGATTTGCATCTTCTTCTCCTGCTCTGGCATACCGACTGCATCCGAGATTCGGTCCAAGACGCCGCGGTCCTGACTGTAGGTGTAGGAGCGCTCAAGATCCAGATTGGGCTTGTCGAGCTGCGCCTCTGGCAGCCGCACCGTCAGCGATTTGCCGTCCGCGGACAGATTTAGGTCCTTCTCAGCCAGGCCGGATAGATCGATGTAGGCGTTGACGGTGCCGGCCGCGACGAACAACGTCCGTCTTCCGGCGATGATGGGCGGCACCCACGAATCGTCGGTCTTGTCGTCGATCACGACTTCGAAGTTGCCGACCGCCGCGTGGTACTGGCTGACGTCCTGGATCGACTTCAACAGTGCGGGCCGGTCCCGATCGTTCTTGCCCGCTTGGAACGGGCTGAATCCGAGCAGGTTCGCTACACCGAGCGCGACCAGCGCCACGACGACTGCGCCAACAAGTGTGAACGTGATGCGCTTGATTGTCGACTTCTTCCTGGCATTTGAATCCGCCTGGATTGAACTCATTGTTATTTCCCCGTTTTTCGTGTGGTGGTCATGCGCGTGGCGGGCGACGTCGGTGGACAGCCGGCGAAGTTGCGAGCCTTGCTTCCCTGACTTTTCCCTCCGTGCCGTTGGCGCCTGTCCAGACTAAGTGGTGCTCGGCAAACGACAGCTCATTTCGGATCGAGACGGTGCAGGTCGCGCGGAGCACAACGCTCCGCTCCTTCCCGGCGTGTGAGACGCGGCACATTCGTTGACTTTTCAAGTAATAGTGCAAGGATAGATGCATACGCATATAAACGCGTACCGCGGGAGCGCCGACATAACGACCCTGACCGCGACATCGCTGAGAGATTGGATTAAGCCATGCAACTCGAGAACAAGGTCGCTTTTATTACCGGTGGCGGATCGGGGCTGGGCCTCGCGACCGCGAAGACCTTCATTGCCGAAGGCGCAAAGGTCATGATCTTCGATTTCAATCCCAAGTCGCAGGAAGTGGCCGACGAGATCGGCGCAAAATTCTTCCAGGGTGACGTCTCGAAGGCCGAGAGCGTCGAAGCGGCCGTCGCGAAGACGGTCGAGGAATTTGGCGGCCTTGATATCGCCGTCGCTTCGGCCGGCGTTGGAGGCGAGGGCGACGTCGTCACCTCCACCGTGGAAAACTGGGAGCGCACCAACGGCATCGACTACTCTGGCGTGTTCTACACCAACAAGTACGCCATCGAGCAGCTCCTCACGCAGGGCCGCGGGGGCGTCGTGGTCAACCTCGCTTCGATGTTCGGTCTGGTGGCCGTCTCCAACAACATCGCCTACTCGGCCTCGAAGGGCGGCGTTGTGAACATGACCCGCGCCGCCGGGACCATGTATGCGAAGGAGGGCATCCGCGTGAACGCGGTGGCCCCGGGCGTGATCCGCACCCCGCTCATCGACGAGCCGACCCTCGAGCAGTACGCAGGCCTGCACCCCGCCGGCCGCGTCGGCGAGGCACAGGAGGTCGCCGACCTCATTACCTTCCTCGCGAGCGACAAGGCGAAGTTCATCACCGGTGCGACTATTCCGATCGACGGCGGCTACACCGCCGTCTAGGCCGACCCTGGTGCAACGAGCGCGCCCCATCCCGTTGGAGGGGGCGCGCTCGTTTGTGTAGGGCGTCCCCTGATGCGGGCTGCCGAAGCCGTCCTGAACGCCCGCCTCATTTAGACACTTGAACCTTCAACTAAAACCGACTAGAATGGTGTCATGACTTCGACACTCGACCGCCCCCCGGTTCTCTTCCTCAGCCACGGCGCACCGCCTCTGGCTGACGACGCCACCTGGACCCGTGAACTCAAGACCTGGTCCGGCACCTTTGACAAGCCCACGGACATCCTTATGGTGTCCGCCCACTGGGAAAACGCCCCGGTGACGCTCAGCGCCACCACCCGCAACCCGGGCTTGGTCTACGACTTCGGCGGCTTCGCCCAGAAGTACTACGACGTCACCTACGACGCGCCGCAGGCCCCCGAGCTCGCCGCCGAGGTGGCGAAGCTCGTGGCAGACCACGGCCACCACGTAGAACGCGACGAGTACCGCGGCCTGGACCACGGCGCCTACGTCCCGCTCAAGGAGATGTTCCCGGACGCGGATGTGCCGGTGGTACAGATGTCCATGCCCACCCTGGATCCGCAGGGCCTGTTCAATCTGGGGAAGTCGCTGGCGCCTTTGCGCGACCGCGGTACGCTGATCGTCGGCTCAGGCTTCACCACGCACAACCTGCGCTGGTTCAACCCCGCCGGCGGACCCGACAGCACACCGCCGTCGGTCTCCCGGGAGTTCGATCACTGGGCAGAGGAAGCAATGGCGCGCGGGGACGTCGACTCCATCCTGGACTTCCTTGACAAGGCTCCGGCGGCCCGCGAGGCGCACCCCCGCAGCGAACACTGGGCCCCGCTCTATGTGGCTCTTGGCGCGGCCTACGAGTCCGGCGACCTGAACGCCAAGACCGCCATTGACGGGTTCTGGTTCGGCCTGTCCAAGCGCTCCTGGACCCTGACCTAAGCAGGGCCGGCGGGCGGCGACGCGAAAGCCCTGCACCCGGTTGGGTGCAGGGCTTTCGCCACATCCGCCGCTCCTCCAGCCAGGATCAGGCGTAGTTCAGGCTCAGCAGCAGGGCCTTGAGCTGGGCGTACTGATCGGTCGCCAGCCAGGCCTTGGCCGCGCCGCGGTTCGGGAAGCCGGGTTCGTTGAAATGAACTCGGGTGAAGAGGCCGCCGTTCGCCGTGGGGATCAGGTTGCACCAAGACGAGACGCCCTCACCTTCCTTCAGCGACCGGGGATCGGTGAGTCCCATGAAATACGCTTCGCCGTTCCCATAGTCTTCCGCTACGAAGCCGAAGCTGGGTTCCACACCGTTCGGCGCCGTCATTCCGGGAGCCGCCGTTTGGTCCAAGACCCGACGTGACACCGGGCCGCCCGCGCACCCGGCGGTGACGCCGTTGGCTAAGGTCAGCAAATCGTTGCCTTCGGTGTCGGCGACGATCGCTTCGACCCCGGGGAGGCCGGCCGGCGGCTGTACCGTCCGCACCGTCCACGTCTCCGGATAGGCGAACGAGATGTGCCCGTCCGGGAAGGTGTAGGTCTTCAGCGCCGGAGACCCGTGCTTCGCGCTTGAGGCGGGAACCTTCGACGCCGGTACGGAGCTGGAAGCGGGGGCTCCCGACGGTGGCATGGACGACGCCGGGACGGTCAGCGCCGTCGTCCGCTCGCCCGTGCCACTCACGGCGACGTCCGAGGCTGCGGCCGGAGTTCCTGGTTGCGGCCCGCAGCCAGCCAGGACGAGGCTGGCGGAGACTCCCGCCACGGCGACTGCCGTGAGGAATGCGGTGCGACGTGAATTCATTGTGTAACCCCCAAAATTCGGTGACGGCGGCCTGAATGCCCGCTTGAAAACAAAGTTTCCGGAACGTCGTCAGGCGTTACAGGCAGGGCCAAGTATTTACCCTGTGTGCCGTTCGCCGTTCCCGCCCCAACCCTCTTGTGTGACGAAGTGTTCAACCCTGCGGTCCGGAACGAGCCAGATCAGGGCCACCGCGGTGTACAGCGCAAGACCGAGCAGTGGCTGCACGGACGCGGTAGCAATGCCGGCCAGGTAGATCAGCGGCGACGCCTTTCCCTTCCAGTCCCGGCCGATTGCGCGTGACAGCGCGCCGCCTCGGCCCTGCCGGCGGATCAGCGCCTGCTGCAGGACGAAGTAGGCGACGGCTGCGCAGAGCAGGTTGATCCCGTAGACCAGCACCGGTACCTCGACGAAGCCCGACTCATCCATCCAGCGTGTACTGAACGGGAACAGCGACAGCCAGAACAATAGGTGCAGGTTGGCCCACAGGACTGACCCGTTGACCGAGTCGGCCAGGTGGATCATGTGGTGGTGGTTGTTCCAGTAGATTCCCACGTAGACGAAACTGAGCAAGTAGCTGAGGAAGGTCGGCAGGACGGCGGCCAGACCGGACCAGGTCGGTTCCTCCGGCGCCCGCAGTTCCAGGACCATGATCGTGATGATGATGGCCAGCACACCGTCGCTGAACGCCTCCAGCCGATTCTTGTTCACAGCGCCAGCTTAGGGCCTGAACGTCGGAGGAAGGCTCCGCACGCGGGCCTTCCTCCGTGCGTCCAATGCCCGACTAACGCTTCGTCTTCCGGGCGCACCGTCGGTCTAGCGAGAGCTATCGCTACCTGACAGTACAGCAGGGGCCCGGGAGAGGAACTCCTCCACTACTTCGGCGAACTCGTCGGGGCGTTCGATCTGGGGCATGTGTCCCGTCTTCGAGAAGACGTACGACTCGGCGTGTGGGAATGCCTCGACCGCCGCCGCCAGATGGCTGTGCGGGAGGATGTGGTCGTGGGTTCCCCACACCACAAGCGTGGGTACGTCCTGCTGCGCCAACGCCCCGATAAGGGCCGTCCGCCATTCGGCCCTGACGCCGGAAACGGTTCCGAGGTCGCGGGCGACGTCAAGCAGCGTCTTGCGGTGGGTTGCCCGTTGCGACAGTGCGAACGCATGGCCCACCCGGGGCTCGGTAACCAAGGCCTTGTCATAGAACAGCGACTGCACGGTGCGGCGCGAAGCGTCCTCGTCGGGACGCATGAGCAGCGCGGCGAGCGGGCGGACTGCGAGCAGACGCAACACCAGTGCGACTTCCTTGCCGAACCCCGCGCTGTTGGCAAGAACCAGGGCCGATACGCGGTCCGGATGCTCGGCAGCCAGTTTCATGGCAACGGCGCCGCCGAGCGAGTTGCCCATCACGGGCAGCGGCCCAGGCGCCCCGACGGCATCGAGGAAGCCTGGAAGGACGGCTGCAAGCTTCGCCAGCGTCGCCTGTCCCGGGACCCGGTCGGAGTACGCGAAGCCGGGCAGGTCCACGCTGATGACGGTGTGGCGTGCCGAGAGCCGCTCGTGTTGCTCGTTCCAGTCCTCCAGGCTCTGGCCGATGCCGTGAAGGAGCAGCAGGGGATCCCCGCTGCCGGTCTTCCGGTACCGCAAGCGTGTGCCGCCGACGTCGACGTGTCCCGTTCCGGGAAGAGCAAGAGGATCTTGGCTCCCCGCCGTCGTACGCCGTCCGGGGGCATGCACGGGTTGCCCGCGCCGTCCGAAACGAACGTGGTCCCTCAGCCGGCCGGCCCTGAGCAAGGCGAAGTCGCGGAAATAGTTCTGGTGCAGCCGCCAAGGCGAGCGGGGGCCCTGTCTGGGCAGGTCGCCGGCGCCGCGCAGGATGTAGCCGGCTTTCAAATCGATCAGCGACGTCTGTTCGGCGTCGGCAACGCCGGCGGGCGCACTGGGCGCCACCCACTGCAGGTTCCGGCGGTCGAGGTACTTCAACAACCTGCAGGCGTAACCTGCGACCAGATCGGCCTTGAGCGTCCACGAGGCGTTCGTGTAGCCGACGGTGAGCGCAAAGTTAGGGACGCCGTCGAGCATCATGCCCTTGTAAGTCAGTGTCCTGCCGACGTCCACAGGTTCGCCGTCGACGGTGAGCGTCATGCCGCCTATCACCAGCAGGTTCAGTCCCGTCGCCATCACGATGACGTCGGCCGGAATTGACCCGCCCGAGGCCAAGTCAACTCCCGTCGGGGTGATCCGCGCGATCTCGTCCGTCACGATGTCGGCGGTCCCGGCGCTGATCGCACGGTAGAGGTCGCCGTTGGGGATCGCGCAGAGCCGCTGGTCCCACGGCTGGTACGTCGGTGCCAGGTGCGTGTCGACCGCAAAGCCGTCCGGCAGTTTGGCGATGGCTGACTTCCGCAGGATTGCCTTCATCGTCTCCGGCCGCCGTCGGCTGAGCTGGTACGTGAACATCGAAAAGAGGATGTTCTTGGCCCGCACGACGTCGTACGCCAGCTGCGCCGGCAGCTTGCCCCGGAGACGGTCGGCAAGGTGGTCCCGCGACGGCACGGGGGCGATGTAGGTGGGGGAGCGCTGCAGCATCGTCACCTTGGCGGCCGACTTCGCCATCGACGGCACCAGTGTCACGGCGGTGGCCCCGCTGCCGATGATCACCACCTGCTTGCCCTCGTATTCGAGGTCGGCCGGCCAGTGCTGCGGGTGGACGATCGGCCCCGCAAACGTCTCGGTCCCCTTAATGGCCGGGGTAAATCCCTCGTCGTAGCGGTAGTAGCCGGAGCAGACGGACAGGAACGAGCAGGTAAACGTGACAGTCGCGCCGGGACCAGACGCCGCATCGCCTGCCCGGTATTCTCCGCCCGACGTCGGGACCGCCGTCACCGTCCACAGTGCGGTATCGCTGGACCATTCGGCTGAGACGACCCGGTGATTCAGCCGGATCTGGGGAGACAGGCCCTCGTCCGCGACCGTCTCCTCGATGTACTCGCGGATCGACTCGCCGTCGGCGATCGCCTTGGCGCCGGCCCAGGGCCGGAAGGAGTAGCCGAGCGTGTACATGTCGCTATCGGAGCGGACGCCCGGGTAGCGGAAAAGGTCCCAGGTGCCTCCCACCGCGCCGCGGGACTCCAGAATCGTAAAAGTCTTTCCGGGTACCTCGCGTTTCAGTCGGCTGGCGAAACCTATGCCGCTTAGCCCGGCGCCGACAATCAACACATCCACGTGTTCGCTCATCATGCCAAGTTATCGACTCCAAGTTGAGAGAGTCAACAGCATGTTGAGAGATGAGGCTAGGATGGGCCCATGGTTCAGCGAGGACGACGCAGCACAAGGGTCTCCGGGGATGAGCGCCAGGACGCGATCCTGCTCACCGCCGAGGGGCTCCTCTGCGAGCGGGCCTTTGACGAGATCTCGATCGAGGATCTCGCCCGAGGCGCCGGCATCTCGCGCCCCACCTTCTACTTCTACTTCTCGTCCAAGGACGAGGTGCTGCTGGCCCTCCTGGACCGGGTGATTACCGAGGTGGAACACCGGGTGGGCGCATTGCCGCGGGATTTCGCGACCGACCCCGCGGGAGCGTGGACGCGCTCCATCGGCATGTTCGTCGAGGTGTTCGTAGCCCACCGCGGCGTCGCCACCGCGGCGATTGGTGCGCGCGCACGCAACGAGGCAGTGCGTGCGCTCTGGTCCAAGTCGATGCAGTCCTGGGCCGACTTCTCAAGTGACGTGATTCAGTCCGAGCAGGACCGAGGGGCTGCGCCACAGGGTGTCGACGCACGGGACTTGGCAGTAAGCCTCAATTTGATGAACGAGCGGGTGATCACCGCGGTCCTCAACCAGGAGAGTCCCGCCATCCCCGAGTCGAGTGCCCTGGATGTGCTATCAACCATCTGGATCCGCAGTATCTATGGATCCGACAACCCCGGACGCCGGTAATGCCCGCGTTGAAAGGAAGAACGCAGATGCCCCAGATCAAGACGCTGACCGTGCTCGGCACCGGAGTGCTCGGCTCGCAAATCGCCTACCAGGCCGCCTTCCACGGATTCGCTGTCACGGCTTATGACATTGACGACGACGCCCTCGCCAAGGCCCGGGCCCGTTTCGCGCAGCTCGCAGGTATCTACCGGGCGGCAAAGGTGGGAGGCGCCGCGGAGGGCGAAGCCGAGGCCGCTCTGGGCAGGCTGCGCTTGACTGCCGACCTGGCCCACGCCGTCGCCGGTGCGGACCTCGTGATTGAGGCCGTCCCCGAACTGCTTGAGCTGAAACGCGAGGTCTACCGCAAACTCGCTGGGCTCGCCCCCGCCAGGACCATCTTCGCCACCAACTCGTCGACCCTGCTGCCGAGCGACCTCAAGGAGTCCACCGGCCGCCCCGACCGCTTCCTCGCCATCCATTACGCCAACAACATCTGGGCGCAGAACATCGCCGAGGTGATGGGCACGGCCGACACCGATCCGGCGGTGTTCGACGCCGTCGTCGAGTTCGCCCGGAACAGCGGGCTGGAACCGATCGAGATCAAGAAGGAGAAGGCCGGCTACGTCCTGAATTCGCTGCTGGTCCCGCTCTTGAACGCGGCCGCAGGCCTGCTACTGCAGGGCATCGCCAGCCCGGAAACCATCGACAAGACGTGGCGCATCGCAACCGGAGCGCCGAGCGGACCGTTTCAGATTTTCGACGTCGTTGGCTTGGGAACCGCATACAACATTGCGTCGTCGTCCCCGGACGCCGGGTCCCAGGCCTTCGCCGGGTATCTGAAGGACAACTACATCGACCAGGGCAAGCTCGGCGTCGCGACGGGCGAGGGCTTCTATACGTACTGAATCAGAACAAAGCGATGCCGGTCAGTTCCCCGAGCCGTCCCATGAGCCGGTCCTGGAAACCCGGGTCCCGGGCTTCGGCGGAGGGCGCGCGGAGTGTGCGGTGGTGCCAGTACCCTTCGCTGGTGAGGGCGGAAGGATCCTTGCTGGTGGCCAGCCAGGTCTGCGTAAGGTGGCCCTTGTCCAGGTCGTCTGGCGCGCCGGGGCCGCCCATTCGGGTGGGTACCCAGCCGGGGTCGACGGCGTTGCTCAGCACGCCGGGCCAGTGGAGCGCTGCTGCAAAGGCCAGCGTGGTGGTGTAAAGCTTGCTCTCGGTGTACGCCTGGCTGGCGTTCCAGGGCCGCTGGGTCCAGTCAATGTCCTCAAGTGAGCCACTGCCGCTGCGGTGGAGGCCGCTGCTGAGGAAGATCAGGCGGGCCGGCTTGTCGATCAACGCGGTCAGCAGGTACGGCGCCAAAGTGTTCACGGCCAGTGTCCGTGCGTGCCCCTCGGGGGTGTTGCCGCGGGCCGGCTCCAGGTAGGTGCCGGCGTTGTGGATGACGGCGTCCATGCGGCCGATGCTGTTCACCTGCTCGGCCAGTGAACGGGTTTCCGTCCCGCTGCTGAGATCGCCCACGACGACGCCGGCGGCCCGGTTGGCCAGGTCGCCGAGGGCTTTGACGCGCTCGGACGTACGGACATGCAGGACGACGTCGTGGCCCTCATCGATAAGGGTAACCGCGGCGCCGAGCCCCAGCCCGGCGGCGGAGCCGGTGATGAAGATGCGTGCCACGCGGTTCCCCTAGTCGTGGTCCACGTCCTGGACGGAGCGGGACAGCAGGCAGAACTCGTTGCCCTCCGGGTCTGCCAGTACCACCCAGCTTACGTCGCGGCCTTGGCCCACGTCCGTGCGCTCTGCGCCGAGGGCGAGCAGCCGCTCGAGCTCCTGCGCCGTAGACGTGCCGTCCGCGCGCAGGTCGAAATGCAGCCGGTTCTTGACGGTCTTGCCCTCAGGGACCGCGATCACATCGATGGTGGGGTACGTCTTGCCGTGCGGGCCGATGCTGATGATCCCGGTGTCCTCCTCGAGGACGTGCCAGCCGAAGACGGCGCACCAGAAGTCGGCCACCACCTGTGGATTGATCGCGTCGATGGCAATTGAAGCTAGTTGGCTCGGCATGGCACCACGATAGCCCAGGAGGGCCTACGGCGCCTGAGATTTTCGGGATGGGGGCGCTGCACCACGTGGCTACGCAGCCGCAAACAAGTACCACTCCGGGAAGGGGTCAGCGGGCAGGTCCGTTTCGGGATCCGGGCCGCGACACTGGTCCGGACCCTGGTCCGCATCGTCCGGTTCGTCTGGAAGCGCGTCCGATTCGAAGTCAGATGCCAGATCCGGGGGCGGCACGCAGTCGAACAGCATATCCGCCGCCAAGATGGGGCCTGGCCAGTGGGGTGGTTCCCAGTCCTGGTGTTCGCTGGGGTAGGTCCGTCCGGTGGGTGAGGTCCAGCCTGGCGGGTGGTTCTTGCCGGCCGCGGTGGGCGTCCAGCCGGAGCCGTGTTTGAGGCGGTGGTGTTTGCGGCAGGGCTGGCCGAGGTTGGCGATGCCGGTGGTGCCGCCGTCGGCCCAAGCCAGGAGGTGGTCGGCGTCGTTGTCCAGGGAGGCGTTGTTGCAGCCGGGGAACGGGCATTTCCCGTCCCGGAGCCGCAGCCATTGCCGCAGGGCCTTCGGGACCCGGTAGCTGGTCCGGCCGATTTCCAGCGGGGCGCCGTCACGCGGGTCGGTCAGGACCCGGTGGAACGACTCGGCGCCGTCCGCGACGAGGCGGCGGGCCATCGACGGCGGGATCGGACCGTGCCCGTCGAGGACGGCGGGTTCGTCGGTGGCGCCCAGCAGGGACAGGGCCGGGACGGTGATCAGGACCTGCGCCCGCGGCGACGGCATTCCGCCAGCTTCGTCGCTGATTCCGCTGGTGAGCAGCCACGTGGCGGCGATGTCGGCGCGGAGCTGGGTCAGGGTCCGGGGTTCGGCCGGGCCCTGCAGGTCGCGGGCGGCGGCGGTGGTTCGTTCCCAGATCCCGGCGGCGGTGTCGGCGGGCAGGTAGGCCGAGAGCCAGGCCATGCCGTCCCGGTCCGGGGTGTATTCGATCCGCCGGTCCCCGGCACTCTTGGTGTGGCGGGTTTCGATGCTGACCGGGTGGTGGCGTTCGCGCCAGGCGCGGGCCTTGGCCCGGAACCGGCCCGGGACGAGCTCCCCGGCGCCGCAGCCGCGGGCGGGGTTGGGCGCGTCGGGGTCCAGGAAATGCGCTTCCAGCGCGGCCGCCCCGGCCGGGTCCAGGTTCGCGGTTTCGTCGACCATGATCCGGGCGTGCTGCCAGGAGATCGTGCCGGCCTGCAGGGCGGCCAGGGTCAGCGGCAGCCCCGCCGTCAGGGCCAGGGCCTCGGAGATCAGCGCCCCGGCGGCCCGTTCGCTCACAGTCAGGACACAGGCGACCTCGGAGACCACCGCCATCTCCCGGACGGTGCATTCCTGCGGCGTCGCCGCCGGCGGCGCCAGGGCCTCGGCCGCCGCGAGGTACTCCGCGGAGAGCCGGACCTTCAACGCCGCGAACCGGCCCTCGCACCGGGCCACCTCGGCCAGGCCGTCCAGGCAAGTGTCGGCTAGTTTCCGCAACGGGTCGGTGTGCTCCGCGCCGTCGTCCATAATGACAGCCAGCGCAGCAACGGACGCGGCAACAGCCGCCAGCGCCTCCGTGGTCTCCGCACGGGTCTCCGAAGTCAAAGCCGCTCCGCTTTCCATAACCCCACACTAGAAGCAGGCACCGACAATAATGCCTACGGTGCAGCGGTCCGCGGAAAGAACGTTCATATAGGGCGGCGCCGGGACGCTTCCGGGCCCCGGAGCTCCCGTGAGAGCGTGAGGTCTTATGAAACGCATCGGTTTTCTGTCCTTCGGCCACTGGGGTGACGTCGCCGGTTCGCGCACACGCTCGGCCCGGGACGCCCTCCTGCAGGCAGTTGACCTGGCCGTGGCCGCGGAGGATGTCGGCGTCGACGGCCGCAGCAACGACCGCGACGGCGGTCTGGCCCGTTTCGGGCGCAGCTACGTCGGAGAGCCCGATCGTCTCGTGGAAGAGCTTTCCCGCGACGCCGCGGTGGCGGCAGAGGATACCCTGCTGGTGACCGTCCCGAACCAGCTTGGCGTCGACTTCAACGTGCGGCTGCTGGAGTCGATTTCCCGCGACCTGCGCCCCGCATTGGGCTGGGACTGATGCGGACCTCCGGCTGACGTGAGGACGCATTCGTGCGAGGATCGGCTATGCGCCAACGCCTGATGCTGCTCGATACCGCCTCGTTGTATTTCCGTGCGTTCTACGGCGTGCCCGACACAATCCACAGCTCCGACGGCACACCGGTGAACGCCGTTCGCGGTCTGCTCGACATGATCGCGCGGCTCACCACCGACTACGACGCGTCGCATCTCATTGCGTGCTGGGACAATGACTGGCGCCCACAGTGGCGGGTCGATCGCCTCCCCAGCTACAAGGCGCATCGCGTGGCCGAGGCCGTGGCGGGCGCTCCTGACGTCGAGCTCGTGCCGGACGCCCTCACCGCCCAGCTTCCGTTGATCCGCAAGGTGCTTGACCTGGCGGGCATCGCCGTCGTCGGGGCGGCGGACCACGAGGCCGACGACGTCGTCGGCACCTACGCCAGCAACGCCAGGTCTCCGGTGGACGTGGTGACCGGCGACCGTGATCTTTTCCAAGTTGTTGACGACGCCCATCAGGTGCGGGTGATCTACACGGCGCGGGGAATGCGGAACCTGGAAGTCGTCACCGAGTCGGTCATTTTCGGCAAGTACCGCGTGCTCCCGGGGCAGTATGCGGACTATGCGACCCTGCGCGGCGATACCTCGGATGGGTTGCCGGGGGTCGCCGGCATCGGCGAAAAGACCGCTGCGGCGCTTCTGGCCGATTACGGCACGCTGGAGAGCCTTTTGGCCGCTGCAACGGACGCGGGAAGCGGACTGTCCCCGTCCATTCGATCAAGGCTCGGCTCGGCCAAGGATTATCTGTCCGTCGCGCCCGACGTCGTGAACGTCGTGCGCGACCTTGAGTTGCCGACTCTTGAGGAGGCAGGTGCGCAACTGCGGCCCGTCGCCGGCGGTTCCCGCGCCGAACTTGAGGCCCTTGCCGCCGAGTGGAACCTTGGCGGCTCGGTCACACGGCTCCTCGCGGCGTTGGACGGGCGTCATTGAGCGGCAAGGTATGACAGTGCGCTGACCACATGGGCTTGGACGCCCATGGACAGGGTCGGGTCCATGACCGGGGCAAACAGAGGGGAGTGGTTGGCCGGAATGTCCTTCGCCACCGTTCCCTTCGCCGCCGCGGCCTGGAACTCTTCCGGGTCCGCGCCGCCGAGGAGCCAGAAGGTGTACGGCGCGCCGAACGCGTCCGGAATGCGGCTGAAGTCCTCGGAAGCCGTCTGCCGCTGGGCCTCGTGCACGGCATCCGCCCCGAAGTGGGCCACAAACGAGGCGTGTACGCCCTCCGTCACGGCCGCGTCGTTGCTCGTGGCCGGGAACTGGTCGTAATACTCAAAGTCAGGTTCCCGCGATGTGCCCGCGGCGGAGCACTCGCCCCTGACGATCCGCTCGATTGCCGCCAGCACGGTGCTGCGGACATGTGGATCGTAGGTGCGGATGTTCAGCAGCATCGTGGCGTGGTCCGGGATGATGTTCGACGCCGTCCCGGCTTTCAACGCTCCCACGGTTACGACTGCGAAGTCGCCGGGCTTGACCTGTCGGGAAACGACGGATTGCAGCCGGACGACGATCGACGCGGCCAGCACCACCGGGTCCACGGACATGTGCGGCATCGAGCCGTGTGCCCCTTTTCCGTATACGACGATCTTGAGTGAATCGGCGGCCGAGAGGACCGGTCCCGCCGTGGTCGCGACGGTTCCTGCGGGTAGTGGCATCACATGCTGGGCGAAGGCGACATCGGGTCTCGGAACCTTGGTGGCGAGGCCATCGTCGATCATGACCTGGGACCCGGCCCCGATCTCTTCGGCCGGCTGGAACAACGCAATGTAGGTACCGGACCACGCGTCCCGACCCTCCGCCAGCAACTTGGCGGCGCCGAGCAGGGTGCTGACGTGGACGTCGTGCCCGCAGGCGTGCATGACCCCGTCCACCTGCGACGCGTAGGGGAGCCCGGTGGCCTCCGTGACGGGCAGCGCGTCCATGTCGGCCCGGGCCAGGACGGTGGGACCCTCGCCATTCAGCATCACGCCCACGACGCCGGTACCGCCGATGCGGCTCACCGAATAGCCGAACGCCGCGAGCTTGGCTTCGACCATCGTCGACGTTGCGTGTTCTTCCAGACTGAGTTCCGGATGCCGGTGCAACTCGGTGTAGGTTTCGCGAATCCACCCCAGCTCGGAATCGAGGCCGCCTAGGACCGTTGCGACGTTACTCATGAGCAGCTCGCTCTCGCTGGCTGAAGGCGACGGAGAAGTCCTGGCGCCGCTGGCACGATCCAGCCTAGACCGCTGAGCGACGAGATCAAGGACAGCGGGTGGCCCTAGGCCCTTCCCGCCCCCACCGCTGTGCTGGTAGACCGGTAACCCAGGTGTTATCAATCCGAGCGCTCCGGGAGGTGCGCATGGCCGAGGTGACAGTCGCGACGGAACGCGGCGAAATGCCGACCTACCTGGCTGCTCCGCCCGGCGCGGGTCCCTGGCCCGGCGTCGTGGTCATCCATGACGCGCTGGGCCTGAGCCGCGACACCCGCAGCCAGGCTGACTGGCTCGCCGGCGAGGGGTACCTCGCGGTGGCGCCGGACCTGTTCCACTGGGGGAGCCGGGCAACGTGTTTGTGGTCCCTGATCCGCGGGTGGCGGCCCCTCGGCGACCTGGACCGCACCCGCGCATGGCTGGCCGCACGCGAGGACTGCACCGGCCGGGTTGGCGTGATCGGTTTTTGCATGGGCGGCGGGTTCGCGCTCATGTTGGCCCCGGACCACGACTTCGCCGCTGCCAGCGTGAACTACGGCGGGTTCGACGACGAGACGGCGAGGGCAATGCCCCGCGCCTGCCCGATTGTGGCGAGCTATGGCGCGAACGACCGCTGGCCGGGAGTGCGCAAGGCACCGGCCCGGCTGGAGCCGCTGCTGACCGCCGCCGGGATAGACCACGACATCAAGGTCTACCCGGGCGCTGGGCATGGTTTTCTCAACAAGCATGGCCCCTCGGACTTGACGTTCGGTGACCAACTGCTCGCGAAACTGGTGGCGGCGGGCTACCACGAGCCCTCCGCCGAGGACGCGCGCCGTCGCATCCTCGTTTTCTTCAAGAAACACCTGGGCCCTGCGGGGGAGGAGCAATGACCAACAGCGCCCCGGGGCGGCGGGCCGGCATCGTTGCCGCCGGGTCCGCAGCTGCCTATCTGGCCCTCGTGCGCCCGCGCCTGTTGCGCGCGGGCGCGACCGGCGGCGAGGTCCTCGGACCCTACCCGGGCGCCGTGATCGTCCCGGGTGGAAAGCGCAGCGCAACGATGGCCGTGACCATCAACGTGCCACCGTCGCGCGTGTGGCCCTGGCTGCTGCAGATGGGCACCGACCGGGGCGGCTGGTACAGCTGGGACCGGCTGGACAACTTCGGACGGCGCAGCGCGGAAACCATCCACCCCGAGTGGCAGGACATCGCCGTCGGCGACCATCTGTCGGCCACACCGGACGGCAGCCAGTGGTGGCAGGTGGCAGCGCTGGAGCCGGAACGGTTCCTTGGCCTTCGGATGTCCCTCGATCTGCGGGGGAGGCCGTTCGACCCGGCAGGAGCACGGCCGCGGCACTTCACCGACTCGCTCTGGGGATTCGAGCTGAAGGAAACGGCGGACGGGCGCACCCGGCTCGTCGTCAGCGGGTACTGGTCGTTCCGGCCGAAATGGCTACAGCCTCTCCTGAGCATTGTGGTGCTGGAGCCCTCGCACTGGGTGATGCAGACCCGCCAGTTCGCCAACCTCAAGCGTCTCGCCGAGTCAGAAAGCGTCTGAGCGTCCGGCGCCCGCCGGCCCGCCGTAACCGCCACCGCCGGTAGTCGGGCCTCCGCTGCCGAGCAAACTGCGGGTGAGGGCCTCGCCGTCGGCCATCAGCTCGCCCACGGCCGCCTGAAGGTGGGTGTCCGCGACCGGGACGCCGGCAAGGGCGGCGGCCACGACGGCGCGGCGGATCAGCTCGCGGGCGAACGAGGCCGTGGTGCCGTCGGTCCGGTCCGCTGCCTCCTCGAGTGCCGCAGGGCTGAAGTCGATCCCGCGGGCATACAACCGGAGCAACGCCACGCGCTCTGCCTGCGCGGGCAGCGGAATCTCCACGGCCAGATCCACCCGGCCCGGCCGCTGCGCCAGGGCACGCTCCAGCATGTCCACCCGGTTCGTGGTGAGGACGAACGCCACATCGGCGTCGTCGGCCAGGCCGTCCATGGCGTCGAGCACCTCGAACAGCAGCGGCTGGGGCCCGTGGCCGAAGCGGCGGTCCTCGGCGATCAGGTCGCAGTCCTCGAGCACAACGATGGACGGCTGCAGCGCCCGCGCCATGGTGGCCGCCTCCGAGATCCGGGCCAGCGAGCCGCCGGACAGCAGGATGGCGGTGGCCCCGTGGCTGCGGCTGAGCAGATACCGCACCGTGTGGGTCTTCCCGGTGCCCGGCCGGCCGTAGAGCAGGATGCCGCGCTTGAGGTGCTGCCCGTACTGGTTGAGGGTGTCGCGGTGCTCGGCGATCCCCAAGGCGTGGTCGGCAACCTTCTGCAGCAGGCCGTCCGGCAGGATGACCTCGGCAGCGGCCAGGGATGGGCGCGCGTGGAAGGTCACGCCCGCCGCGCTGGGGCCGTATTCACCCATAACGAGTGAAATGACCTGCCCCTTGAGGACGCTGTGATGCTGCATGCGACGGCGGAAGTCGGCGAGGAAGGCCGCCGCGGAGTCAGTATCTGCGGCAAGGACTTCCAGGCGGACAGTCTGCCGGCCGGACCGGGGGTTGGCGTCCCGCTGCAGCACGGCGATCGGCCGGCCGCCGTGGCTGAACAGCCAGAGCCCCAGCGCCACCGCTTGGCGCTGCTCGTCCGGCCCCACCGCCAGGTTGGCGTAGTCGGGCTGGGACAGCGGGAACTGCGGAAAGACCTGCGCCTGCTGCAGCATGTCGCTTAGGGAGTGATGGTGGCGCTGGTCCCCTCCGCCGATGCCGACCAGCCGGAACTGCGGATCCTCGCCCGCAAGCTCTGCCATCTGGATGTCCGCGTCCACGAACCGGTGTGGCGGGATGTCTTCCACCACGACGGAGACCGACCGGGCCGGCACGCCCAGATGCCCGGTGAGCGTCGTCAGCAGCTGCGGCCCGGCTGATGCGCGGTGCTGTCCGGCCTGCGCAAGCTGCACGAGTTGCGCGAAATTGTCGATGAACTTCCCCAAATTTTCATCCATGCGCAGACCCTACCAGCGTCCGTGCACCCGGCAGCCCTACCGCAGGTTCTCCTGAATGGCCCGGCCCAGAATGCGGGCACCCTCCGGGAACGCGCCGGGGTTGGGCCCGGCGTAGTTGAGCCGGATGAACGGGCCGGCCGGCTCGGCCGGGAACCATTCCGTGCCGGCGGCAATGAGCAGGCCAGCACGCTCGCAGTCGGCGCTCAACTGCTCGACGTCGGTCCCGTCCGGCAGCCGCGCCCAGAGGTTCAGCCCGCCCTTGGGGACCAGGGTCAGATGGGCCTGCGGAGCGTGCTCGCGAAGACTCGTCACCAGCAGGTCGCGGCGCGACTGGAGCTGGTGCCGGACGCTGCGCAGGTGCGTCTGCCAGGCCGGCTGGGTGACGACGTCCAGGGCCGCGGCCTGGAGCAGGCCGCTGACGTACATCGACTCGGCCCCGCGGTCGGCGAGGATGCGCTCCCTGGCCGGTCCGCGCGCAATGACGGCGGCCACCCGGATGGCCGGCGACACACTCTTCGTCAGCGTCCGCAGGTACACCACATGGCCGGAATCGTCGCGCGCGGCCACGGGGGAGGGGGCGCTGCTGATGCCGAAGTCGTGTGCCCAATCGTCCTCCACGAGGAACGCCCCATGCCGCCGCACCACCTCCAGGACCTCGTCTCCGCGCCGGACGCTCCACTGGGCCCCGGTGGGATTGGCGTAGTTTGCCTGGGCATAGAACAGCCGCGACCCTGTCTCCTCGAACGCCCGGGCCAACCCGTCCGGGTCGGGGCCGTCCGGCCCGCTCGGCACCGGGACGACACGGACGCCGGCCTGGGCGGCCGCGAGGATGGCACCCCAGTAGCTGGGGGACTCCATCAGCAGCGGCTGCCCGCTGCCCACCAGCGCCCTGAAGATCGAGCTGAGGCCGCTTTGGCTGCCCGGCAACACGACGACGTCGCTCGCCCCGGGCGGGGTGACGCCCGGAGGAGTCGAGGTACCGAGTTCGTGGGCGAACCAGGACTGCAGCTCGGGAAGTCCTGCGGCGGGGGCGCGGGTGAGTGCCGCCTCGCCGCGGGTTGCCCGGATCAGGGCCGCCCGGACCAGCCGCTCCGGGAGTAGTTCGCGGGCCGGGTAGCCCGAGTGCAGGGCGATCACATCGTTGGGTGCGCTGCGCATCGCGGCCGACGCCGAGCGCAGCGGCGCCTGCGGTGACCGCAGGGCCGCCGTCTGCCAGCCGTAGTCGGAGGGACGCGCCGTCCGGACCGCGCGGACGAAGGTCCCGACGCCCGGACGGCTTTCGATCAGGCCCTGGGCGGTGAGGGCCTGCAGGGCCTTCTGCACCGTAACGGGACTGACACTGTGTTCGGCCACGAGCGCGCGCGTGGACGGCAGCCGTGAGCCGGGGGCGGCCCGTGCAATCCATTCCTTCAGCTGCGCCACAATCCGCGAACTGCTATCGTTGTCCATGAGAGACAAGAGTAGCGCTACTGTCAAAGTAAGCCCAGTGATACCGGCCGCGCCCGCTGCCCCCTCGGCCGGCCGCGCGGCCGGCCTCTGGTGGGGCCTGCTTGGCGTGGCGGCGTTCTCTTTCACGGTTCCGTTCACCCGGGTTGCCGTCGCCGGACTGTCGCCCCTGTTCATCGGCCCCGGCCGGGCGGTTGTGGCAGCTGCCCTGGCCTCCGCGGCGCTCGTCCTAACCCGCCAGCGTTTCCCCTTGGGCCGGCAGTGGGCCAGGCTCGCGGTGGTCGCCGGCGGAATCGTCGTCGGCTTCCCGCTGCTCACCTCCTTCGCCCTCACCAGCGCTCCCGCCAGCCACGGCGCCGTCGTGATCGCGCTGCTCCCGGCCGCGACGGCGACTGCCGCCGTTCTCCGCGGACATGAGCGGCCGCCCGCGGCGTTCTGGCTCGCCACGGCGGCGGGCGCTGCTGCCGCTGTCGGCTTCGCCTTCGCGCCGCCGGGAGGTTTCGGGCAACTGCATTGGGCGGACCTGTTGCTCCTCGGCGCCGTCGCGGTCGCGGCGGTGGGCTATGCCGAAGGCGGCCTGCTCGCCCGCGAACTTGGCGCCTGGCAGACCGTGTCGTGGGCGCTCGTCCTCGCGGCGCCGCTGATGGTCGCCCTGGCCGCGCTCGCGGTGGCCCAGCAGCCGCCGTCGGGCACCCCGGCGCAGTGGGCCTCCTTCGCCTACCTCGGCGTCGTCAGCATGTTCCTCGGATTCTTCGCGTGGTACCGGGGACTCGCAATCGGCCCGATGACGCAGGTCAGCCAGATCCAGCTCGTTCAGCCCGTGCTCAGTATCGCGTGGGCGGCGCTACTCCTCGGCGAAGCGCTGACGCCGGTCACCCTGATGGGCGGCGCCGCCGTGATCGCCTGCGCCGGCCTGGCCGTCCGGGCCCGGGTGAAGCCGCCGCTGGCGCCGCCGCGAGCCTGAAGACGCGCGGACTGCGCCAATTTACCCATCGTCAAAGGACAGCCCCATGTATATCCCCGCACACTTCGCCGCCAGCCCGGGCGCCATCGAGGAACTCCTCGCTGCCCCGGTAGCCGCCAACCTCATCACCATGACCTCGGAGGGCCTGCTCGCCAGCTTCTTGCCGCTCCTCTACGATCCCTCGGCCGGCGCGCACGGCGCGCTGCACGGCCACCTGGCCAGGAACAATCCGCAGTGGTCCAAGCCGCCGATCGGAGAGGCATTGGTCATCCTTCAGGGTGCGGACGCCTACATTTCGCCGGCCTGGTATGCCTCAAAGGCCGAGCACGGCCGCGTTGTGCCGACCTGGAACTACTCCACCGCACACGTCTACGGCACGCTGGTGGTCCATGAGGACCCGGCCTGGCTCGACCGCCATGTCCGGCAGTTGACCGAATTCCACGAAGCGCGTTCAGACCGGCCATGGTCCGTCGACGACGCCCCGGAGCGGTATATCGCCGGCCAACTGCGGGCCATCGTCGGCGTCGAACTGCTGATCAGCAGGATCGAGGCGAAGGCCAAATTGAGCCAGAACCGCTCTGCCCTGGACATCGACGGCGTGGTGGCAGGACTTCGGGCCGCCGGTCACACGGCCAGCGCGGCCGACGTCGACCGGGCACGGCAGGAAGGGTTGCCGTTGGCGTAGCCATTTCCACCGGCCTGCACTAGATTCAGGGGACAAACCGGCAGGGGGCCGGTCCTCCAGCGGCGGACCAACGGCAAGGATGACCATGAAAACCAGTTCCCCCACCGCGGCCGCCCTCGGCACCTTCATCCTGGCCGGCTGGTTGCTGGCCGGATCCGCGGTCCCGGCCCAGGCGGCCGGTGTCACGTACTACGTCAGTGCCGCGGGCAACGACAGAACTCGCGGTGCCGCAGGACGGTGACTGCAACGGAACGGCCGCCGCCGATTCCGGAGCCTACGAGTTCGACTCGCCCAACTGCTGAGCTGTTTGCGGTGGGCTCCCGGCAGGGCTCAGGGACGCGCGTCGCTGCTGTAGCTGAGCCCGATCTGGCCCCGGACAGTGTCCAGCGCCGCCATGACCTGGACGCTCTGGCTGGGCGGCAGGATGTCGTTCGCGGTGGCGCCAGCGGCGATCAGCCGCTCCATCTCCCAACCCTGGTACTGCATGCCGCGGCCGGTCACCGGCTCGTCGAAGCGCTCGACGACGTTACCGCCGTCGTCGTAGCGGGTGAAGCCCGTGGGGGTGTACCAGACCGGATCGATTTCAATGCTGCCTCCGGTGCCGATGACCGCGGCCCGGTTCGGTCCCGCGGTGTCCAGCGCGCAATGCAGCACCGCCTGCTGTCCGTCCCCGTATTCGAAGATCATGGCGGTCTGGCGGTCGACGCCGGTGGCCGTCATGCTGGCGGCGGCCTGGATTCCGGCCGGCACCCCGAAGAGGTCGAAGGAGAAGGACACCGGGTAAATGCCCAGGTCCAGGAGGGCGCCGCCGCCCAATGCCGGGTCGTTAAGCCGGTGTTCCGGATCCTTGGGGAGGTTCTGGTTGTGGTCCGCAAGCAGGGTCCGGACCTCGCCGAGGGCGCCCGAGCCGACCAGTTCACGGATCCGGACCATGTGCGGCAGGTACCGCGTCCACATTGCCTCGAGGGCGACCAGGCCCTTGGACGCGGCGAGGTCCACGACCTCCTGCGCCTGCCACGCGTTCATCGCGAACGGTTTTTCCACCAGCACGTGCTTGCCGGCGTTCAGAGCCAGCAGTGCGTTCGCGTAGTGGAAGGGGTGCGGCGAGGAGATGTAGACCACGTCGACGTCGGCGTCTTCCACCAGCGATTCGTAGCTGCCATGGGCCGCGGGCAGGCCGAACCTGGCGGCGAACTCGCGGGCCGTGGCCAGATTGCGGGAGCCCACCGCCTGGACCGAAAAGCCGTGCTGCACCAGATCCGAGGTCTGCAGCCCGGCAATGAGGCCGGTGCCAAGGATTCCCCACCGGATGACGCTTCCCGGGCCTTCGGGGCGATCGGGGGAGTGGGTGGTGGGGGTGTCTGACATGGAGGGGTCCCTTCCGCGGGCCGCTGCCGGCGTGTTGTAGGCCGTACCGTATGGGCGTCAGTCTATTGCAGGCGGTTCCGGGTCAGAGGGTGTGGTTCGACGTTTCGGCGGGAAATAGCGGCCTGCAGTGAGTGCAGGCTTCGCCGCCTGGCGGTGCCTCGCCGGCCGGGGTGAGCGCAGTCCGTTCAAGATCCAGGCGCAGGCGCAGCGCCCAGCCCAGCAGGGCCAGCGAGGCGAGCGCGGCGGCAGGCTGGATCACGGCGCCCAGCAACGCGGGGGACGCCCAGCTGAACAGATAACCAAGGAGGCTGTCCGGGCCGGGGGAGGTGCCCAGCGCCAGCCCGGCGAGGCCAAGCACCGGCCATCGGGTGTCGCACACCGTGGCCTCTGCGCCGATCGGGGCCCGGACGTAGCTGCCGACGACAAGGCCGGCCAGTAGCGAACCGGCGACGATCGCCGGGACGGTCCACCACGCGGCCCAGACCGCGCCGGCGCCGACGATGCCGGTCGCGGCGGCCAGGACCACCGCGAACGTCGCGGCGGTAATGCCGGCAGTCACACGTCGTGGGCGCTCCCAGCGGCGCAGCAAACGCCACTCCCGTCGCGGCCAGCCCGAGGCTTCCACCGGTTCGCCGGCGGGCCCATCCTCAGCCTTGGTGTGCCGCGGCATGTTCTTCCGCCTTTCCCCACGCACGGATGGCGGTCCAGCCGATGACGACAGCAACCAGCGCAATAGCTAGAAAGCCGAGCCCGGAATAGCCGGCCGCGGCAAGGACCGGACCGGCAAGGGCGCCGCCGAGGGCCCCGGCGGCGTTCATGCCCAGGTCGGATACGCCCTGGATGGCCGGCCGGTCCTGCCCGGAAACGGATTCGGCCACCATTGCTGATCCCGCGACCACCGAGGCGGACCAGCCCAGGCCCAGAAGGATGAGGCTAACCGTCACGGTCGTGCGGGAATCCGCGGCGAAACCGGCGATAAGGAGAGATGTCAGCAGCATGCCCTGGCCCATGAGCACGACTGGCAGCCGTCCGGTCTTGTCGGCAAGCCAGCCGAAGACGGGGGAGAGGGCGTACATTCCTGAGATGTGAAGGCTGATGGTGAAGCCCACGATCGTCAGGCTTGCGCCGTGCTCGCGCAGATGGATCGGAGTCATGGACATCAGCGCCACCATGGTGGCGTGGCTTAGCGCCACGACGACGACGGCGTACCGGGCCCGGGCGTTGCTGCGAAGGATCCGCAGTCCGGACTGTGGAACCGTAGTTTCCCCGGGCCGGTCACCGGACTTCAGCGCCTCCAGCAACGGGTCCGGCCGTAGTCCGGCTAGGTACACGGCGGCGGCGGCGAGTTGGGCGGCCACCGAAAAGGCAAAAGCCCCGGTCATTGGCGGCAAGCCGAGTGCGGCGCCGGCGGTTTCCCCGGGGCCGAAGAGATTGGGGCCCAGCACGGCTCCGATTGTGGTGGACCAGACGACCACGGAGAGGTCGCGGGCACGCGAACCGGGCCGGGCCAGATCGGTGGCGGCAAACCGGGCCTGCAGGTTCACCGCGGAGCCCGAACCCAGCAGCATCAGCCCCAGCAGGAGCAGCGGGAAGATCGCGAGCGCGGCCGAGCTGATCGCGATGACCGCGCCGGCACCCGCGATGAAGGCGCCGGTGGAGAGCGACACTCGGCGTCCCCGCGCGCGCGCGAGCCGGGCCAGGGGAATCGCGGCGAGGGCTGCGCCGAGAGTGCTCATGGTCGCTGCCGTGCCGGCCCAGGCCGGCGAGCCGGACAGCTGGGCCGCCAGCAGCGAACCGAGGGACAAGGTTGCGCCCATACCGATTCCGCCCAGGATCTGGCCGCCGACCAGCACGGAGAGCACCTTCCGCTGCGAAGCGCGGCCAGGAAGGTGCTCCCGTACGGCCGCGGGCCGGGGCGGCATCATCGCCCGGTGGGGCGCAGGCGCCGTGGCATCCCGGCCGGTCGGGGAGGGGTCACTTGCAGGTGCAGCGCTGTTCGGTGGGCACGTCGGCCATGACGGACTCCACGTGCTCGCCGCACCCGGCCCAGGTGATCTTGCCACAGCTATTGCAACGGACGGGACTGCACATTGTTTCTCCTTGAGTCGGGTACTACGGGTGCGGCTTGTGCCGCGGGTTCTGTTGAACTGCTCGTGGTGAGGCGTGGCCGCTCAGGACGCGGCCGAGGCGGATACTTTCGCCCGGACCTCGTCCATGTCGAGCCCCTTGACGGCGGTGATGAGCTCGTCCAGGCCGGTGGCATTCATGGCGCCCGGCTGGGAGAAGACAAGAATACCGTCGCGGAACGCCATCAGGGTGGGGATGGAGGTGATCTGTGCCGCCGCGGCCAGCGCAGGCTCGGCCTCCGTGTCCACCTTGGCGAAGACGACGTCGGAGTGCGCCTCGGAGGCCTTGCTGAACGTCGGGGCAAACATGCGGCACGGACCGCACCACGCTGCCCAGAAGTCCACCAGCACAATGTCGTTGCCGGAGATCGTGTCGTTGAAGGTCTTTTCGGAAATGTCGATGGTTGCCATGAATCCAATTTATACCCCCGGGGGTATTTTGCGCAAGCGTCCGGATGCTTTCAGGCCGCCCGATCGTCTCGACTTGCCAAATACCCCCGGGGGTATCACGATTGAAGAGAAGCAAACCCACCCGGGATACCCGGACGCCTGAAAGGAAAGCATGATGAAAAGCATTTCAGTGGATGACCTCGCGGCCCTGGGGCCGGGCGTGTCCATTATTGACGTCCGCGAGGCCGAGGAATACGCCGAAGCCAGCGTTCCCGGCACCAAAAACCTGCCGCTGTCCCGGTTTTCGCAGTCGCTTGGGGATATTCCGATCGGCCGCACCGTGTACGTTATGTGCGCCTCCGGCGGACGCAGTTCGAGGGCCACGGCGCACCTCGTGGAACACGGATATGACGCGGTCAACGTCATGGGCGGCATTACCGAGTGGTACCGGAACGGCCATCCGGTGGCCTACAGCGGCGGGAACTGACCGTGAGCACCGTCGTTGGCGGGGCGGCCGCAGGGTTGGGCCCCGATGCCGGCCGGCGTCGAACCGTCAATAGGCTCAAGCGTGCACAGGGGCAGCTGGCGGCGTTGATCGCCGCCGTCGAGTCCGGGGCCGACTGCGGGGGAGTAGTCACCCAGCTCTCTGCGGTCCGCGGGGCCCTCGATAAGGCGGGCTTCGAGTTGATCTCCTCCGCCATGCGCGACTGCATTGCGGACTCCCCGGCTGCGCCCCGTGCCGGGGATGACGATTCTGCAGCGGGGCGCAAGCCGACCCTCGAGGAAATCCGCGGGCTTTTCCTTCGCCTGACCTGAGGCCCGTACGCCTCCCGGCAGGTTGAACGCCCAATACCCCCTGGGGTATATTGTTGAGGGTTATCTCAACCCAGTTCACCACGACCTTTTCCACCAACGCCCGAAAGGTGCACCCGCATGGATCTCACCGCACAGCAGCTCAACGACCAGCTCAAGAACGGCAGCGACGCCCAGATCGTGGACGTCCGCGAGGACGCGGAAGTGGCGGGCGGCATGATTGCCGGCGCGCGCCACATTCCGCTGGGCCACCTTGCCGCAAAGATGGGCGAACTGGACAAGGCCCGTCCCGTCGTCGCCGTGTGCCGCAGCGGCCGCCGCAGTGCGGCCGCCGCCGACCAGCTGACCGCCGCCGGCTTCACCGCCTACACCATGACTGGCGGGATGCTCGACTGGGCTGCCGCGGGCCTCCCCGCCGGCTAAGACCCCCACGAACTGCCCGGGCGGCGCTTTCCCCCCAGCGCGCCGCCCGGGCCCCACCTGTCCAGGCTCCGCCCCCGCGGGCTGCCGGACCGGTGGATGGCGGCTTCCCGACCGTGGGCTGCCGCCGGAACCACCCAAGCTAGACCGAAAGAGACTATGACTTCCTCAAACAAAACCACCACGACCGACACCGCACCCCAGACCATTGACGCGTCCACCCTGAAGGCCTGGGAGGACAACCACGATGACCTGATGGTGATCGACGTACGCAGCGGTGCCGAGTTTGATTCGATGCACATCAAGGGCTCCTACCATGTCCCGCTGCCGCTGCTGAGCGAGCACACCGAAGAGTTCGCCGCCAAGATGGGCACCCGCGTGGTCCTGGTCTGCCAGTCCGGCAACCGGGCCGAGCAGGCCCGCAAGCACCTGGACGCCGTAGGCCTGGGCAGCGCGAGCGTGCTCGCCGGCGGCGTCCCCGCCTACGCCATGGCCGGCGGCAACGTCGTCAAGGGTAAGAACACCTGGGCGCTGGAGCGCCAGGTGCGCATGACGGCGGGCTCGCTGGTCCTGGCCGGCATCGTCGGCAGCAAGTTCCTCTCGCCGAAGCTCGGCCTGCTGGCCGGCGGCATCGGCGCGGGCCTGACCTTCTCCGCGGCCACGAACAGCTGCGCCATGGGCCAGATGCTCTCCAAGATGCCGTGGAACCGTTCCGCGAACGAGCCCACCGCGCACCAGGCCCTGCAGAACCTGGGCGCCAAGGCATGATCCTCACCGCGGCGGCGTTCGGGCTGATCGTTGGCGGCCTGCTCGGCCTGGTCGGAGGCGGCGGGTCCATTCTTGCCGTCCCCGCCCTCGTCTACGGCGTGGGGCTCCCGCTGGCCGCGGCGATCCCGACGTCGCTGGTCGTCGTCGGTGCGTCCTCCGCCGTCGCGGTGCTGCCCCGCCTGCGGGGCGGGGTGAACTGGCGGCTGGCCCTCATTATCGGGGCGGCCGGCACCGCCACCGCGTACCTCGGCGCCTACGTGAACCGGCTGCTGGACCCGAAAGTGCTGCTGCTGGCGTTTGCCGCGATCATGGTCTTCGCCGGGATCCGGATGATGCTGCCGTCCAAGGCCTCCGGCGGGTCCTGCGCCTTGCCCGGCGGCGGTGTCCACTGGCGCAGCTGCCTGCCCAAGGCCATTGCCACCGGCGCCGTCGTGGGCTTCCTCACCGGGCTCCTGGGCGTCGGCGGCGGCTTCCTGATCGTCCCGGCCCTGACCCTGGTCCTGGGCCTGCCCATGGCGGTGACCGTCGGCACCTCGCTGGTCATCATCGTGATCAACTCGGTCGCCGGGTTCGCCGCGCACCTTGGTGACCTGCAGATCGACTGGGCCGTCACGGCAGCGTTCGCCGGCGCAGCGATGGTGGCGTCCCTGGTCGCCGGCCGGCTCGGAACCAACATCCCGGACAAGGTGCTCAAGCGCGCATTCGGCGTCCTGGTCCTGCTGGTCGCCGCCTACGTGAGCGTGCAGGCCCTGCTCTCCTAGCAGCACCCGTTGCCTACAGAAGGCGCCGGAGGATTGATTCCTCCGGCGCCTTTCTGCGTGCCCGCGCCGTTGGCAGGAGCGTGGGCCGGGCCGTCCTCGAGATACAGGGGTTAGGGGTCTCGGTGTGGCATGGTGGGCGCATGGCGACTGACACGCACAGGGGGTACGCCGGATGAGTCATGACGGCGAGGAAAGGATCCGAGGCGTCCGCGTCGTCCGCCCGGACCAATGGAGCGCCCTGCCGATCCAGCCGCCCGCCGGCTACTGGTGGCGCCTGACGCGGCGGCTCTCGGTTGCGTTCCTGTCGGCCCTTGGGGTAATGGCGTCGCTGGCGATCTGTTCAGTGACGGGGGCGAGGCCCCCGGAATGGCTTATCTCCGTCGCCCTTGCGGCAATCGTGGCTCCGGCCGTGGCCGTGATCATCCTTTGCGTGATCGCGGCCCGGCCATACAAGGCAGAGCGCCGGCTCGGCTACACCACCTGGCCCTCGGTGCGTGAACTGGCAAGGGTTTGAGATAGCGAGCCCCACCATGCCGCCTTCCGGATGAGGGATTGGCCTGGGAACAACAAAGACCTTCGGCAGAACAACGACCATCAGCACGACAAAGACCATCGGCGGCACCCCCTGCTGGGAGTGCCGCCGATGGTCTTTGCGCGGTGGTGTCCGGGCGTCCGGGCCCGGTTAGGCGGCGTTGACGGCTGCCTTCGTCTGCTGCCAGGCGGCCCAGGCGGCGTAGCTGCCGTCGAGTTCGACGACGTCGTAGCCGGCGCGGCGCAGGGCGCTGGCCGCGACGGAGTTCCGGACACCGCTCTGGCAGTAGGACACGATGGTGCCCTCGGCCGGGAGCTTATCCAGGTGCCACATCACGCGGCCGCCGCTGAGCTGGTACGAGCCCGGGATGTGGCCGGCGGTGTGCTCGGTGCGGTTCCGGACGTCCAGGATCATGGCAGCGTCGAAGCCGTCGAGTTCCTCCGGCTGGATCAGCTTCGGGGTGCTGGCAGGCAGGCCCTCGAGGCTGGTGAGGTAGCCGGCGACGTTGTCGATGCCGACGCGGACGAGGTGGTCCCACATCTCCTGCGCGTCAGCCTGGCTGGACGCGAGCAGGACCAGCGGGTTCTTGTCGGTTTCGGGGTTCACGACCCAGGCGCCGAAGCTGGCGGTGGACTTGCCGGCCGGGATGTTCAGCGACCGGGCAACGGTGCCCTCGTGGACCTGGCCGTTGGGGCGGGTGTCCACGAAGGTCAGGGTGTCGTCGGCCAGGCCGGCGGCAACGTCGGCGGTGGCGAGTTCGGCCAGCGGGGTCCGCTCGCCCATCACGGCCGGGCCTTCGCGGTTTTCACGCTTCATCCGGGCGAAGTAAGCGTGCGCGTCGGGCTGGCCGTCGAGGAGCTCGTCGATGAAGCCCTGCTCGTCGTTGGCGGCGAGGTAAGGGCCCCACCAGGCGTAGAGCCGTTCGTAGCCGACGGTGGAGGAGGGGATGGCGCCCAGGGCCTTGCCGCAGGCACTGCCGGCGCCGTGGCCGGGGTGGACCTGAACGTGGTCCGGCAGGGTCAGGAACTTGTCCCGGAGGCTGGCGAAGAGCTGCTTCGCGCCCTCGAAGCGCGTATCGACGCCGCCGGCGGCCTCGTCGAGCAGGTCCGGCCGGCCCAGGTCACCGGAGAACACGAAGTCGCCGGAGAGCAGGTAACCGGGGGTGTTCGCGAATGCGCCGTCGGTGATCAGGAAGGACAGGTGCTCGGGCGTGTGGCCGGGGGTATGCAGCGCCTTGACCGTGATGTTGCCGAGGGTGATCTCTTCATTGTCGTGCAGGCGTTCGGCGTCGAAGCCGTACTGCCAGTCGGCTCCGCCCTCGCCGGAGACGTAGGCGGTGGCGCCGGTTGCGGCGGCCAGTTCCCGGGTGCCGGAGAGGAAGTCGGCGTGGATGTGGGTCTCGGTGACGGCCACGATCTTCATGCCATTGGCGGCGGCGAGGTCCTCGTAGACGGCGATGTCGCGCCGGGGATCAACGACCAGCGCCTCTCCCTTGGCCTGGCAGCCGATGAAATAGCTGGCCTGGGCGAGGTCTTCGTCATAGATGCGCTCGATAAGCATTCAGGGTGCTCCTTCTTGATGTAGACGGGGAAGGGATTCCTTCCTCTTCTGACTTCAACAATAATACCCCCGGGGGTATCACGCAAGCTGCGTCCGGACGGCTTCGGCGGCCGGGACGGTGCCTAGCCGCCCACCCTGGCCATCACCTTGTTGATGGTTGCCGCCAGGCCGTCCGCCGCCTGCTGGACGGCGCTGTCGGAGAGGGTCTTGGTTTCGGTTTCGACGCAGAGCCTGCCCTTACGGGCACCCACAAGGACATGCCGGACGCCGGTTCCGTCGGGAAGCATATATACAACGGCGTAGCCGGTCTGCCCGCTGGTATCGACGGTGGGGTGTTTGAGCGGCGACCAGGTCCGGGACCCGGCCGAAGGCAGCTGCTCCTGAACCGTGGTGCAGCCGGCCAGATCCGCGGCCCGTCGGTCGAAAGCGGACCCGTCCGGCGACGGCGCAGGCAGGCCGATGAGCCGCAGGCTGATCTGGTAAGGTTCCTGGCCAGTGCCTGGGATCTCCGCCACCACGGTGGCTGCCCCGCCCAGCGAGGCAAGGTACGCCGCGTCGTCGTAGATGCAGTGTGGGGCGGCCGGATCCGCGGGTGTTGCCGGTGCCGTAGGCGTGTAGCGGCCCTCCAGCACCTGGGCCGGGCTTCCGTTGGGCCCGGTAATGCCCTGCAGCAGCCGCGCCAGTTGCTCCGGGGTCTGAAGTTCGGGTGCCTGCCGCGACGGTGGTTGGGCTGGTGCGGGGTGCGCCGACGCCGGTTCCGACGGCGGGCTGGCCGGCGCACTGGCGGGCGGCGCGGCGGCCGGGGCGCCGCCGGCCAGTTCCCGGACCAGCTTCTGGGCCAGCCCGAGCAGCGGCGCCAGGGCGGACTGGAGTTCGTCGTCGGACGGATTGGCCGGCACCTGCCGGCTGAGCCCGAGAGACACCGTTCCCTTGAGGACCTGCAGGGACACGGTGCTGGCAGCCGGGGCAGTATCTGCTGCTGCGGCCGGGCTCGAAACCAGGGCGTAGGCCCGTTCCCCCAGTTCAGGGACGGTCAGCAGCCGGATGGTGGTCGGCGGCGAGTCCGCGGAGGCCTGCCGGAAGCTCGCGCAGGTGGCGGCCTGCTCGTCGGCGTAGGCGAAGTCCGCGGCAACCACCGTGTCCCGGGGCGCGCTCCTGGCCAGCACAAAGGCCACGGCCTCGCGGGACCACGCTCCGGTGAGCGTCAGGACGCCGGCCGCGAAATTCATGTCCAGGTCTGCGCTGCTGGTCGGCGCGCTGTGCGGCTGGAAGACGCCGCATTCACCGGGCTCGACGGCGGGCCCCTGCGCGGGTGCAGGCCGTCCCTGAAGGCGCGTCCGCAGGTCCGCGCTCTTTGAGACCCTCCCGGCGCCCTGCTGGCTGCCGTTGATCGCCCGGTCCACCAGGGCCATCAGTTCCTCGTCGGAGAGCACCGCATCACCTGCCGGAGACGCTGAGGCGCCGGCAGGGGAGGGGGACTCGGCGGCGGACGAGGCGGGGCGGCTGCTGGCAGGAGGAGGGGGTGGTGATCCGGGTGTGCAGCCGCCCAGCGCCACCGCGGCCGCGGCGCAGGCCAGAAACCAGCGCTGTCGCCACGGGGGACCGCCGGGGATTCTGGTTCTTGTTGCAGCACCTGGGCGCACGACTGGACTCCCTGCCGTCGAAAGATGTGCTGCGCCCAGCTTCCGCCCCGCGCTCCGGCGGCACCAGAGGATTTATGCCCGGCGCCACAAAGGCACCGTCCTCAGCCGAAGATGGTGCCTTTGTGGTGTGACGATGCCTTAGGTATTGCGGTGACGGATACGGCGCCGCCCGCCTCTGTCCTACTGGTAGACGCGGACCCAGTCGACCTGCATCTGCGACGGGCTGGTGGCGGTGCCGTCGGGGAACCAGTCGAGCTGCATCGTCTGGTGCATGCCCACCGTGGGCTGGTGCGCCGGGTTGGTGTCGCTGAACGTCTTCACGCCGTCGATGTAGCCGGTGATCCCGGTCGGCGTCCACTCCACCGCGTAGTTGTGCCATTGCGTCGTGTCCACGGGCGTGGCGGCCGTCGTCTGGAAGTCCCCGCCGCTGCAGGCGTAGTGCAGGAAGAACTTCATGGAAGCCGTGTTCGAGGTGCCTTCCGCGAAATCCACCTCGGCACAGTTCGGCGAGGTGTTGTTGTTCGGCCACAGCAGCAGCACGGGGTGGTACTCGGAGTCGCGGGCGTTGGTCTTCATCCGGGTCTCCCAGCGGCCGTACTTCTGCTGGCCGAACTTTGCCGACATCCCGCCGGTGGTGCCGGCCGCGTCGCCGGTGACCGTGGCGACGCCGTTGGCCACGGACCACGCCTGCGGGCTGCGGACGCCCTTGCCGGCATGTCCGGCGCCGTTGAAGACGCCCCACTTGGTGGCGTCCGGGGCGCCGGCGTAGGAGAATTCGTCGCCGGCCAGAACGGGACCCCAGCCCAGGGCGGCCGCGGCCTGTGCTCCGTCGCCGGCGGGGGCTGCCGGGGCCAGTGCCACTGCGGGCGCTGCCGGCACCGCGGATGCTGCGGCCGGCACGGCCGGGGGAGTGTTGGGTGCCGCCGCGGCGGCAGCCGGCGGAGCTGCCGGGGCCGCTGCGGTGGTCTCCGCGGGGGCCGGAGCGGCGGCGGAGGTGGCCGGCGCCGACGTCGGGGATGCTGCCCGGGCAGACGACGTCGGGCTGACCGCCTTGGTGGGCGCGGCGGTACCGGCTGAGGACGCAGCGCTGCATCCGGTCAGCGACAAGGCACCGAGGGTAACGGTGATGGCAATCTTCTTGAACAAGTGACCCCTCCGGGCTATTGAATTGGCGCAAGCGTCAGGCGCGGTCGGGCCGCTGGCGAGCGTCTTGCAGCTTCTTTCAGCCCCGCCTGGCGGACAGGGCGAGCAGGCGCCGAATGGCGCGGCGGCGCCCTGCACAGCGGGCATCCGGGGCCCTGCGTTCGGGCCTGGCCCTCGGGCCAGCCGTCAACGTTACCCGATCGTAACCTTCGTTCGCAAAACGCCTGCCGGTCCTAGGGCCATGGCCGGAGAAAGAGATGGGGCCCTGCTGCAACCGGGCGGCCGGTCCTCGACATCTCCGACGAACCCTACGACGGGAACCCGGCCCACTCCGCAGAGAGCATCGCACGCGGAAAGTTCGCCGCGCAGGGTTGACCCCGGCTGCCGGACCGGGCCGGCGGCTGCGACAGAATGGACCCATGAGCGAGGCCGGTGACTTCATTGATGCGGCGCTGCAGCGCGAAAGCACCTGGCAGCGGGCCGAGGAGGCACGGTCCCGCTTCGGCCCGGAACTCGGGTCCTATGGCGCCTCCGTCGGCGCCGTCCGGGGCGCGGTCCGGGATGCGCTCCGCCGCTACCGGCACCTCGGCCGTGAGGGAATCACGGCGCTCAGCTCGGAATTGTGGGCGGTACCGGTCTTCGAACGCCGCCTCGCCGCCGTCGTCCTGCTGCAGTCCCGTCTCGCCATGCTGGACAACTCGGACCTGACCCGGATCGAAGGCTTCCTGCGCGGTGCGCGCCTGCGTGAGCTGGCGGATCCGCTGGCGGTCGACGTCGTCGGGCCGCTGATTGCGGGTCTTGACGGGGTAAGCCGGAACCGGGCCGAGGCTGTGCTGGAACGGTGGCTGCAGGATCCGGACCCGTGGCTGCGCCGCGCGGCGCTGCTGGCACCAACGGGCGAACTCCGCTCCGACGGTGGCAGGCGCCGCAAGCTTCCCTAGCGGGACGGCCTGCGCTCCACAACGGCGTAGGCCTTGCCATCGAGGAACTGCCAATCCGTCACGACCATAAAGCCGAGGGCATCTACACGGTCGTTCAGGACGTGGACGTCGAATCCGCCGTCGCGCGGTTCGGCGTCCCAGGTGGCAACGTGGATTTCCCCGCCCTCGAGAATCAGCAGCTCCGTGTTGACGTCGAAGTCCTCCTGCGGCTGGTCACTTAGCTGGCAGATGGCGACACAGTGCCGGTTCATAACAGGGCCTCCGCTCCGGGAACGCTGGATGAGCCCATCCTATGCGTGGCGGCGCCCGGCGCCCTAGGCCTAATTCCCCGCCAGGACACGCCCCCGTTACCTGAATGTGACATTACCGCCCAGTACCGTTACCGTGGATAGGTGCCTGTTTGTTTCCGATACGGGCGCTTCCGAGCCGATTGCCTAACTCTGCCGCGGCCCGGAATCCGAATGCAACCTTCTGGCAGAGACGGGGAAACCACTTATGACCTGCCGCTCCGGCGGGTCTTGGGGTGAAGCCGCACAACCCGCTCTGACGGGTCCGCGGCCGGGTGCCTCCCATCCGAATCCGACAGCTCACCTCGCAGGCATTGGGAGAGGCTACCAACATGACTTCACGCACTACTGCCGCGCGCCATCGTTCCGACGTCCCCGCAGGACGGACCTCAGCATTTTCGGTCAAGCCCGGCACGGTCGGCCGCCAGGCCGCAGTCATTATGGCGGCGTCCGGCCTCGTCCTGACGAGCGGCATGGCGGCCAATGCCGCGTCCGCACCGGCCGAGCGCGACTCCGCCCCGGCATCATCAGTCGACGTCGCCAGCAAGGTCTCGGCCCCGGTCACCGCCGACTCCGCGGTGCAGATCAGCTTCGACCGTCCGGCCGTGGCCACCACGCCCGCGCCCGTCGTCGAGCAGCCCAAGCCCGTCGCCGCACCGGCGGTTGCCCAGGCTCCTGCCGCCCCCAAGATCACGGTCCAGGCCCAGGCTGCCGTTGCCCCGGCCCCGGCTGCCGGCGGAGTCAACGCCGCAATGCTGTCGGCCGCCTACAGCCAGATCGGCATCACCCAGGACTGCACCGCCATGGTCGAGAAGGCCCTCGGCGCTGCCGGCATCCCGGTCGGCGACCTGGGTCCCCAGCAGTTCATGAACTACGGCAAGGTTGTGGCCGACCCGCAGCCGGGCGACATGATCGTCCAGTCCGGCCACGTCGCCATCTACGCCGGCAACGGCCAGGCCATCAGCGGCGGCATGAACGGATCCAACCAGACGATCTCGCACCCGCTCTCCTGGCTGACCGCCACCGGCGGTGTGACGTTCGTCCGCGCCGGAGCGTAAGCACCGTGTAGGCATTGCACCAGCACTGCTCCCGAAGGCCGGTGGCCGGTTGTCGCTACGACAGCCGGCCACCGGCTTTCGCTGGTCCGCCGCAACTCAGCTGGTGTACCGCAGCCGGACCACTCCGTTGCCGAACGTCCGAGTTTCGGCGAGCGTAAGTGCGGCCCTGTTGTCTGCGGGCTTGAACAGCGGCGTGCCCTGCCCCAGCAGCACCGGGTGGATGTAGATCCAGTACTCGTCGATCAGTCCGAGCCGTCGGAAGCTGTCCGCCAGCCGGGCTCCGCCCAGGGCCAGGTCGCCGCCGGGCTGTGCCTTGAGTGCCAGGATGTCCTCGACGACGACGTCGCGCGCCACCGTGGTGTTCCAATCGGCGCTCTCCAGGGTTTTGGAGTAGACGATCTTGGGCATCTCGCGCCAGATGCCCGCGAACTCGGCCTCGGGCGGCGTGCTGGCCGGGTTCCGGTCCGCCGTCGGCCAGTAGGCGGCCATCAGCTCATAGGTGATGCGGCCGTCCAGGAAGGCGCCCATGGTGCGGAGCTCCTCGTTGAAGTGGCTGTGGAGCTCGTCGTCCACCATGTGCCAGTCAAGCTCCCGGTGGGGGCCTTCCATGAACCCGTCCAGGGACACCTGCAGTGCAAAGATGATCTTCCGCATGCGCCGAGCCTACGCGCGCACCGGACCCCGGGGAACAGCCCGGCGGAGAACGTTCCGGGGGGAAACGACGGCGGGAACCGCCGCCCCCGCCCGCGGAGACCGGCAACATGGTGCCGGTCCGGGGCCGGGTGGCGGGCTGAATCTCCTCACTCAGGTCGTTTCGGCAGTATCTTGCCGAAAGTCGTAAATTGCGGCACGATAGGGGGAGTTTCCCGCCCGAACCGGCAAAATGATGCCGGACAGTCGTGGCGGGTCCGTTGGGGAGGGAAAACAATGGATGATGTGGCGGCGATCGCCGAGGGAATCCGCCGGGGCAGGAAGGATGCGCGGCTGACCCAGGAGGACCTGGCGCATCTGGCCGGCACCTCGGAGCGCACCGTTCGCGCCATCGAGACCGGGACCGGCAACCCCTCGCTGCAGGCCGTGGTGGCCGTGGCGAATGTGCTGGGCCTGAAGCTCGCGGTGGCCTGATGCCGGCCGAACTGCAGGATCTGCGCTTTGTCCGGGCCGCCGATGTCTACAAAAACGGGGTCCCGGCGGGGGAGTTGGCGCGCACCGGCCAGGGCGGCGTGCGCTTCTCCTACCGCGCCGACTACCTCGCGGGCGGTTATCCCGCCGTCGCGGTCTCGCTGCCCCTGTCCGAGACGGCGGTGGAAGCCCCGGCCGGCGCCCTGCCGGCCTTCTTTGCAGGCCTGTTGCCCGAGGGGCACCGGCTCACGGTCTTGAAGAACGCTACCAAGACAAGCTTCGATGACGAGTTGACCCTGCTGCTCGCCGTCGGCTCCGACGTGCCCGGCGACGTCCAGGTGGTGCCCGCCGGCGAGCCCCCGGCCGAGCCGGCGGCACTGGCCGACACCTCGCGGCCCGAGGAGTTGGACTTTTCTTTCCTCGCGAACACCGTGGACCTGCACGGCATCCCGGGCGTGCAGCGCAAGACCAGTGCCTCCATGCTGACCACGCCGCTGGCCCTGCGCGGGCACCGCTACCTGCTGAAGCTGGATCCGCCGGAACATCCGCATCTGGTGGAAAACGAGGCAGCCCATTTGAATGCTGCGAAGGCGCTGAAGATCGCGGTCGCCAAGAGTTCCGTCATCGCGGACCGGAACGGGCTGCCCGGGCTCCTGGTGGAACGGTTCGACCGCTACAGGACGCCCGACGGCGCGTGGCACCGGCTGCCCCTGGAGGACGGCACCCAGGTGCTGGGCCTTCCGCCGGCCTCGAAATACGGGGTGAGCGCCGAACAGGTGGCTGCCGCGCTGGCCGGCATCTGCAAGGCGCCGCTGGTTGCCAGCCGGAACCTGTACCTGCAGTTCCTCTTCGCCTGGCTGACCGGAAACGGCGATCTTCACGCGAAGAACCTGGCCGTCCTCGGCGGCGCCGCCGGCTTCATCATGGCCCCCGTGTATGACGTTCCGTGCACCCTGCTGTACGGCGACGAAACCCTCGCGCTGCCCGTGGCCGGAAAAACCAAGAACCTCAAGGCCAGGCACTGGGCGGAATTCGCGCACACCCTTGGGCTGCCGCCGCGGGCTGCGGCGGGCGCCAACCGCACCGCCCTTGCGGCAGCCGGGGCCATCCGTCTCGAGGAGTTGCCGTTCGCCGGCTCCCCGTTGCGTGGCGCCCAACGGGAGCTGCGCTTCAGGCGCCAGGAACTGGGGTTCTGAGCCAAGGTTTTCTCAAGGTCCGGCCCTTGCCACGGCGCCCTCCGGCAGGCAAAATTCAGGGACTTTGAAGCCCCGCGGTTCATGAAAGTGCCTGTGCCTGGAGGAATTGCATGCCTTTATCAGCGCCCATTGGCACCGGCCGGCGGACAGATCCGACCGGCCGGGGATGATGCCCCGTGGGTCTGGTGCGCAACGGCGGCTCCAGCCGCCACGGGGTCCGGCACACGCGCCGGGGGCGGCCCAGCGCTGAGACCCTGACCGGAATCGGCGCCATTCTCTCCCTGGTGCTGGCTACCAGCGTCTACGCCGTCGGTCAGGCAGCGGTCCCGTCCAGCGAGTCATTCTCCGCCCCGCGCGCAGCGGGTGCGATGGCGGTCGCGCCCGCCGTGCAGCAGGCAGCACCAACAGCCGACCCCGCGCCAACCGCCGCGGCCCAGCGGGACCCGGCTGGAACCGGTGGGTCGCCGTCGCCGTCGTCGACGGCCGCGGTGCCGCCAGGCCAAAGCGAAAACCTGCCGAGCCAGAGCCCTCCGGAAGCTGGCGCGCCGGAAGACGGTGCGCCCGAGACCGGGGCACCTTTGGGGGCGGCCGCCGCCGCGGCGCCCGCGCCGTCCATCGGGCCCGACCTCGACGCGCAACTGAACCGCATCGTCCGGTCTTACCCCGGTTACCAGTTGGGGGTGGCATTGATCGACGTGGCGGATGGCGTTGTGCACGAGTACGGTGTGCGCAGCAAGTTCACGGCGGCCAGCACCGCCAAGGTCCTCGCCGCGGCGGCGTACTACCGGCTGGCCGAAACCGGGGAGCTGTCGCTGGACGCGCCGATGGGTGCGAGCACGGCGGGCCTGCAGATCCGCCAGATGATCCAGCAGAGCAACAACGAGTCGTGGGCCATGATCCTCGAAGCGCTCGGATCACGGCGCCTGACCGACTACGCGGCGTCGATCGGCATCGACTACGACCGCACCTACAACAAGCTCACGGCTGCCGAGACGGCGCGCACGCTCGCACTGCTCTACACCGGTCAGCTGCTGAGCGCGCCCAATACCGCCGAGCTGCTCTCGTACATGCAGGACACCAACCTGGAAACGCTGATCCCGGCGGCGCTGCCGCCCGACGTCGTCGTGTTCCACAAATACGGGCTGCTGTACGGCAACCTGCACGACGCCAGCCTTTTGGTCCGCGGCGGGAAGGCGTACGCGTTTGTGGTGTACACCCTGGGCCGGAGTCCCGCGGAAATCACGAGCCGTACCCGGGTCATCCACCTGCTGACCCGGACCGTCTCGGCCGCGCTCTTCCCCGGCTGAGCCACTGAAGCCGCAGGCCGGCTATTCGCCGGCTTTGGCGAACGTGGCGGCGCTGAGGAACTCCACCCCGACAAACGGGTCCCCGCCTTCCACCCAGGCGTCGTGGCCCGGCGGGATGGTGTAGGAATCGCCGGGGCCGACGTCGATCCGGCCGCCGTCGGTCGTCTCGACACTCAGCCGGCCGGAGACACAAAAACCGACGTGGCTGTTCTGGCAGGAGTCCGTGTGCACCACCGGCTTGATGCATTCGGACCAGCGCCACCCCGGCTCGAAGCTGAACCGGCCGATGGTGTAGTCGCCGACGGAGACAATATCGATCTCGCTCTTGTCTGGGCGGCGCTTCTCATCCGGGGAATTGTGGGACTTCACTTGCAGCTGGGTGACAACGTTTGCGGACATTGCACTCCCTCTCTTCGATCAGGGAAATGAACTGCTTACGGGGCCTAGAATCCTCGCTTGGCCGCCGGTTGTCGATATGAATTTCTTCGCAGCTGGAGTTAGAAGCTGGAGGAACTTCCGGAGCCGGAGAAGCTGCCCCCGCTGCCGCCATATCCCGTGGTGGTGCCGCCACGGGCGGTGCTGACACTGCTGACCCCGGTGCTGAGGCCAGTGTTGAACGTGGGGACAGAAAAGAAGTAGTACGACGGGTACACGGTGCCCAGGATGCTGGGCTCGTAGCGGGGCCGCTGTTTCCTCCCGGTCCCGGACTGGGCCTGCTCCATATCCTTGCGCATCAGTCTGGCCTCGCGCTCGTTGCGGGCATAGCCGGCGATCACGGTCTCCGCATGGGCCTTCAGCAGTTCCGAGAGCTCGGTCCGGGCGTCACGCAGCCGGTCCAGCGCCGTTTCCGGGCTGATGCCGCCGTCGGACAGCTCGGCCGTCCAGCGTTCGATGTCCCGCTGGCTGCGGTCCCGGAACGAGCGCAGCGACGCGGCGGTCGCGGAGCCGCCCTCGCCGTGGCTCTTGGCCAGCAGGCCCTCGACGCCAGCCAGATCGCTGCGGAAGGGTGCGAGCTGGCGGTCCCAGGCCGTCGCCCAGATGGACCCGCGGTTCAGCAGGGCGTTGGTGTCGGAGATGACATCGTCCAGGGCATCGAGCTCGGCGGCCGCATCCGCGTATTGCCGGGCCAGCGCCAGGCTTGAGCGGCGGCCCAACTGGCGCTGTGTCAGCGCGTGCACCTGGTTGGAGAGGCCGGTGGCAGTGTTGTACCGGCCCAGGAAAGTGCGGTGCTTTTCCAGCACCGTGCTGCCGTAGCGGGAGGACTCCGGGATGGTGCCGGCGTTAAGTTCGGTGACTTGGAGGTCCATGCTCACGTTGGCGTAATTCGCGTCCCCGCGGGCGATCTCCTTTCGGCTGCCCACCCTCGTCCGCCAGCGCACCAGCAACCAGGTGCCCGCACCGGCCACCACGGCACCCGCCGCGCTCCAGGCCGCGACGAGGAAGGCGGTGGAGCGGTACCAGGGCTGGTTGATCAGTTCGGCGCCGCGCCGGATGCCGGCGATCGTGCCCTCCGTCCACTGGGCATCACGCAGCAGGTCCTTGGCGGCGTTCTGGATGTCATCGCGTTGCTCGAGGGAGACCTTCCGGTCCTCGCCCATGTAGGTTCCGACGTGCCGGCCCACCGGATCCAGCGCGAAGATGAAGAGCCCGTCCGCCCACTTCTGCCCGTCCTGGCTGATCCAGTCCGGGTGCTCAGCGCGGGCGTAGCGCAGCACCTCCTCGTTGAGGTTGTCTGCGGCGGTGCCCTTATACGTGTACACAGCCACCTTGGTGGGCTGGTAGAACTCGATTTTCCGTACCGCGGGCAGCAGTGTGTTGCTGTCCAGGACGCCCGCCCGGTCGGCCACGACGACGTCGGCCGGCGGCACCGCGAGCGCGGCCGGTGCGGCGCCGAGCAGGATGCCGGCCAGGCCGATGAGAAGCAACAGGGCGCCCGCCAGCTTCGGGCCGAAGATTTTCCGCATGATCCCCATCGTCTGAGCGTAGTGTTTGCTGCCAGCGTCGTCGACGCGCGCCGGGGCTGAAAGGGCCTAAAGACACCATGACGGTGCTGTGGCGGGCATCCATACTGACGGCATGAGTCAACCACCGTACGATCCCGGACCGCCGGCAGCGCCACAGAACGACAAAACAAGGGTTCCGGAGCCGGCACCGGCCCCCGGACACCGCCGGCCGGACAGGGTCCTGCTGGGCATCGTAGCGGCGATCGCCGTCCTGGTGGCAGTGGCGCTGGCCGTGGTCTTCCTTCGTGGAGAACCGCAGCCACTGGACGAAGCGTCCCCGGCCGGCGTCGTGCAGCGCTACAGCAAGGCGGTCATCGACGCCGATCCCGCCGCGGCCGACGCCTACCTCACCGACAACGCCCGGTCCCGGTGCGCCAACTACTACGGCGGCGCGCAGGCCAGCCGGGTGGTTCTGGTGTCCACGACCGAGCGCGGCGAGACGGCAACGGTGAAGATCTCGATTGTGCATTCGTCCGCCGAGGGCCCGTTTGGCCCCTCTGAATTTGCCGAGGACGCCGTGGTTGTCCTCGTGAAGGTGGCGGGCAAATGGATGATCAATGAACTCCCTTACAGCCTCCAGACCTGTACCGGCCCCGGGGTGAAAAAGTGAGCGCCGCACGGACCCACACCGGCCCTGCCGCCGGGTCTGCCCAGGCCAAGGTCCGCCGTCTGGTGGTGTTCGTGCTGCTGTTCGCCCTGGTGGTGATCGCCGCCAACGGGCTCGGCGGCCTGCTGGAGCGGCTGCTGCGCGCCGGGCAGGTACTGGCGGGGGAAGGTGTGGCGGGGCTGGCGCTGTCTCTGGCGTTCACCCTGATCGGCGGCCCGCTCGCCGCGCTGCTGTGGTGGCTCATCTGGCGGCGGCTCGACGAGGCCGGGGAGCGGGAAGCGCCGTCGTGGGGCCTCTACGTGGCGGCGGTTTACACAGTGTCCCTGGTCATCTTCGTGACGTCCCTGCTGGCGATGGCGGCCTCGTTCATCGGCGACGAGAATCCGGAGTGGCGGGCGCCGCTGTCCGTCGGGCTGGTCTGGGCCCTGGTGTGGGTGTGGCACCGCTGGATGTGGCGGCACCCGGTGCGGGGGCCGCTCGAACTCTCGAGCGTGCCGGCCGTGATCGGCACCTACTTCGGGCTGGGGATCGGCGTCGGCGGCGCGGTGACGGCGCTGGCTGCCCTGCTCGATGTCGCAATCCGGGGGTCCCTAGAACTGACGGCAGCTGTGGATCCCTGGTGGCGCTCGGCCCTCCAGGACCTGGTCTGGGCGGCCGGGGGAGCCCTGGTGTGGTGGTGGCACTGGGCCCGCGGCGGCGCGCGCCGGCTCCGCGGTGGGTTCGCCGACGTGGGGCTTATCGTGTTGGGCGTGCTGGCGGCCGGGCTGCTCGCCCTGGGTGGTGCGGGGACGGTCCTCTTTGTGCTGCTGCGGCTGGCTTTTGACCGGGAAGACCCCCTGCTGGAACTGCTGTCGCCGCTCGCCGCCGCCATAGCTGCGGCCGCCGTCGGCGCGCTGGTCTGGCGGTATTACCGCACCGCCGCGACCGGCCGCTCCGAGCGGACCCGGCAGGCCGGCGTGCTGGTGACCTCGGGCGTGGCGCTGGCGGCGGCCGCGACCGGCGTCGGCGTGATCGTGAATGCGGCGCTGTCCATCGCGGTTTCGCCGCTCGCCGGCGGCAATGCCCGCACGCTGCTGCTGGGCGGCATCAGTTCGCTCGTGGTGGGCGGGGCGGTGTGGTGGCTGGCGTGGCGGCCGGCACGGCAGCACCGGCAGGATACCGCGGTTCCGACGGGACGGCGTGTCTACCTTGTCGCCGTGTTCGGCCTCAGCGCCGTGGTGGCCCTGGTCGCCCTGCTGGTGATCGGGTACCGGCTCTTCGAGTTCTTCCTGGCCGATGTAACGGGCGGCAGCCTGGTGGACCGGATCCGTGCGCCGCTGGGGCTGCTGGTGGCCACTGCTCTGGCCGCCGGGTACCACTTCGCCGTCTGGCGGCAGGACCGGTCCCGTCAGGCGGCGGCGGGGACCGGTCGCAAACGCACGATCGGGCACGTGATCCTGGTGGCCGGTCCCGACCCCGAGCCGCTGCGCCGGGCAGTCGAAGAGCTGACCGGGGCCGGCGTCACGCTATGGAGCCGGGCCGACGTCGGCGTGCCCGTACTGACCGCGGCCGCTTCCGCAACGGGAGAGGGGGTGCCTGGTACCGGCGGCGGTGCGCCGCGGGTGCCCTCGGGCGCCGGCCTGGCCGAGGCACTGGCCGGGGTGAGCGCCAAACGGGTGCTTGTTATCGCGGGAGCCGACGGCAGCGTGGACGTCATTCCGTTGCGCGGCTGAGGGGCCGGCGCCGGCGCCGGGGCTAGGGCGACGGGAGGCCGAATTCCTTGCGGTAGGAGCGCACGGCGTTGTGCACCGTCGGGAAGAAATGGTCGGGTCCGAACCGGCTGCTCACGCCGAATCGGATCAGCCGGTCCTTGATCGGACCCTTCATCTCCGCAAACACCAGGCTGATGCCTTTCCGGGCGAGTTCGTCGTCGAGTTCCACCAGATCGTCCAGGGCGGTGGTGTCAAGATCCGTGATGGCCTCCGAGGCGACCACCACCCACCGCACCGGAGCGGGGGCGTGCGCCACGAGCGTCCGGATGTGCTCGGCAAACACGGCGCCGTTCGCGAAAAACAGCGGGGCATCGAAGCGTGCGATCACCAGTCCGGGCACCCGGTGTCCCTCCGGGTGCCTGTTGAGGTCATGGTAGCCGGGCATGTCCTCGACACTGGCCAGTTCCGTCCGGTAGGGATCCCAGGCGCGCAGCACAAAGGCAATCAGGGACAGGCCAATCGCGACCACCACCCCTTCCAAAACGCCCACAAAGGCGACGCCGAGGAACGTCGCCAGCAGCAGCGCCGCTTCGGTCCGGCTCATCCTGACCAGCCGAGCCAATGTCTTCAGGTCGATTACCGAGACTGCCGCGACGATCACGACGCCGGCCAGGGTGCTGGAGGGCAGGAATGAGGTGGCCCCGGGGGCCGCCACCATAAACAGGACCACCAGGGCTGCCGCGATCACGCCGCTCAGCGGAGTCCGGGCGCCCGCCTCGAGCGCGATCGGGGTGCGCGAGGCGCTCCCGGAGACCGGAAACCCGCCGAAGAGTCCACACGCGGCGTTCGCCAGGCCGAGGGCGCCCATTTCCTGGTTCCCGTTCACGTGGGCGCCACGGCGGCGTGCGAGGCTCTTGGACAGCACGGAGGTATCCGCGAACGCGATCAGCGCGATGCCGGCCGCAGGGCCGAGCAGGGCCAGGACCTCCGCCGGGGGGACACTCCCAAGATCGGTCGCGGGCGGCCCCGCCGGAAGTTCACCCACCACCGGCACGGCGGACTCCAGGCCCGCCGTCGCTGCGACCGCCATGGACGCCAGTACCGCCAGCAGTACCCCGGGAACCTTCCAGGGCAGCGCCCGGCAGCCGAGGATGATCGCGATGGTGCCGGCCCCGAACAGCAGAGCTAGGGGTTGGACCGTGCCCTGGGCCAATTGGCGGGCTGTCCCGGCGAGGCTGTCCGCGAGGGAGCCGCCGGTGGCCGGGACGCCGAACAGCTTGGGCAGTTGGCTGGCGATCACGACGAGGGCAATTCCATTGAGGTAGCCCACGCGGATGGGCTTGGACAGCAGGCCCGTGACAAACCCGAGATTGAGGAACCTGCCCACGACCAGCATCAGCCCGATCAGCAGGGACAGCACCCCCGCCAAGGCCACGGCATGGCCGGAGTCCCCCGCCGCCAGCGGCAGGATCGCGGCGGCGATCATTGGGACCAGCGAGGAGTCCGGCCCCACGACCAGTACCCTCGAGGGGCCGAAGACGGCGTACGCCAGCAAGGGAATCACCGAGGCGTAGAGGCCCGTGACAGCGGGCAGCCCGGCTGCTTGGGCGTACGCCATGCCGGCCGGGATCAGGGCTGCGCTCAGGGCGGCTCCGGCAGCCAGGTCGGATTTGAGCCAGGACCGTTCGTAGTCGAGGACAGTTTTGAGGCCGGGCGGGGCACTGCCTAGCCAACGGCGGCGGCGCACGGCGGGCCCGGCTTAGTTCCGGGCGGCAGGCGGGCGGACGAGACTCATGATCGATTCTACGTCCGCCCGCCCCCTGCAACTCCGGGAATTACCCCGACGCTGCGCCTACAGGCAGCTGGGCTGGAAGGCAGGGTCGGCCGGCTGGCCGGCCGGACGACCCAGCGCGTTGGAGACCAACTGCTGGACTACCGGGTCATTGGGCGTCTGGTCGTGTTCGATCACATCCGCAGGGCACTTGTCCTGGATGGTGATGTTGGTGACCTTCTCCGCCGGACCGGCCAGGAACTGGCTCTGGTACGGCGTGACCACTTCATCGTGGGTCGTCGAGATGACGGTATAGGCCGGCCCGCGCACGGTGTCCCCGATGGAGTTCAGCTTGGTCAGGAACGGCGAACCCGCCTGCTGGTCTGCGCAGGCCTGGCAGTTCGAGCCGCCCAAAGACGTGGCCGGCGGCACGGAGCCCGGCGCCGGGGTAATCAGCCCCTGGGTGCCGTGGTTGGACGGGGCGATGCCGACAAGCTGGTTGACCTTCTTCGCGCCGCCCAGGAAGCCCATGTAGTAACGGGGCATCATGCCGCCCTGGCTGTGTCCCACGAGGTCGACCGTCTTTGCCCCGGTCGAGGCCAATACGGCGTCCACGAACGGGGCCAGCTGCGCGGCCGAGTCCGCGATCGGGCCGGTGGCGTCAATGCCGTTGGTGGTCCCGTAGTTCAGGGCGTAGACGCAGTAGCCCTCGCTCTTGAGGGCCGGCGCCATCGTGGCCCAGTTCTTGGCCATGCTCTCGAACGTTCCAGGGACAAGGATTACCGGGTTGGGGTGCGCCGCGGAGGGCTTGCACGACCAGTCGTTTGCGCCGGGAGGGGAAACATCCACGGTACTGGCGGTGGCTGCCGGTGCTGCCGCCAGGGATCCGCACAGGAGCGCAATCGCCCCCAGGGCCGCGGACTTGGCCAGCGTGCGCTTGGGGCGGGAAGTGTTGTTGAGCTGGGACACGGTAATACCTCTTCGGTTGGGCCCCTCGGCTGTGAGGGGTCAGCGTGGATGGGGTGAGTTAGGGATCCGCCCCCCTGTGATCCGGCTCACGTCCATCACTCAAGCCTAGGAAAGTGGTCATTGCGCGCACCACCTTTGCACGTTTGTGCAGCGGTTTCTGGCTAAGGCGGGCTACTTGCGGGTAGCAAACCCCCAGTGACTGCACGATTTCCCAATTTTTACCAGGGGCGGAGGTCGTGGCCCAGCGCTGTTTCAGGATTTGAGCGGCGCGGCAAAGGACCGTGCGGAACGCGCTCCGCCCAAGGAACTGGCGGCAATGGTGACGAGGGCGCCGAGGAGCAGGGCCGCATCCTCGCCGGGTTGCAGGACGTGGAGTTGCGCGCCGATGCTGGCCGCCGCCACCGGGATCCCCAGCTGGGCCGCGGAGAGCACACCGAGCGGCAGGGGCAGGCCGAACGCCCTCAGGCCGGCATGCAGGAGTACGGTACCGACGCCCAGTGAGAGGCCCAGGGCCGCCATGTCCGGGTGGCCGGCCAGGTCGCGCAGGTTCAGGGACGATCCCAGCCAGACAAAAAAGATCGGACCGAGGAATCCGTCGCTGACGGCGAAGAGCTGACGCGCCAGGCGTCGGGGTTCGCCGACGGCCGCCACAACCAGACCGAAGGAGAAGCCGGCCAGCATGACAGAGACGTGCCCGAAGTTTGCGACTCCGGCCAGGGCGAAGAGGAGCGCCAGTTGGATGCGGAGCTCCAGCGCAAACTTGCGGTCCTCAGAGAGGCGATGCATGCGCTGGCGGGTCCCGCGGCGCTCCAGCAAGCGCAGCGTGAAGAAGAGGGCGACGGCGCAGACCCCCACTGCGAGCGCCCCCAGCGCGGCGCGGACGGCGTTTGGCGGGTCCACAGCCAGCGGCAACGCGAGAATGCAGGCAATGTCCGCGATGGCCACCTGCGCCGTCATGGCGATTACCTGTGGTCCGCCCAGGCGAAGGGAATCGACAATTGGCAGTACCAGCGCGGCAGACGAGGAGGCCAGGAGCACAACGTACAGCGGTGCGTGCCCGGTGCCGAAGGCCAGGCCCAGGCCGGTGCCAACCACGGCGGCCGCGATGGCCGCCAGAGCGGCGCGGCGTGCCCCCTGGCCAAGGGCGGAACGGATCTGCGGATCCCGCACCGGTACGTGCGTTCCGGCCACGAACATCATGAGCGCAAAGCCGATGTTGGCCAACAAGCTGAACGTCGGATCCGCCGGGTCGACCAGCGCGAGCCCAGTGCGCCCGATCAGGACGCCGGCCAGCAATTCGCCCAGGACCACCGGCAGGTTCCAGCGGACCGGCAGCGCGAGGAGGGGCCCGGCCAGCGCGACGACGGCGATCAGCGCCAGGGTCAGGAAGGTCATGGCGCGCCGGCGGCGGCGCGCACCGTCATTCCAGAGTCACTCACCATGGAATGAGACTAGTCCCGCGCGCGCCGGGTGCCCGTAACTGCCCGGCGTCGACCTGCGTTGCGGCCGGCGGGTTGCCGCAGGGCTACCCCCCGTTTACGGCTCTCAGCCTGTTCTCAGAATCCGTGGCTAAAGTCCCCGACGGCAGGATTGTCCTACCGCCGATGTGAGGAGAATGCGTGGGCCCGGTAAAGAGTCTTTGGGCGATGGTGCAGGGGGATCCCGTCTTCATGCGGAGGGTCAACGGGTGGCTGGCCATCCTCTGGATCCTCATGATCCCTATTTCCCTGATGATGGGCTGGCTGGACTCCGTCGTGTACGTCTCTGCCCTATCGCTCTGGGCCCTCGTCTCCGGCCACTGGTCCGCCTGGCAGGCCGCCCGCGTCGAAGTCGCCCAGATGGAGGACGCGAAGAAGCGCGATAAGGAAGACATTGTGGCGGAGGTGGTGGCCGCGCTGCTCGCCAGGACGGATTTGGAGCCGGCAGGCTCCCCGGTCAAAGAGCGGGGCGGATCGTCGGCCGCGGCCGCCAACTGACCACCCCTGCGGTCTCAGTCACCGGCGGCAGGGAGGATGAGCCTCATCACGGTTCCATCGGCCCCGGTCCGGGCCACCTCCACCGAACCGCCGGCCGCCATGGCGATTTCGCGGACCAGGGACAGCCCGATGCCGTAGCTGCGCTGCCCGCGTGACCCGTCGGGGCCTGCAGTCCTGACGAAACGTTCGAAGATTCTGTTCTGGTCGACGCCGGTGATCCCGGCGCCCGTGTCCGCCACGGTGATCACCGCGTGCTGCTGCTCGGCGGCCACTGAAATGGTGACGCGGCCGCCGGGCGGGGTGTGGGAGAGTGCGTTGTCCGCCAGCGCCAGCACTGCGCGGCGCAGCGCGTTCGCGTCGATCCTGGCCGACGGCCGGCCGGCCGCGGAGAATTCCAGCCGGACGTCACTGGCCGCGGCGAGTTGTTGGAGACTTTCAGCGACGGCGGCGGCGACGTCGGCCAGGTCAACCAAATTCGCCGGCCCGGCCGCGGGATCCGGGGCGTCCGCCGTAGCGGCGAGCAACAGTTCGTTGACGATGTCGGTGAGCCGGGCAGTGTCCTCGCGGATCCGGGCCAGCTCCCGGCCCGGGCGCGAATCCGCCGCGGCGCCGCGCTGCGCAAGCTGGATCCGGGTGTCCAGGATGGCCAGCGGGGTGCGGAGTTCGTGGCTGGCGTCCTGGACAAACCGGCGCTGCAGGGCCAGTGCCTCGCCCAGCGGCCGAATGGCGCTGCGGGCGCTGAGCCAGCCCACGAGGCCGGCCAGTGCAATCCCGGCTACCCCGGCGATGACCATCGCCTCCAAAAGGTCCCTGGAATCGAGGTAGGTGTACGTGGTCCCCGCCGGCGCCGGGGGCGGCAATTCCGGACGGGCCAGCTTGTTCATGAGATACAGGGCGGCGACTGCGAGCAGGCAAAGCACCATCACCGCGCAGGCCGCGCTGATGCGGACGGCCACCTTGAGCGAGGCCTTGCGCAGGGTGGTCTGGTCCGGCGTTCCTCCCGGCGGGGTTTCCTTAGTCATGGGCTTTCCTAGTCATTGGCCTCGCCGATCTGGTATCCGACGCCGTGGACGGTTCGGATGACGGTCCGGGCGATTTTCCGGCGGAGGTGGTGGACGTAGGTGTCGATCACGCCGGGTTGGTCAGTGGGATCAAAGAAGCCCGCGAGAAGTTCATCGCGGGTAAAGACCCTGTCGGGTTCGGCGGCGAGCGCCGCCAGCAGCTCGGCTTCCTTCGCCGTGAGGGATACCACGGCTCCGTAGACGGAGCGGACCGAGCGCGACGCCGGATCGAGCTCCCAGTCGCCGATGCTGACGGGGCCCGCGGGCCGGGAGTAGCTGCGGGTGAGGGCGCGGAGACGCGCGGCCAGCTCGCCGGCGTCGAACGGTTTGGTCACGTAGTCGTTGGCACCGGCGTCGAGGCCCCGGACCTTCTCGTCCGGTTCGCCCAGCGCCGTCAGAATCAGAATGGGCGTGGCGATTCCCTTGGACCGCAGGGCGGCTATCACGGCAATGCCGTCCATCACGGGCAGTCCGCGGTCAATCACCAGCACGTCCCACGGCTCGGTCAGCCCGAGGTGCAGGCCGTCCTGGCCCGTGGCGGCCAGCCGGACGCGGTAGTCCGGCTCCAGCAGTTCGGCGATCAGCGGGCCCAGGACGGGGTCGTCCTCGACGAGGAGCAGGGCCGGCCGGTCAGCGAGTGTCATGGGCCCTATTCTTCCGTGGCCGGTTCCCGGTTCAGTCCGGCGCCGTCCGTGTCGCGGCTGCTGCGGCGGCGCTTGAGCAGCTGGATTACCCAGGGCACGACGGAGACGAGGACCATCACCACTGCAATGACGTCGATGTTCTTGGCGACGATCTCATAGTGGCCCAGCCAGGTGCCCAGCAAGGTCACGGAGGTGGCCCAGGCCAGCGCCCCCACGACGTTCCAGAGGGTAAAGGCCTTGTACCCGTAGCGGCCGATTCCCGCGGTTAGCGGCGCAAACGTCCTGACCATGGGGACGAACCGGGCCAGGACGACGGCGGCGCCGCCGTGGCGGCGGAAGAACTCCTCCGTTGCGGTCAGGTGGGCGGTCTTCAGGATCCTCGCGTCGTCCTTGAACCATCGCCGCCCGAAGGTGCGGCCCAGCATGTAACCGACCTGGTCGCCCGCGATGGCGGCGGCCGTGACCACCCCGATCAGCACGGGCAGGGTCAGGTGCAGCTGCTGGTGCAGCAGGCCGGCGGTGAAGAGCAGGGAGTCGCCGGGCAGGAACGGGAACAGCACACCGGACTCGATGAACACCATCGCGGCGATTACGCCGAGTGCCGCGGGGCCGAGCCCCGCGAGCAGGCTGGCCGGGTCCAGCAGGGACGGTGTTCCGGCGGCGGCCAGGGCCGGGGCAAGCCCCGAGGTCAAAATACCAGGCATGGGAAGGTCCTTAGGGTCGGCTGGAACGGAGGAAGACGGCGTCGGGCAGGCGTTCCACGGTCCGGGGGCCGAACCGGTTCCATAGCCCGGCGAGCAACACGACTGCGGCCCCCGTGGCGAGGAAGGAAGCGGCGACGTCGGTGGGGTAGTGGACGCCGATGTACAGCCTGGACCAGGCCACGATGAGCGACATGGCCGCGCCGGCGGCTGCGGCGGCCGTGGACCAGCGGGTTCCGCGGGCGAGGAAATACAGCGCGAAGGCCAGCGCGGCGGCGAAGGCGACGTGGCCGCTGGGGAAGCTGTCGGCGCCTGTCTCCGGCGCGAGCGGGTCGAAGAGCAGGGTCGGGTCGGGCCGCGGGCGGGAGATGAGGAGCTTGAAGACTTCGCTGGCCGCCCAGCCCGAGCAGGCCACAACGCCGAACGCTACGGCCTTCACCAGATCGCGGCGGACCAGCCAGAGGTAGAGGGCCACGGCGCCGACTAACGCGAGTCCGGCCACGGGCCCGAACAGCACGTTGATGCCCATCGCGACGGCGGTCAGCGCTGCGGCGTGGTGCAGGCTGAGTCCCTGGTCTACGCCCAGCTCGGCTGCGGTGTCGCCCGGCACCAGTTGCACGGCCAGGCCCAGCGCCATGACCGCAACGCAAAGCAGCGCACCCAGGGACAGCCAGTGGCGGGCCTGGGGCAGGGCCCGAAAACGCTGCCCGGCGGCGGAACGCGCGTCGGGAAGGCGGGCTGGTGCAGGGCGGCTGTCAGGGACGGGTCCAGTCATGGAATCCTCCGGCTCGGGGGCGGCGGCGCGCGGTCACGCGTCCTATCCCAGTCTTTGCCCCCCGGCTTAAGAAACGCTTAAGAACTTCCCGGCGGAATCAGTCCGAACCTCTCGTACAGCAACGGCAGCCCGGTTTTGAGACCGTAATCCACCGAGTCGCCGCGGTGGCCGATGCCTTCGCCGACGAACCGGCGGGTTGTCATGCCGGCGGCCCTAGCGAACCCCTCGGCGGCGGCGGCCTGCGGCCCGTACACCGGATCCAAGGCGCCGCTGGTGAAAATGGCGAGCGAGTCGCTGTACTGGTGCGCCTTGAGGATGGTGGCAGGCTTCTCGGCGTTGAAGGCCGCCTGGTTCCCCCCGAAAATGGTCTTCACGGTGTTGTCGGGAGAGCCGTCGATTGGCTCGAGCTCGCCGGAAATGTCCAGCAGGGACCCGAAGAGCTCCGGCCTCTTGGCCCCGAACGAGAGGGCGCACTCCCCGCCGTTGGAGTAGCCTGCCACCGCCCACTGGACGCGGGCGCTCGAGACATTGAGCCTGGTACGGATGAAATTGACGACGTCGGTGGTGACGTAGGTGTACACCTTGCCCTTGTCCGAGTCGACGCAGACGGGATTCTGGTAGGGATTGCCCAGCTGGTCGATGGTGAGGAAGAGCGGAGCCAGCCCGTGGTTGCGTTGGGCGAGGGCGTTGAGTTCCTGGACGGCGGATTTGTTTTGTTCAGGCCCTCCCGGCTGGCCCATCATCATGATGATGATCGGAAGGGGCGGCGGATCGGCAACCAGGGCCGCAGGCGGCAGGTACAGATACGCGTCCCGGGCGCGGAAACCCGAGGCGGTTGCCGGGATCGATACGGCCCCGCTCCTGCCGGTGGCCGGCATCCCGGCCGGAGGCGTCCAGCTCTGCCACAGCGCAACACTGCTGTCCTGCCGGGCCTTCGGGTTGAGCGCAGGCAGGGCCAGGTGCTGGGCCTGGTTCAGCCCCAGCATGGCACCCAGGGTGGGGTTCAGCCCGTAGCCGGCATTGATTGCCAAGGCCGCCGTCGAGACGAAAACCAGCACGGCGATCACGGCTGCCGCCTTTCGCCACCAGCGCGAACGCCACAGGTTTACCACCGCGAGGCCGACGCCGGCGAAGGCGGAGATAACCCAGACGCGGGTATCGGACTCCAGCGGCAGTCCGAACACGTTGACCACGACTTCGCAGATAAAGAGCGTGATGGCACCTGCGAGGGCCCCGCCCACCAGCCCCGCAAACGCCACGAGCAACCAGCGCGGCGGGGGCGGCCTCCGGACCGCGAGGTAGAGGCAGGCGAGTACCGACAGCCCGTAGAAGGCGTAGAGCAGGGTTTGATCCACGACGTTCAGGCCGAGCAGCTGCTGCATGGGGTCCCCTCCATCACGCGCGTCCCTCTTAGGACGTTATAACACTGCAGACCGCGGAAAACGCTGGGAGTCCGATGGGTGCCGGCCCTCCTGCGGGTGATCCGGAGGTGCCAAGGGCAGCCGGTCGGGGGCCCCTGTTGCCGTGCGGGCTGGAGTGGTCAAATGGTAGCAACGGGACGGGGTAACTGAAGCTCCGATGTCCTGAAAGGAGTGCCCTTTGCCAGCTCCAGTGTCGACGCCAGTCCACGGGGCGAAGCGGACGCGTCGCAGCGGGTCGCCATGGTGGGTTTTCTCGTCACTGCGGAGCGCGCCGGTGACCCTCGGGTTTGTCGCTGTCTTCTGGATCGTCGGCGCCGCGTCGTCGAGCATTTTCGAGGGGCCGGCGCCGGGTTTGAAGGCAGAGGTGGCCGCTACGGCGCATTTCTGGCCCGACCACTGGACCGCCGTGCTGGCTTCCGCCCTCTGGGCCCGGAACCTGCCGGGCTACATTCTGGGAACAGTGCTCGTGCTGCTGGTCGGCGTCCCTGTGGAACGCCAGATCGGCAGCCTGAAGCTGGCGCTCGCAGCCATCGCGGCCCAGGTTGCCGGCGTTCTGGCCGCCACCGGCGTCTGGGAGGCAACGAGGCTCCTGATGGGGAGCTGGGCCCGGGGCCTGGATGCAACCTACTTCCTGGGTCCGAGCGCCATGGTCTACGGCTCCCTCCTGGCTGCGACGGCGTCGATGGGGCCGCTGTGGAGGCGCCGGATCCGGCTGGGACTGTTCGGCCTGCTTATCCTGTTGGCGTTCTACAGCGGCGGGTTCACGGACCTGGTCCGTCTTGGGGCTGGCGCTGCCGGCGCGTTGCTGGGCCCCGTGCTCCTTGGCCGCAGACCCCGGCTCCGGCGTCCGGTCAGCTCCCGGCACGAAGGGCGGGTGCTGATAGCGCTGCTGGTAGCGGTGTCGGCGGTGGGGCCGGTGGTTGCCGGTCTGACCCCGCACGCGGCGGGTCCGCTCGCTGTGCTGCGTTTGATCTTCACCGATATCCAGCCGGTGGATCCCCAGACGTTGCAGAGCGTGTGTGCCATCCCCGCCCAGCATCGGGAGTGCGAGGCCATGCTCCTGCAGCTGAGGGCCGGAGGCGGGGCCATCTTTATGGCGATCGTGCCGTCGTTCTTGTTGCTGCTGCTGGCTGAAGGCCTGCGCCGGGGGCGCCGGGCGGCCTGGTTCGGTGCTGTGCTGGTCCAGGCCGCCTTGTCGGTCCTGGCGCTCATCACTATGGTCGGGGTCCTGCAGGCGGCCGGTCCCAACACGGTCGCCGGGGAACTGGTGGACGCCAGCCGGGTGGGCGGCCGGACCCATCCGCTGACCCTGGTGCTCCCGCTGCTCCTGCCAGTCATTCTCTTTGCTGTGCTGCTGGCGTGCCAGCCGATGTTTCCGGTTGCTGCGCCGCGCGGGACGTACCGGCGACTGGCCTTGCGGGTCCTCGGGTTGGCGGGACTTCTCGGTGTTCTCTACGTTCTCCTCGGAGTGGCGCTGGCTCCGGGCTTCAGCCCCGACCCGACGCTCGCTGACCTGGTGGCTGACGTCCCGGACAGATTCCTTCCGCTGGGCTTTACCGTGGACCTGCCGCCGGCGTTTTTCCCCGAAAGTACCCCGGCCGTGTTGCTCTATGAGGGCGTCGGAATCGCCTTCTGGGTCATCAGCGGGGGGTGGATACTGACCTCGTTCCTGCGTCCGGCCCACCCCCGCAGCGGTGCCGATATTGACCGGGCCCGGGCGATCCTTCGGGCCGGCCGGGGAAGCTCCATCTCGTGGATGACGACGTGGCCGGGTAACGTTTACTGGTTTTCGAGCAGCGGCGAGAGCTTTGTCGCCTACCGGGTCATCGCCGGTATCGCGCTGACCCTTGGCGGGCCGGTCGGACCGGGGTCCGGGACCGGCGATGAGGTGAACGAATTCGCCGCGTACTGCAGGTCCAACGGATGGAGTCCGTGCTTCTACTCCGTGCACACCGAAGTCCGTGAGGCCGCGTCCTCCCTGGGCTGGGATTCGGTGCAGGTCGCCCAGGAGACCATTCTTCCCCTGGCGGGCCTGTCCTTCCGCGGCAAGCAGTTCCAGGATATTCGGACGGCGATGAACAACGCCGCGAAGGCAGGCATCAGCGCCGAGTGGGTGCGGTATCCCGCCGCGACGCTGGCAATCCAGGCGCAGATCCAGGCCATCTCCGAGGAATGGGTGGCCGACCGGAAGATGCCCGAGATGGGCTTCACCCTTGGGGGTGTCGAGGAGCTGAACGACCCCGAAGTCCGCTGCCTGCTCGCCATCGACGTCCGGCACCACGTTCACGCGGTCACGTCATGGCTGCCGGTCTACCGGGACGGACGCATTGCGGGATGGACGCTGGACCTCATGCGCGGCCGAAGCTCAGGATTCCGGCCGGGCATCGAGTTCCTCATCGCCTCCGCTGCGCTGAGCTTCCGGGACGAGGGTTTCGACTTCATCAGTCTCTCCGGCGCACCCCTGGCCCATGCCCCGGGGGAGGAGCAAATCCGGCTCCGCGACGCCGGACCGGACGAAGCCGGACGCCTGGAGCGTCTGCTTGACCGCCTGGGGTCGGCACTGGAGCCCCTCTACGGCTTCCGGTCCCTTCTGGCTTTCAAGGGGAAGTTCCGTCCGCTGTACGCCCCGCTGTACATGGTCTATCCGGACTCGGCGGCCTTACCCGGCATTGCCAGCGCGCTCACCCGCGCCTACCTGCCCGACCTTGCTCTCCGGGAGCGCTTCCGGCTGGCCGGCAGCGTCCTGCGCCGCGGCGCCAAAACCCGCGGCGCGTCCGGGAGGTCTTAATGCCCGGCAAAATGACATGATCGCAGCATGAGTGCAAACAGATTACCGGGAAATCACGGCAGAAGTTTCAATAGCCGGGCCCATCATTCGCGGCTCAGGGTTCTGGTGATGGCCGTCGTCGGCCTGGGAACGGGGCTGGCGGTCGGGGTATTGAAGTCGTGGGCCTACGCGCCCGCGACGGGGTGGGCGGCGGCGTCGTTGACCTACCTGATATGGGTTTGGGCGGTCATCGGTGGACTGCAAGCCGAGGCGACGGCGGCGCACGCCCGGCGCGAGGATCCGAGCCGGGGCGTCTCCGATCTTCTTGTCCTGACGGCCACGGTGGCCAGCTTCGGCGGGGTTGCCCTGATTCTGCTGGACGCATCCAATGCCGAGGGCGGGACGAAGGCAGCCATTATCGGGATGGCTTTGGGTAGCGTGGCTCTGTCCTGGATGCTCGTGCATACGCTGTACACGCTGCGTTACGCCTCCATCTATTACCGGGACAAAACCGGCGTCGACTTCAATGAGGACAAGCTTCCGCGTTACCTGGATTTCGCCTATTTGGCTTTCACCGTAGGGATGACGTTCCAGGTTTCGGATACCGATCTCAAAACGGACGCCATCCGCACTACGGTGTTGCGCCAGGCGCTGCTGTCATATCTGCTCGGCGCCATCGTGCTGGCGACCACCATTAACCTTGTGTCGGGTCTCATCCACTGAACGTGCGGGTCAACGGGGGCCACCGTGAACACGAACGCCCGGCCGGTGCAGGAGCACCGGCCGGGCGTTTGCCGTTCATTGCGGGACCTGTTTTAGACCCCGGCGTTGTAGACGTCGAGGCCGAAGCGGTTCAGCCCCGGCGTCCCGGCGTACCCGAGGTAGGGCAGGCCGAAGGTGTCCTCGATGCTGGCGAGCAGGCTGTAGTGGTTGTAGGGGGTGGTGGACCACGTACCGCCCTTGGTGAAGGGCGAGAGGACCAGCGCGCCGACCCGGCCGCCGCCCATGCCGGTAATGCCGGGCATCGGCGAGTTCGGGCCAGGGCCCTCGCCGCAGCACGCACTCGCGTCGCTCTGCGGGCCGTCAGACTCGTCGAAGGTGATCACCAGGACCCCGTCCTGCTTGAACGCGGGAGAGGCGGTGATGGCCGGAACCCACTGCTTGAGCCAGGCGTCGGCGCTGGCCAGGCCGCCCGGCCGCCCGTCGACACACGGGGAATCGTGGCCGTCATTGCACAGATTCGGCGTGATCATCGACAAGTTCGGGGTTGTGGCGACCGAGGCGAGGTCCGTCTTCAGGGCGGACAGGTCGACGTCGTTCTTAGCACAATCCGGCGAACCGGTGATGCCGGCGAAGTACACGAACGGGTTGTGGCGCGCCGCGTACTGGTCGCCGACCTTGGCCTTCTGGGTGTCGTCGACGGCGCCCAGCGCGGGGTGCCGGCAGGGGGTTCCCATGTCCTCCATGTACCCCTTCCAGGTCTTCCCGGCGTCCTTGAGCTGCCCCGCGACGGTGGGGACGCTGGCCGGGAAGACGCAGCCGTCGCCGACTGCCTGGCCCGGGCTGGCCGTCCCGCTGCCGACGAACGGCGAGTAGTTTTGGCAGTCGGCCTGCATCTGGGGGTTCGGACCCTGGCCCGAAATCTGGGCCACATAGTTGGGCTGGGAGTTATGCGCCGTGCCGAAGTACTGGTTCAGCAGCACGCCCTGGCCGCGCAGCGTCTGCGAGAGATACGGCGCGGCCGACGCCGGACCCCAGGTCTCGTCGTAGCCCTTGTTCTCGAGGTTGATCACAAAGACATGCTTGGCCCCGGGCAGGTACCCGCCTGCTTTGGTGGCGGCCGGAGCGGCGCCGGTGCTTGCGGGGGTGCCCGCGGTGGCTGCCTGCGGGCCGTAACTGAGCGAGGCGGCTGCGAGCACGACCATGGCGGCAGCGGCGAGCCGCCGCAGCGTGCGGCGGCCGCGTCGTTCCAGCGCGGGCGGTGCTGTAGGAGTAGTGGGGTTCACGGGAGCTTCCATCCGTCGGCGAGTGCTTTCTGTTTCAGTCCGGACCATTCCTCGGCCGGCGGCGGTCCCACGGGGGTGCACGCCGGGCCGGCAACAAACGGCGGGACCAGATACTTGGGGGCGGCAAGATTGGCCGGTGCGCCGAAGTCGAGGACTTCGGCGATGTTGCGGGCGGCCTTGTCCCGCGGGGTCAGCGGCGGCAGGTTCCAGCGCCATTCGATGGCCTTGAGGACCGAGGTGTGGTCGTAGACGTCATGCGCGACATAGCGGCGCCGGGCGCGCGGTGAGACCACCAGGGAGGGAACCCGGAAGCCGCGCAGTGCGGTGTCCGGGCTGGTGTCCGGAGCGGTCGTCGGGGCGACGTGGTCGTAGAAGCCGCCCCATTCGTCGTAGTTGACCACCAGCAGGGTGTTGGCCCAGCCCGGGCCGGAAGTGACCGCGTTGTAGACCTCGGCGAGGAACGTCTCGCCGGAGCGGATATCGGCGTGCGGGTGGTCGTCCCCGGAGGTGCCGGAGCCCTCCTCGGTGAACCGCGGATCCACGAAGGACACTGCCGGCAGGGTCCCGGCGCTGGCGTCGGAAAGGAACTCGGAGTAGTGGTGCGAAATTCCCAAATACTTCGTGCCCCACAGCGCGGTGAACGGGATGTCGCCGTAGTAGTACTTGCCGGACACTCCCGCTGCGGCGAGCCGGTCCCAGATCGTGGTCAGCGAGCTGGTGGCCGAGGAGTTATGGATCCGGTCGGTGGCGGCGGCGTGCTGGTAGAAGCGGTTGGGGTAGGTCTCGGCCATGGTCGCCGCGAAGTACCGGTCGCAGACCGTCCAGTCAGGGCCGGCCTGCCGCCAGAAGTCGACGTCGGCGGCGTCGTAATATCCGACGGCGAACTCGTCGTTCTCACCGGCCCGGAGCCAGCCGTCGTTCTTGCCGTTGTTGTACTGGATCCGGCCGCCCTCGTAGGAGTGGTCCGGGTCCGGGTGGCCGCAGCCCTGGAAGTCCGTCAGGTGGTGGGTCGAGTGCGGAATGCCATAGCGGTCGATGTAACTCAGCCCGGACTGTTTCCCGTCCGCGCCCGGCATCCAGCCCAGGAAGTGGTCGAAGGAGCGGTTTTCCATCATCACGACGATGATGTGCTCGATTCCGGAGGCCGCGGGCGCCGGCAGCGCGGGCGCGGCGGCCGTAGCGGCCCGGAGGGTGCCGCCGGTGGCCAAAGCCGTGGCGGCAGCGGTCCCTGCCACGCCCAAAAAGTTGCGTCTTGAAAAGTTCACGTTCGGATTCCTTTATCGTCAGGGCTGACTTCCCGCGTCGCCGGAGGAGACCCGGCCAGCCCGCTACAGGGGTAATCGCTGGGAGGGCCCGGCAAGTTACTCACGGGTAGAGTTCACGCCAAAAAGTAGATCACGAAACGGTTACGCCCGGGTCGATATGGGGGTCAGTTCACGCGCTGTTCATCACACGTTCGCGCACAGGACGGCCGGGTTCACCCGGCGGTTACCGGAATTGGACAGCCAGCGAGGCCACGCCGATGCGCGGCCGGCTGCCCCGCGGCCGGCGGGGGAGGGGCATTACCCCGCGGCAGCCCCTGGTGCGTTCTGGCCGTATTCGGCCGTGATGAGGATCGGCAGGTGGTCGGAGGCGCCACGCGGGAGCGTTTCGACGTTTTCGATCATGAGGCCCTGCGAGGTGGCGAAGTCGAAGTGGCCCTTGAACACCTTGTAGCGGGTGTAGGTGCGCCGGTCGCTGAGTGAGAGCTCGTAGCCGGCGTCCTTCATCTGCTCGGTGAGGTATTTCGTGAAAAACGGGTAGTTGAAGTCGCCCACCATTAGAGTCATCAGCCCCCCGCCCATGCTCAGCAGCTCCGCGTGGGCGGCATGGATCTGGTTCCGCCGCAGCGAGTTCGACGCCGTGAGCGGCGCGGCGTGGAAGGACGCGATGACGAGGTCATGGTCAGTCTCGTTGTCAACCACCCGGGTGCCGATGAGCCGCTCATGGGCAGGAGCCAGCACGTGGTCATGTAGCGACTTCTTCAGCGCGAAAGTCTTGGTCTCATACGCGGTGAAACGGTCCTTGCGGTAATAGATCGCCAGGCCGAGCCGGTTGCCCCTCGTCGCATCGGCGAGGTGGAGGTCCCCGATGCTCTCGGGCAGATCCTCGGTGTCACATTCCTGGAGGCAGAGCGCATCGATATTGAAACTGCCGGCCAAAGCCTCCAGTTCGCCACTGGCCTTGTGTTTGCGGAGGTTGTAGCTGATTACGCGGATCAGGGGGAGCACCTCTTCGCAGGATAGTCGGGGTAAGCCTGCTCCCGAGTGTACCCAGTCCGCCGGTCCGGGGAGACAAAAGGCGCGGCGGAAGCGCGGCGTCCCGAGGCGATAAGGTGGGTTGGATTCTCTGATGGATGCTGCGAAAGGGTCGACGTTGACTGCTGAACTACCGGTGCTGGCCGAGGGCGATTTCTACTACGAGGTGCTGGGGGACGGGCGGTACCGCTCCACGATCCACGCCCAGGGTGCCTGGAATGCGCATGAACAGCACATGGCGCCGGCGTCGGGCATCATGGCAGACGCCCTGGCCCGGCACGAGCCGCGCGAGGACATGCGGATGGCCCGGATCAGCTACGAGATCCTGGGCCTGATCCCGGGCGGCGAGTTCGAGGTCACCACCACCACATTGCGCCCCGGCCGGACGATCGAGCTCCTGCAGGCCGAACTCGTGGCCGGCGGCCGCGTGGCCATCCGGGCCACGGCCTGGCGCATAATCACCTCCGACACCTCCGCGGTCGCCGCCTTCGAGGACCCCGGTATCCCCGCGCCGGAAGACTGCGAACCGTACGACGCCGCCACGGTCTGGCCCGGCGGCTACATCGCCTCCCTGACAATGCGGATCGCCGAAGGCCACCGGGCCGGCTCCGGCACCGTCTGGCTGCACACCGACCACCCGCTCACGGACCGGGCGGACAGCAGCGACCTGGCCCGGCTGGTGGGCCTGGTGGACACGGCCAACGGCATTGCCGCACGGGTTCCGCCGGGCAAGGGCAGCTACGCCTTCCCCAACCTGGACCTGCAGATCCACATGTACCGCCGCCCTGAGGGGGAGTGGCTGGGCCTGGACAACGAGGTGTCCTTCGGCACGGACGGCATCGGGCTGACCTCCACGGTGCTGCATGACCTGCAGGGACCCTTCGGGCGCGCCGAACAGATTCTGACGCTGCGGAAAAGCTGAGCAGCGGGACGCCCGGCGGCGGCTAGTGGAAGACGAGCCAGCCGACAACGGTGGCCAGGCCGGTCAGGAACGCGCCCCACGCGATGTCCGCGACGACGATCGCCAGCGGCCACTTCTTCAGCGTCGCGGCGTTCGTCAGATCGTAAGTGGCGTACGCGAACGCGCCCAGCGCGGCGCCATAGCCCAAGGCTGTCAGCCAGCTTCCGCCGTCGAGCGCCGGCCGGAGGGCGAAGAAGACAATTCCGGCGATGTAGAGCACGTAGAACACCACGGCGTACCCTAGATGGGGCTTGTCCGCCATCAGGTGTCCCAGGTGCCGGCGGTAGAACTTGTTCATCGACTTGAGCCAGACGGCGTCAATCACGGCGAACGCGGCGGCCACCACCAGGAATTGCAGAATGAGCATAAGGGAGCATAACAACATGGAGCAGGCCGCGGCCGGACCCCGGACCCTGAGGGTGTTCCGGCAGGAGCACTCGCTCGGCGCCGCGGCGGACCTGGACTTCGCCCTGGAACTGCTGCAGCGGGTGAAGACGGGCGCGGCCGGGCCCATGCTGCGGCTCTACCGGCCCGCGCCCACGGTCGCCTTCGGCCAGCGGGACACCCATCTTCCGGGCTTCGAGGCCGCGGCGCAGGCCTGCCGCGAACTCGGGTTCGAACCCCTGATCCGGAAAGCCGGCGGCCGGGCAGCCGCGTACCACGAGGGCACGCTGGTGATCGACCACCTCGAGCCGCACACCGACGCGATCGCAGGCGCCAAGGGGCGCTTTTCGTTGTTCGGCGAACTGCTGGCGCAAGGACTGCGTGACGCCGGGGTGAACGCCGCCGTCGGGGAGATCCCGGGCGAGTACTGCCCGGGGGAGTTCAGCGTCCACGGGCAGGATCCTGCGGTGCCGGGGCATCAAGTCAAGCTCATCGGCACCGCCCAGCGGGTGGTCTCCGGCGGCTGGCTGTTCAGCTCGGTGATCATCGTGGAAAACTCCGCGCCGATCCGGGCCGTGCTCGAGGCCAGCTACGCGGCCCTGGGCCTGGACTGGGACCCGGCGACGGCGGGGGCGGTCAACGATCTGGTCCCGCACCTGGATGTGGACGCCATCGAGGGTGCCGTGCTGGGCGCATACGGGCGCTACGCCTCGCTCAACGACGGCGACTTCGGCAGCCTCCGGGCCTAGCTTTCGTCCTGCGTTTCGGCTGCGCCGGCGCGCGCCGCGAGGAGCTGCTCACGCAAGATGTCGGCGTGCCCGCAGTGCTGGGCGAGTTCCCGCAGCATGTGCAGATAGACCCAGCGCAGCGGCAGCGGCCCGCGGCGGTTGCCGGTAACCACGTCGTCGAGCCCCAGAGATACGGTCCGGCCGCGCGAGTCCTCGCAGGCCTGGACGTAGGCGGCCTGGACGACGGCGATGGTATCGCCGTCGTCCAGGATGAAGGATTCGTCCGGGGTCGCCGGGATGCCGATCTCCGATCGGCTCCGGCGGGTGATGGCTTCGTCGAACCAGACCTTCTCCACAAATGTTGCGTGCTTGACCAGCCCCAGCAGCGTTGTCCGCGAGGGAACCAGGGAGGCCCGGGCCTCCTGTTCGCTCAGCCCGTCCAAGCAGTCGTGCAGGGCGGCCCGGTGCTCGTCGAGGAAGGCGTCGAATTGCGCCTTCGGATCCGCCGCGAAGATGGCCGGATCCATGCTGGGGAAAGTGCTCATGGGCCCACAGCCTAGTACGTAGCAGGCGCTCAGTTGGCGCCCGCGAGGAGCGAGCTGGCTTCCTGGCGGGTGCTGCCGGAGCTTTCGATGTGGGCGAGTTCGGCGGGGATGTCCCAGCCTTTTTTGCGCATCGCGGTGGCCCAGAGCCGGCCGGCGCGGTAGGAGGAGCGGACCAGGGGCCCGGACATGACGCCGAGGAAGCCGATCTCGTTGGCTTCGTTTTGCAGGTCGACGAATTCCTGCGGTTTGACCCAGCGGTCCACCGGGAGGTGGCGTTCGGAGGGGCGCAGGTACTGGGTGATGGTGATCAGGTCGCAGCCGGCCTCGTGCAGGTCGCGCAGGGCTTCGGAGATTTCCTCGCGGGTCTCGCCCATGCCCAGGATCAGGTTGGACTTGGTGACCATGCCGAGGTTGCGGCCCTGGGTGATGACGTCCAGGGAGCGTTCGTAGCGGAAGGCGGGGCGGATGCGCTTGAAGATCCTCGGCACGGTCTCGACGTTGTGCGCGAAGACCTCGGGTTTGGAGTCGCAGATCGCCGCGATGTGTTCGGGTTTG